>PMJK01000020.1 GCA_003158505.1 Holophagaceae bacterium | reverse complement strand
GAGTTGAGCGGAGGGTTAGGCCGACCGCGTGTGACGACTGGTTTGCAACATTTCGATGAGCGCGACCTGTGTTCCAGACCAGTCCTAGTCCGATTGCGAGAATCAACATCAGAATGCCCCAGGAAAAGTAAAAAACCCGGGCCTTCTTCTTTCCAACCTTCTCAACCTTTTCGGCAGCCATAGGGAGATTGAAATACCAGTCCCANNGCCGAGGAAGCGAGAAGAAGAGAATGAACGGAAGACAGTGCGGGCGGGGTCCGAGTTGAGCGGAGGGTTAGGCCTTGCTGTACGGGCACAGGAGTGCTGGCTATTGTCTTGTTAATTTTACACGACCGAAAGGAACGGCTTTCCCGTTTTGCACGTTATCCATTTGCCAAGACCAAGAATCGTTGACCTTGTCATATGAAAAGGTGTTGTTGAATGAGATGCTCCCGTCTCGCTCTCGGAAAAGGAAGGGGATTGCATCGCCACTTCGCTTGCCTTGTGCGATTCCTTGAGCCGTAAGGCCTCCTCCTCCCGTGGAGTCTAGCCAAAGACATTGATATTCCGAGGCCGCTTCATCCCAGCCAATGAGTACAACTGCTTCGTACTGGGCTTGCCCTTTGTCGTTCTTCTCGCGGGATGTCTCATGGATACGAAGATACTGGTGATCCAAGAACCACTCAGTTACAACGTCATGTGTAGTTTGCTTTCCGGCGATCGTACCCCGAAGCACCCAATTGCCAACTAGGCGCTCAAGGAGAGTATCTTTGACTGGGGCAGCCCAACAAATTGCCGAACATGCGAAAAAGCAGAAGACCACGATGGAAACTAGGGCGTGTCGCATTGATAGAACCTCATGCGGTATGCAGTGGGCAAGGCCTAACTATGGATTCTGCGACAAAGACGTTTGTGTAATTGCCGTAGAACAAGGTAATGGCGACAACGTATCTGGTGACATGTTGATTCATCCTTTTTGAGATTTTAATTATCCAAACGTAATGGTTGTCGGATTAGAGGCCATCCAGCGGAAATTTACTGTCCTTTGGTTTGCCCCCTAATTCTTTCATGACTTACGAAAATTTCCCCTCAAGGGTGAACTCCATTTCTTAGCCCTGCCAGGAGCGACTTGATCCACGTTTAACATCTAATGACCTCCGAGTCTGTTGACATTCGCCAAATATTCACCATTCTTGGCTCCCCAACCTTGCGTATCCGGGGTCCTGGACCTACTGAACCCCCGGTGAAGCTTTTCCGTTCGAGGCTTTTATGGATTCAGGTCCCACCTCCCCTCCCCGTCTGCTTGAACAAGTTCACGCAGCCATCCGTGTTCGCCACCTGAGTCCTGCCACGGACGCGGTCTACACAAAGTGGATACGAGGCTACATCCTCTTCCATGGCAAGAGGCATCCGCGTGAAATGGGCGCCACTGAGGTTGAAGCCTACCTATCCCACTTGGCCACGAAGGCCAAAGTTGCGCCCTCCACTCAGAATCAGGCCAAAGCCGCACTGCTCTTCCTCTACAAGGTGGTCCTTGGGACGGAACTGCCATGGCTCGATCACGTGGTGCAGGCCAAGAAGACCCCCCGCCTGCCCGTGGTCCTTTCCCCCACAGAGGTTGCCAGGCTACTGGATCAGATGACCGGCACCATGGGCCTCTTCGCCCGGCTCCTCTACGGAACTGGCATGCGGCTGAAGGAGGGCCTCCGGCTGCGAGTCAAGGACATCGACTTCGAACGCAGAGAGATCATCGTCAGAGAAGGCAAGGGCTCGAAGGACCGCGTGACCATGCTTCCAGAATCCTTGGTAGGGCCCCTTCAGGATCATCTGCTCAAGGTACGTGCGCTTCATACACAAGACCTTGAGGAAGGGTTCGGGGAGGTCTGGACTCCGAATGCCTTAGGGGTGAAATCCCGGGGCCTTGGCAAGAAATGGCATTGGCAATGGGTTTTCCCTTCGCGCCTACGCTCGCCCGATCCCGATGGAGGGACGATTCGTCGTCACTTCATCTACCCAGAGAGCGTTCAATGGGCCATTCGAGAGGCCGCGTCCCGGGCTGATATTGCCAAGCCTGTGTCACCCCATGTCCTGCGCCACTCCTTTGCGACGCACCTGCTAAGCAGTGGCTATGACATCCGCACCATCCAGGAGTTGCTCGGCCACAAGGATGTGGAGACTACGATGATTTATACGCACGTGCTCAACCGAGGAGGGCACGGTGTAGCCAGTCCGCTGGATCGCATGGGTACAAAACCCCCCCAAATCAAGGGAGATCAATAGGTCTAACAAAGCTGCTAGGGCGGCAGAGCATGGCCTGTGACAGATCTACCAGCCGAAGGCTAGGTCCCATAGCTCTGCATTGAAAGTGATGAAAAGCTCGCATTCAAAGCGAGTGTAAATTGAGTATTACCAATTAAAAATAATATAACATATTTGTATTACTTCAAATACACACCACCGTTGCTGTCCTGTTGCTGACGGAGCCATTTTTGAGAATCCACTGATCGATAAAAAACAAGCAGTCCCTAGATTTCTCTAAGGACTTTTGGTGGACCTGATCAGGATCGAACTGACGACCTCTGCATTGCGAACGCAGCGCTCTCCCAGCTGAGCTACAGGCCCACGAACATCCAGTCTAGCGGGCTGGTGGTTTGCGTCAATGGCGGAGCCTAGCGCAAAGGGCCGCCCATCCGGGCGGCCCTTTGCGCAGGAATGACAACCTACATGAGACTTTGCATGATGTCGTCGAGAACGGCAGGGCTGGGCTTGAGCAGGGCCTCGTCCAGAGTGGCCAGGGGCTCGTCCACGAGGTTCAGCACCTGGGGCAGGGGGGGCTGCGTGGGGTTGATGTAGAGCAGTCCCGTGAGGAACTCGCCCTTGGCCATGGACTCATGGATGGCCTTCATGGCACCGAAGCGGTCAGTGGGATCGTAGTCTTCATGAGCGGCCTTGATGGCCACCTTCGAACCATCGGGGAAGGTCACGATCTCCGTATGACCGGCAGGGATTTCGACCTCCTCGATCTCGGAGTATTGGATGAAACCCAGGTCGTGCAGAGGGAAGTCATGGTCCTTGACGTGCTTGTAGGAGCGGGTCGAGGAATCGTGGTTATTGAAGGTGACGCAGGGGCTGATGATGTCGAGCACGACGGTGCCTTCATAGGCAAAGGCCGCCTTGAGGAGGGCGTTCAGCTGCTTGGGATTGCCGGAAAAGCTGCGGGCCACGAAGCCGCAGCCCAACTCGATGGCCAAGGTGCAGGGGTCAATGGGTGGGAAGTCGTTCACGGCACCGGATTTCAGGTGGGAGCCCTTGTCGGCGGTGGCGGAGAACTGGCCCTTGGTGAGGCCGTAGACCCCGTTGTCCTCGATGAGGTAGATCATCGGAATGTTGCGCCGAACCGCGTGGACGAACTGGCCCATGCCGATGGACATGGAGTCGCCGTCCCCGGAGACCCCGATGTTGATGAGGGTCCGGTTGGCGAGGGAGGCCCCGGTGGCGATGGAGGGCATGCGTCCGTGCACGCTGTTGAACCCCCAACCCTGGTTGATGAAATAGGCGGGAGTCTTGGAGGAGCACCCGATACCGGAGTACTTGGTGACGCGGTGGCCTTCGATGTTTGACTCGAAGGCGGCGCTGATGATCTGCGCCGTGATGGCGTCATGGCCGCAGCCGGCGCACAGGGTGGACTTGGAGCCCACGTAGTCCTGCTTGGTGAAGCCGAGCTTGTTGGTGGGAGCGGTAGCAGTGGCGGTGGTCATGGTCGGCGGCTCCTCTTACTTCTGCTCGAAGGCGGTGATCTGATCGACGATGCACTTGGCGTCGATGGCGAGGCCGTCGTAGTGGAGAACACTCTTGAACTTGGTGGCAAACGCTGGATAGGCCTCGCGGAAGAGATTGGCCAGCTGGCCATCGCGGTTCTGTTCGACCACGTAGACCACTTTCTTCTCGCTCACGTAGGCGTCCACCTCGGCGGTGAAGGGCAGGGCGCGCAGGCGCAGATAGTCGGTTTTGAGTCCGCCTTCTGCAAGGATGTCCTGGGCTTCGATGACTGCGGGATCGCTGGACCCGAAGGCGAGGACGCCCTTGTCGGACCCCAGGTTGCGGAACACGGGCTTGGGCACATGGGTCTTGGCGGTCTCGTATTTCCGTTTGAGGCGATCCACCACCTCGACGTAGTCCTCGGGCTTTTCGGAGTACTGCGCGTAGGCATTGTGGCCCGAGCCGCGGGTGAAATAGGAGCCCTTGCCGCCCGGGGTGCCGGGCAGGGAGCGATAGCAGATGCCATCGCCGTCCACGTCCTNNGTAGCGGCCCCAGTCCTTGGCCTCGGCCAGCTGCTGCTCGTTGAGGACCTTGCCCCGATTGTAGGGCTTGGCGGGATAGGTGAAGGGTTTGGAGGACCAGTTCTGCATGCCGAGGTCCAGGTCGGTGACGACGAAGATGGGCGTCTGGAACCACTCGGCCAAGTCGAAGGCATCGTAGGCGAACTGGAAGCATTCTTCCATGTTTCCCGGGAAAAGGTTGATGTGCTGGGTATCGCCGTGGCTGGCCTTGGCACAGAGCTCCACATCCGATTGCTGAGTGCGAGTGGGCAGGCCGGTGCTGGGGCCCGTGCGGCCCACATTGAAGAACACGCCAGGAGCTTCCACGTAGTAGCCCAGGCCAATGAACTCGCTCATCAGCGAAATGCCCGGCCCTGCGGTGGAAGTCATGGAACGGGCGCCGGCCCACCCGGCGGAGAGCACCACCCCGGCGGAGGCAAGCTCGTCTTCCATCTGGACGATGGCGACGGTGGACTTGCCAGTCTTCGGATCTTTGCGGTACTCCTCGGCGTACTCGATAAAGGTCTCAACCAGGCTGGAGGCCGGTGTGATGGGGTACCAGCCCACCACGGTGACGCCGGCAAAGAGGGCGCCCAGGGCGCTGGCCTCATTGCCATCCACGATGATCAGCCCCTGGGTCTTGTTGTCCCGTACGACCCTGACGTGGTCCTGGTCGGGCAGGTTTTCCATAGCCCAGTCATAGCCTGCCGCGGCGGCATTCTGGTTCATCTCGATGGCCTTGGTTTTACCTTTCAGCTGCTTGGCGATGGCTTTCTTGACCTCCTCCATGTCGACGCCGAGCAGGCGGGAAGCCACGCCCACGTAGATCATGTTCTTGACCAGCTTGTGGAGCTTGGGCTCGGGACAGGAGGCCGTCACGAGCTTCTGGAAGGGAACGGGGAAGTGGGCGAGGTCATGGCGCAGCTTGTCCAGCTGCAGGGGCTCGTCATAGATCACCAGGGCACCTTCGTCGGCTTTCGCGATGTCCTCCTTGGCCGTCTCGGGATTCATCAGGATCAGCATTTCGTTGCTGGCTTTGCGGGCCACGTAGCCCTTGGCACTGGCGCGGATGGTGAACCAGGTGGGAAGGCCCGCGATGTTCGAGGGGAAGAGGTTCTTGCCGCTGACGAGAACGCCCATTTGAAAAATGGCACGCAGAAGCACCGTATTCGCCGTTTGCGAACCCGATCCGTTGACCGTGGCCACCTGAATGGAAAAATCATTGATCCTGGTTTTCGCTCCTACGGCGGGGGCAGGGGTGGCAAGACTGGCAGTCATGGGTACTCCTTTCGTATCGGGAGGCGGGTGCCGAAGAGGGCATAAAGAAGACGAATAGGGCGTAAATACTTGACCCTCAAGGCCGTCTATCAGTATGCCAGATGTGGCGGATAGGTTCTATCACGGGTCTGTATGAGGATTCACTGGGGTGTCTGAAATTAAGCGAAAAAAAAGGGATTGACGACTTGGACCTCGGCTCTTACCTTGAAGCACATGAAAACCAGCGATCTCACCAAACGCCAGCAGGCCGTGCTGAAGTTCATTCGCGCCTTCGTGCAGAGCGAGGGGCGCAGCCCCACCTTGGCCGAAATTGCCAAGGGCGTGGGATCCAGCGCCGTGTCCACCATCCACAAACATGTCCAGCACCTCATGGACAAGGGATTCCTGGTCCGCAGCCACGGGAAGGGCAACAACCTGGTCGTGGCGACCAGTGCCGATGACGAAACCACACCTTCCCGGCCTGGCAGGAGTGATTCCCGCGCGGAAGTGACACCCATCGTGCGCATCTTCCCCTTTTGCGGGGACGTGGCCGCGGGTTCACCGATCCTGCCTGAAAGCCGGGCCCTGCCCATCGAGGTGCCCAACAGCATCCACCGGCAGCGGGACGAGCTGTTCGTGCTGCGGGTCCGCGGCGATTCGATGATCGATGACGCCATTCTCGACGGGGACCTGGTCGTGCTGCAGCGCAAGGGCGAGTACCGGAATGGCGATCGTGTGGTGGCCCTTATCGATCGGGAGGAGGTCACGCTCAAGGAATTCCGGCGGGATGCGAAGGGGGTGTGGCTCATCCCCCATAACTCCGAGCTTCAGCCCCGCTGTTACGCCCCCCAGCGCATCGACATCCAGGGCCTCCTGGTCGGGGTCATGCGCAGCTGCTGAAGGTCAGCTTGGGTGCCACATTAAGTGAAATTCTGATGTAAGCGGAGGATAGCTGAGTTGCCGAGGAAAGCGGAGAAAGGGCCTTTTTGTTCTCCGCTTTCCTCCGCTCCTCCGCATACCTCCGCTTATTAAAGGTCTTTCCCATGGGCGGCTGGATGTCGGTTAGAGCAATCGGTCTCGAATGGCCTTGCCCATGGCAGCGGTGCTTAGGGTGCCTTCCAGGTCACGAGTCTTCGCCCCCGACTCCAGAGCAGCAGATACGGCGCCTTCCAGTGCGATGGCCTCGACTTCCCAGCCCAGATAGCGGAAGAGCAAGGCAGTACTGAGAATCATGCCTACGGGATTGGCCCAGCCCTTCCCGGCAATATCCGGCGCGGAGCCATGGACAGGCTCAGCCAGCGCCGAGCATCGGAAGGGCCGATGGGGCGCCCAGCTGATGGAAGGCGCCACCCCCATGCCGCCGATATAGGCTGCGCACAGGTCGCTGATGAGATCGCCCAGGTAGTTGTCGGCTGCGATCACGCCAAAGGCCGTCGGGTTTTGCACTAGGGCGCAGAGCAGGGCGTCCGCGTGCATGCCTTGGGAGGCCACTTCCGGGTGATCTCGACGCAGTTCCTCGAACACGCGCACCCACAATCCATGCCCGTGTTTCAACACGTTCGCCTTGTGAGCCAGAGTGAGAGGGCGCTTCCGGGTCGCGGCGCGTTTGAAGGCGGCCAGCAGCAGACGCCGGACGGCGGGTTCCGTGTGAATGGCGAGATCGACGGCCCTTCCGGGCTCGGTCGAGCCCTGAAGGCAATAGGGGCCTTCTGTGTTTTCGCGAAACACCTCGATGTCGAGATCTGGGGCGTGACCAGGCAGTGGGGAGTGGCAGGGCCTAAAGTTCACGGTCAGTTCCAGACCCTGCCGCAGCTGGAGTAGGATCTCCTCTGCGTGACGGCCATCTGGGATGCGAGGGTCCCCCACGGCGCCGAAAAGAATGGCGTCACAACCATCCCGGAGATCGGCAAAGGCGGCCTCGGGAAGGGTTTCCCCGGTGGCCAGATAGTGACCGGCTCCGTAGGGGAGGCTTAGGGTCTGGATGTCACGGCCCCCGGCTCTTGCCCAATCCAGGCAGGGAAGGGCTTCGGCCATGACCTCACCGCCCACCCCGTCGCCGGGGATGATGGCGATGCGAACCGGTTTGTCCAAGTTTTCGCCTCCTAGAGACCCTTGGATGGTGCCACAATCCCCCTCCCGGAGGCTGACATGGATCGGAGATGGAGGGTCGGAATGGGAATCATGGCGATGCTTGGGCTGGCTTCGGCGGCGGAAGTGGCCGAAGGCACGAAGGCTCCGGCCTTCGAGGCACAGGACCAGAACGGCGCTCTGGTGCGCCTGTCGGATTTCCAAGGCAAGGCGGCGGTCGTGCTCTATTTCTATCCCAAGGACGATACGCCCGGCTGTACGGCCGAGGCCTGCAGCCTGCGGGATGGCTTCGCGGCCATCCAGGCGGCGGGCGCCGTGATCCTCGGCGTGAGCGCGGACACCAGCCAGAGCCACCGGGCCTTCGCGGAGAAGTACCACCTGCCCTTCAGCATCCTCGCGGATCCGGACCATCGCATCATCGAGGCCTTCGGAGTGAAGAAGATCCCGGTCCTGGGGTACGCCAGTCGGGTCACCTTCCTCATCGACCGCCAGGGCATCGTGCGCAAGGTGATTACCGAGGTTGTCCCAAAGGATCACACCCAGCAGGTGCTCGCCCTCCTGAAGGGGATGTCCTAGGAAACATCGGCATTTGCATTGAGCCCGGGGCGGTTTCCGGGCTAGACTTCGTGAATTGACACGAGGTTTGGGAATGGTGTTCTTCAATCACGCCACACGGCAGATGACGGTGAAAATCGTCTACTACGGGCCTGGCCTGTGCGGGAAAACCAGCAATCTCAACACCATCTATGGCAAGACGAGCCAGAAGGCCCGGGGCGAGATGGTCAGCCTCAACACGGAGACGGATCGCACTCTCTTCTTTGATCTGCTGCCCATGGACGTGGGCATGGTCAGCGGTTTCAAGACCAAGCTCCAGCTCTATACCGTGCCAGGCCAGGTGTTCTACAACAGCACCCGCAAGCTCGTCCTCAAGGGTGTGGACGGAATCGTCTTCGTGGTGGACAGCCAGACGCCCATGCTGGATGCCTGCAAGGAGAGCTACCAGAACCTCGAGGAGAACCTTCGTGAACTGGGGCTGAACCTGGATGACATCCCCACGGTCTTCCAGTGGAACAAGCGGGATCTCCGGAACGTGGTGCCCGTGGACGTGCTGGAGGCGGCCTTCAATCCGAAAGGTACCCCCAGTTTCCAATCCGTCGCCTCGGATGGGTCAGGCGTGTTCGAGACCCTGCGGGGCATCACCAAGCTGGCCCTTTCCCACATCAAGATCCATGTGCTGGGTGAGACCCACGGGGTGGCCGCCCCTGTGCCGGAGCCTCCTCCCCTGCCGAAGCCACCCCCGCCGGAAGTCGAAGCCCTCACCCTGTCCGACCTCCCCTCCGTCACGGACCTCCTGGACATGGAGGGGACGACCGCCCCGGACCTGACGGTGGGATCCACGCCCATCACCGATGACGACGATGATTCCGGGCTCTTCATCGAAGCCCCGGTGCTTCCCGAGCCCCCCGAGGCCGTGGAAGACGATATTGCCGTGTTGCTGGAGAGCGAACCCGTGCTTCCACCCGCGGAACCGGAGACCGTGGACCTGGTGGTATCGGCGATGAGTGGATTTGACCGAGCCTTTGAGGTTGAACCCATTAAAGCCTCGGCCGAAGCTGTCCCACCATTGATGACAGACCCCGCGGCGGAACCCCGGCTCGCCCCATCCAGGGGAGTCCCAGAACCGGTTGCGGAAATCCAGGCAGAGCCTGCCCAGGTCCCCCTCGAGGCTATTTTAAAGCGAGAGGCTGAACTGGAAGGTGAGCCCCCTATAGCCTCACCGGTGCCTGTGCCTGTCTCGGATACAGAATCGGTCCCCACTGCTGCAGCAGTTGAACAGGTTCCTCGTCCATCGAAGCGGACGCCCAGGGCGGATCCTCTGGCGGCCCTGGCCTCGCTGAAGATGGACACCAAGCGGCTCACTACCAAACCTAAGGCCGTCGACCACCGAGTTTCCATCAATTCGTTGATGGGGGAATTGACTCAGGCGGGGCGTTCCGGCCTGCCGGCCGTGCTGCGCATGGATGTGCCTCCTGACGTGGATGGTCATGAGATCGAGGTGGTGGTCCAGCTGCGGAGCCAGGGTCAGGTTGTCGCGGAGGGGACGGTTCACCATTCCCTGCCCGGAAAGGGCAGCATGTCCAAGCTCAGCGTCGAGTTGAAGCGGAGCTGAGGTGCGCCTCTCCCTCCTGTTCTGGGCCGCCGCTGTTCCTGCCTTCGCCGCGATGCCCGGGTGGTGGACTGCCTTCACCAGGATGCCCGCCATGGAAAGCCGATTCCGCCAGGAAAGCGACAGCCTGGTGTTCGGGAAGCTGTCCAGACAAGGCCATCTGGCTTTGGCCAGGGGTGGGCACCTGAAGGTGACGTACGAAGGAGGACTGACCGTCACCTGTGATGGACGGACGCTGGTCCAGTACGACCCGGATACCCGCACGGCCCAGCGGATGGAACTGGCTCGGGCCGTGCGCGATTTCCCCCTGCTGGGCATTCTGCTCGATCCAGCCCGTCTTGAGCGCTTGTATCGGATCGATGTCTTCGGAGGGGAGACGGTGAAACTCAGTCCCAGGGAGGCGGGGCTGCCGGATTTGAAGGCCACCGGCCGAAAGGGCCTGCTGCATACTCTGGAGTGGACGGATCCCACCGGGGCGAGGCAGAAACTGGAACTGCTGGATCCGAAGGCACCCGTTACCCTGCCGCCTGACATCTTCCATCCCAGGGTCCCCGCAGGCACCCGCTGGTCTACTCCGAACGGTTGAAGGCGTCAAACCGTTCCGGCTGTGGGAAACGGATCCTGAGCCAGTCATCGAGTTCGGGCACCGAATCGAAAAGGTGCTTCGCGCCGGCGGCGGTCAGTTCCTCCCGGCTGCCGTAACCCCAGGTCACCCCCACCGGTTCCAGGTCGTGGTCCCGTGCGGCGGCCATGTCCACGCCCCGGTCGCCGATGAACACGCCGCCGGGCCAAATGGTGCCCTGCTGCGCCAGGCCGGCCAGCACCTCGGTTTTGGGCTGCCAGCGACCCTTGAGCGTGCTTCCGAAGATGTCGTCGAAGATGAGGTTCAGGTCGAACTGGTAGGCGATACGACGGGCAAAGAGGCCGGGTTTGGCGGACACGATATAGATGCGGTGGCCCTGACGCTTCAACCGGTGAAGGAGGTGGAAGATGCCGGGGTACAACTCATGCTCGAAGACGCCCTCCTCGCGGTAGCGTTCCCAATAGAAATCGATCGCCGCGTCGAGACGGGCTGAATCCTCAAGGCCCTTCAAAGTGGCCAGAGACTCGCGCATGCCGAAGCCGATCCAGTCGCGGATGGTGGTCTCCTCCGGCATGGCCAGGCCGAACGCCTCGCAGGTCTTCGCCAGGCAGTGCTGGACGCCAGGCAGGGGATCCACGAGGGTCCCATCCAGGTCGAAGCAGACGAGCCCAGGGGCAGCCTCCTGTGCCACCACCACGCCTATTTCTTTTTCTTCGATTGCTTGGCGTAGGCCCCAATGGAGGCCCGGACGAAGGCATGGGCCTCGTCCTTGCCCCCCCAGCCATCGCTGGAGACCGTCTTGCGCTCCAGGTCCTTGTAGGTGAGGAAGAAGTGTTCCACTTCGAGCAGAAAGTGCGGGGGAAGGTCGCTTCGGGAGGTCACGTGGGCATAGGTAGGATCGTCCGTGGCCACGGCGAGGATCTTGGCATCAGGTCCGTTGTCGTCCGTCATCCGAAGCAGGGCGATGGGTCGCGCGCGGATCACCACGCCGGGGTAGGTCGAACCGTTGATGAGCACGAGGATGTCCGCCGGATCGCCGTCCTCGGCCAGGGTGCCGGGAATGAAGCCGTACTCGGCGGGGTAGTGGAACGGCGAAAACAACACCCGGTCGACATGGACCAGACCGGTGTGGTGGTCGATTTCGTACTTGATGCGAGATCCCGTTGGGATTTCGATGATGGCGTTGACAATCTCAGGCGCCTGTTTTCCGGGGTGAAGGTGAAGAAAGGACATGGCCGCTCCATGAAGGGCTCGAGTTTCGCATGTTCCATGAATGGGGTCACGCGACTTAGAGCTCATATCAAAACCCGACGAGGCCGCGATGAAGCCAGGCGGGATGCACCGCAAGGAAGGGCCNNCTGACGCCGCGGGGCGCCCGCCTGGTTTCATCCCTCTGGGCGAGGGCCGGCGGGCGTCGCGATGCAGCGTCACGCTCGTCGCGCGTAGTACCCGCTACGCTTTGACTCGCGTTCCTCGCCTCGCTCGCCCGGCGACCCTCGCGCGGCGGCGTGGGGTTTTGTTATGAGCTCTTAGGCGGCCGGTAGCCTCAGGTGGACGGTAGTTCCACGACCCGACTGGCTTTCGATGAAAAGCAGGCCGCCATGGGCCACGATGATCCGGTGGCAGACGGCGAGCCCCAGGCCCGTGCCTCCTCCGAAGGTGCTGAAGAAGGGATCGAATACCTTCGATAGCGTTTCGGCAGGAATGCCACAGCCATTGTCGGATAAGGTGACGTGCCAACAGAGTTGCCCATCCATTTTTTCTTCGACGGCCGCCAGGACGATGCGAGGCTTTTCCGTATTCTCCAGGGCGCGGATGGCGTTCTGAAGCAGGTTCTGGGCGACCTGGCGCAGCAGGTTGGGATCGCCCTGCCAGGTGGCCTTTGCGGGGATTTGGTTCTTCCAGGGAACGGATTCCGTCAAAGTCATTCCCCTGAGCACTTCTTCCCAGAAGTCCCGCAATGGGATGGTATCGGTCTTGGGATGGAGATCCCGGCTGAAGGCGAGGGTGTTGCCCACCAGGTTGTTCAGCCGGCCCACCCCTTCCTGCATCTTGCGGGCGAGCTCAAGGGGACCCGCCTGGTCCGCGAGATCCTCCACGAGCATGCCGGAGAAGAGGGCCAGGCTCCCCAGGGGGTTTCGGATCTCGTGGGCCAATTCCGCGGCCATGCGGCCCATGGCGGCCAGACGGTCCTCCCGGGTGGCCTGCTGGGCTCGCAGCACGGCCTCCGTGACATCCCGGAGGGTGACGATGGTGCCGCCATGGGGCGCGGAGCGCCGCTCTTCTTCGAAGATCAGCTCCCGGCCCTCGGCGGTCTGGACCCGGCGCTGCCCGCCGGGGCTGCCGTTTTCCCAAGGTGCCGGATCCTGCAGGAAGCGGCCTTCGAGTCCCTGAGGTCGGTTGGTGAACCGTAAGGAACCATCCTCGGCCAGGACCCAGATCGCGAAGGGGACGGCCTCGATCACGGTCTGGAGTTCACCCTGGAGTTGGCCCAGCTGGGACTGGAGGGCTTCGTAGCGTGTCTGGAGGTGTTCAGAGGCCGCCGTGAAGGCTTCAAAGGCCTCCAGCAGCTGGCGCGGATCCGGGTGGGCCTGCACCTCGGTCATGGCACCTCCGACCTCTCCAGGAGGCGGCGCAGGGTCTCGCGCTCCTCGCCCTTCGGTTCGGCATCCGCCGCCCTCTGGAGCGCGGCAGTGGCTTCGGGTGTTCCGAGGGCCGCCAGTGCCTTGGCCGCCGCCATGCGGATGGCGGGTGGTTCCCCGGCGTTGAAGAACCCCTTCCGCCGCATGCATTCGAGGAGGACGGGCATGGCTTTGGCGGAAGCGATGTGTCCGAGGGTATCCAGGGCCTGGATCCGGAGCCGCTCCAGCACCCGCTTATCCTGGGCCAGGGCGGTGATCTGGGGCAGGCTGCCCTCGGAGCGCAGCTGTCCGAGGGCGAAGAGGATCTCCTGCAGGGTCTCCGCGTCCGTTTCCTTCATCTGGGCCAGCAGGTGGGGCTCGGCCACAAGTCCGCCCAGCTTCCAGAGCGCGCGTACGGCCGTGCGGCGAACCCGGGGCTCTGGGTGGCGAAGCAAGGGTAGGATGGACGGGATGCAGCCGGTGTCTCCAATGTCGGACAGAAGGGTCAGGGCGTTCCGCACCAGGAACCAGGCCGGCGAGGCCAGGGCGTCGATGAGGGCGGGCACCGAGATGGACCCCACGCTCCGGACCACCTCGACCAGACGTCCGCGCCGGGTGCGATCCGTCTCCTCTCCGAGGCGGTCCACCAGCCTCCTGATCATGGGATCCCCCAATAACTCCAGGTAGGGATGCACCTCCTGGATCATCTGGTCCCGTTTCATGGCGAAGATCTGGGTGATGGCCAGATCGAGGAACTGCGGCCGCTGGAGGGCTGAGTTGAGGCGGGCCAGCGCATCGGTGCGCCAGGGCTGCTGCTCTTCCAGGAAGGTGCAGAGGTTCTCGAGTTCCTGCAGGTCCGCAATCACCGATCCGAATTCTCCCCGGTGGATCATGGCCGCCAGGATCGTTTCCAGGGCTTCAGTGGTCCAGCGGTGGATCGGGGGATCCGGCTCCCACGCGAAGTGGGCCCGGAGCGCCTCGGACAAGGGGCCCTCGCTGCCGGGCGGCAAGCCGGGATCCTGGGCCCACCGGGAGAGCCCTGCCAGGGTCTGGATGGCCCTGAGACGCAGGTCGGACAGATCCCCGCGGAGGGTGTCGAGGAGGACTTCCTGAATCTTGATGAATTCATCGAAACGCCGGAGGTCCAACAGTTCGCGCAGGAAGGCCAAGCGCTGCTCCAGGCTCAGCTCGAACAGGTGGCCCCCTTCAAGGACCTTGAGCAGCTTGGCTTCCAGGCTCAGCTCTTCCCATTCCAGATGGCGCATGATAGCGGCGACCTGGGAGGCGTCCTGACCCGTCACATGCAGGTGCGCCGACAGGGCGCGCAGCATGAGGTCCCGGTCCGGCAGGGGGCGGAGGAGGTCCTGGATCGGGCCCCTCAGCTGGGACCAGGTAGCCCCCCGGGCCAGGAGTGCGCTGGTGGCAACGGCCAGGATCTCGCCTGCCAGGGCCTTCATGCCCAGGGCCAGTCCAGACGGGTCTGCCGGAAGGGTGTCGAGGCTGGCGAGAAGACCCAGCTGGGCTTCGGGCGCGAGGCCCATCAGCGCCTCACGGAGGGTGCCGAGCTGGCCTGAGGTCGGCATGCCCTCTCCGATCCCGAGTTCCTCGGCCAGGCTGCCGAGACCGCTGAGATCCGAGGGGCCGAGACCGGACTCCTCGAGGCCACCATCCTCGAACATGCCTCCCGGGGATCCACCCTCGTAACCTCCGCTGGACCCGCTGATGGAGGCTCCGGCCGCGATGCCACTGCTTCCGATGGAGGAGCCCCCGGTGATTCGGGGGGAGGATCCCTGGGCGATGGCAGCCATCAGGGCTTCCTGCATGGATTTGACGGGGTTCTTCGCAGCCGGTGCCGGGGCAGGGGGAGCCGGAGAAAAGGCAGGGGCCTTGTCCCCGCCTCCGGTCTCCTCCCCTTCGAGGACTTCCTGGTACCGCGTTTGCGAGACCCTGATGTGGGTCACGCCCGAGGCCTTGAGCAGGGCCTCGAAGCCACCCTGCTCCTCCAATCTCGCGGGCTTGAGGGTGAAGCCATGGAGGAACGCCAGGAGTTCCTCAACGGTCACTCCCCGCTCGAAGATGAACCCGCCGATTCCGCGTTCGGAGATGAGTCGTACCAGAGACGTCATGTGCGGATTCTTCGGATCCTGCACCTGGCCGTCCACGAAAGCCTTGGGTCCCGATATGACGAACTGGAGGCGCTCCTGTTCCGCCAGCCAGCGATCGAGTTTCGCATGGGCCGCCGCAGCGGATTCCTGGCTGCGCGGGTGCGCACCGGTGTACATCTGCAGCGCTTTGAGGGCCACAGTCAGGCTCTGGGCCAGCGGCAGGAAGTCGGTCATGGCGGGGTCACTTCCATGGGATCCGACCATTCCCGGCGCAGCTGGGCATAGTGGGCTTCGATGAAGGCGAGCCGTCGCCGGCCTTCCTCCCGGGCCGGTTCAGTGTTGAAGCAGGCGGTGATGCTGCGGGCCAGATCCAGCCAGGCCTCACCCCGGTGGAGGATATCCCCAGTGGTGATGGGCTGAAAGGCGCCGCTGATGCAACTGAAGTGGATGAGGCTGGCCGCGCCGATCTTGCTGAGCTTGTCGCAGTCCCAGAGGCAGGCCGTCTCGAGGGGTTCAAGCCTCTTGGCGAGTTTCAGACCCACGTGGTGTTCGATGGCGTGACGGACCGCGGGGATCTTGACCGGCGGGAAGTCCGTGCCGGCAAGAATCTCTTCCACCTGGGCGGAGGCCTCCAGGGCGTGCATGTCCTTCGTATGGGGATCCTTCAGGCGCTTGGCCACGTCATGCAGCCAGGCGGCGCACTCCAGCACCTCCAGATCCGCCCCGGTCGCGGGCGCCAGCCAACGGGCCAGCAGCACGGCGGCATAGGTATGCTCGAAGCGGTAGTTGAAGATGGGCTGGTAGGTGCCGTCCACCTCATGGCCGATACCCCAGAACCGGATCGCATCCGCGTCCGAGAAGCGCCGCAGCGCCTGTTCGCAGGTGGTCCGCCAGGGGGTGGGTTGGGTCATGGAAGGGCTTCTTCATGGGCACGGAGGGCTTGAAGAGTGGCGTGGATCTCCTCAAACATGGCGCGGTCGACCCACGGCGCGCAAGCCTCTGAAAGGCGATTCATCAGCGGTTGGAGCCCGACGGCAGGGGCCAGCCCGATGATGCGGAGGCCTTCGAGGGCCATGCGGGCCTCGATGGCCAGCACCTGTTCCAGGGCATCCACGGCGCGGAGGAGCTTGCGCGCCGCGATGGGGCCCATGCTCACGTGATCTTCCTTGCCCGCGCTGGTGGGGATGCTGTCCACGCAGGCTGGATGGGCTAGGCCCTTCATCTCGCTGACTAGGGCCGCCGAGGTGACGTGGGCCATCATGAAGCCGGATTCGAGGCCGCCGTTCTGGGTGAGGAAGGCCGGCAGATCCGAGTAGGCTGGATTCACCAGGCGCTCCTGCCGCCGCTCGGAGATGCTGGCCAGGTCGGCCGCCGCGATGGCGAGCACATCGCAGGCAAAGGCGGGGTACTGGCCGTGGAAGTTGCCACCGGAACGGGACTCCTGAGTGCCTGTGAAGATCATCGGATTATCCGTGGCGCTGTTGAGTTCTCGCTCCAGGATCGCGCCGGCGAAGTGGAGGGCGTCCCGGGTCACCCCGTGCACCTGGGGGATGCAGCGCAGGCTATAGGCGTCCTGGACCCGGTGGCAGTCGCGGTGACTGTCGGAGATGGCGCTGGATGGGCCGAGGAGCCGGCGCATGTGGTCCGCGACGAGGATCTGGCCGGGATGGGGCCTGGCGGCGTGGATGCGCGGATCGAAGGCCGTGCGGGTGCCGCGCAGGGCCTCCAGGCTGAGTCCGGCGATCTCGTCCGCCAGGTTCGCCAGCCGGTCGAACTTCTCTAGGGCCAGGTTGCCGAGGGCGGTGATGAGCTGGGTGCCGTTGATGAGGGCCAGACCCTCTTTGGCCTGAAGGGTCACCGGCGAAAGGCCGGCTTCCGCCAGCGCCTGGCTGCCCGGGATGGGCTCGTCGCACGACCAGGCGAGTCCTTCGCCCACGAGCAACAGTGCCATGTGGGCCAGGGGCGCAAGATCCCCGCTGGCGCCCACGCTGCCCTGGCACGGCACCACGGGCAATACGTCCTGGTTCAGGCAATCCGCCAGCAGCTGGATGGGTTCGGGCCGGATGCCGCTGTGCGCCTTCAGGAGACAGTTGATGCGGGCGGCCATGAGGGCCCGCGTCTGGTCCTTCGGCAGGGGGTCGCCCACTCCGGCGGAATGGCTGCGGATGAGATTGAGCTGGAGCAGTTGGAGCTGGTCCGGGGGGATGACGATGGTGGCAAACTGGCCGAATCCGGTGTTGATGCCATAGACCGTGCGGCCTTCGGTCACGATGCGGTCCACCACGGCCCGGTTCTCGGCCACGAGGGCCAGGGCGCCCTCGTCCAGGGTGACCCCTTCCCCACGGGCAATGCGCACGAGCAGAGGTGCCGTGAGGGAACATCCATCGAGACAGATCATCGAACCGCTTTCGGGGAGATCGTCAGGGCCAGCACCAGGGCCAGGCCCAGGGTCAGACCGGCGATGTTGTAGGTGGTCTGGCCGCCCCATCGGGCCAAGGCGAAGGTTCCCACCGCAGGGCCGATGATGCGTCCCACGCCTGTCATGGCGTTGATCACGCCGAAGAGGCCACCCTGTTCCTCGGGCGGTGTCAGCTGGCTAGCCAGGGCCGTGCCGGCGGTGCTGCCCATGCCGCTGCCCCAGGAGAGCGGGATCAGGAGGAGGAGGAAGGGCCACATCCAAGTTGCCTTCGGCATCAGGGGCAGTGCCAAGGCCATGAGCACGAGGCCGGTGATGAGGGCCAGGCGCTCAGGTATGCGCTTGGCGACCACGCGTACCAGACCTCCCTGGTAGATCACCAGCAGCACCCCGATGCCCGCGAAAAGGAATCCTACTTCGCGCTGGTGGAAACCGAAGCGCTCCTGAACCAGCAGGGCAAAAGTTCCCTCCATCATGGCGAAGCCGGCCATGGAGAGCAGGGACACGCCCAGGATCTGGGGCATGCCGGCGCGCTTCATGGCCCTGACCACCGCGTGGCCCCGGCTTTCGTGGGAACGGGCCCTGGCCCTCACCTCGTCCGTGAGGGTCTCGGGCAGCCAGAACAGGACCATCATCGAGGCCAGTAGCGATAGACCGGCTGCCACGAAAAAGGGCAGGTGCCAGCCCCGGGTCGCCAGCAGGTGGTGGCCGAAGCTGCTGCCGCTGAGGACGCCCGCCATGGCCGGGCCCAGTACGAAGCCCAGGCCGAAGGCGGCCCCGATCATGCCCATGGCCTTGGAGCGTTCCTCTGGTTCCGAGCTGTCCGCCATGGCCGCCTGCGCCACGGAGATGTTGCCGCCGGTGATCCCGTCCAGAATCCGGGCGGCGAGCATCCACTCGAAGCGGCTGGTGAGGGCGAGCATCAGGTAGCCGACGGCCGAGCCGATGAGGCTGATCCAAAGCACGGGCTTGCGGCCGATGAGATCCGAAACCCGGCCCAGGATGGGCGAGGCGATGAACTGCATGAGGCTGAAGCTGAGGAAGACCACGCCAGCCCAGAAGGCCCCGGGCTGGGTACCTGCGCCACCGAGCCCGAGGAAGTGGTTCACGCCCGCCATCCATGCGCTCGGATGGTTGGCGATGGCCTCGGCATAGAGGGGCAGGATGGGGATGACAATGCCGAAGCCCAGAAGGTCGACGAAGACCGTGAAGAAGATGGCCGTCCGGGCTCGTTTGGAAGACTGCATAGGGCTCTCCAGGCCCCCAGTGTAGCCCGTTGCTGTCTCTAGCTGCCCAGCACTCGCTGGAGCAGTTGGCGGAGTTCCTTGATCTGATAGGGCTTCTGAATGAACCCTGTCGGGATCTGTCCGGACAGGGTCTGGACGGAGTCCTGTTCCGCGTATCCACTGCTCAGCACGATGGGGACGGATGGATCAAGGGCGTGCATGGCTTGGAAGGCCTCCCGCCCATCCATGCGGGGCATGGTGAGATCCATGAGCACCAGGTCGGGTCGCGGCTGGGCCTGCCTGAACCGTTCCAAAGCCTCCAATCCATCCCTTGCCGTCAGGACTTCCAGCCCGAGGGCCTGGAGGGCGGATCCAATGATCTGGAGGACGAGGTCCTCATCGTCCACCAGCAGGACCCTTCCAATAAGCGGGCCCGAAGCGGCCGCTTCGGTGACGGGTTCTAGCTCGAAGGCCTCCTGGTCGGAGGCTGGGAAGCAGATGCGGAAAGCGCTGCCGCACCCCATGGTGCTGGCGATCCGCAGTCCAGCCCCATGGCCCCGGAGGATGCCCAGCATGGCGGAAAGACCCAGACCGCGCCCGGTCGTTTTGGTGGTGAAGAATGGATCGAAGATCCGCGCCATCACGTCGGGGGGCATGCCCATGCCGGTGTCTGCCACCTCCAGCAGGATGAAGGGACCGGGCTTCAGTGACTCACCCCGATAGGCCGACTGGAGTTCACGGTCACTGAGATTCTCCGTGGAGGTAGAAATGTGGATGATCCCCTCCTGATCTCCGATGGCATCGGATGCGTTGGTGACCAGGTTCATGACCACCTGCTGGATCTGCGCGGCATCCGCCAGGAGGGCCGGGAGGCCCGGTTCCAGGTTGAACTTGAGCTGGATCTTTTTGGATATGGACACTTCGAGCAGGTGAGTAACCTCACGCACCACCGCGTTGAGATCCTGAGGTTTCACCAGGAAATGTCCCCGTCCGGAGTAGGCCAGCATCTGCTTGGTGAGCTCTGTGGCCCTCAGTACCGCTGCCTCCATGTTGGAGAGATAGGATTGGGCCTTGGGGTTCTCCTGGAGGTGCATCTGGGCCAGGTTCAGGTTGCCCAGCACCACCGTGAGCAGATTGTTGAAGTCGTGGGCGATGCCGCCGGCGAGGATGCCCAGGCTTTCCAGCTTCTGGGCCTGGCGGAGGGCGTCCTCGGCCTGCCTGCGATCGGTGATGTCCAGCATGTAGCCCAGGTAGTAGGGGGGATCTGCGTCGGCGGTGGCAGGGGCCGTGAAATCATGGAACCAGCGGTACTCCCCTGAGGCCATCCTTATCCGGTATTCCTGCTCGTAGAGCAGGATGCCCCTGCTCTTCAGTTGGTTCGCCTCCTGATGGACGCGCTCTCGGTCCTCGGGATGGACCAGCGAATCGAATAGGATCCGCCCGGAGGTCAGATCTTCCGGGGCGTAGCCCAGGATGGTGCGGACGTTTGCGCTGACATAATCCACCAGCCAATGGGGGGGAATGGCCCGCCAGCGCAGCACCATCACCGGCCCCCCCACGAAGAGCCCACGTTCCGCCCGGAGATCTTCCTCCATCTGCTGGCGTTCAGTCACGTCTGTGGCGATGCCGATGACGCTCTCCAGCCGCCCATGCGCGTCGACCACGGGGGTCAGGAGGTTGTCGAAGAGTCGACCGGCGGCCTTGGTGATCCTGCGGGAGGCTTCACCCTTCAGGGCCTGGCGGATCTGGTCCGTGACCTCTGGATCGTCCCGATACATATCCAGCGCGTTCAGCCCCACCACCTGGCCTGGGGCGAGGCCCAGCGGGCCCAGCCCCAGGCCTTCGGACAGCATGAACCGTCCTTCCGGATCCAGCTGGAAGATCACCGCCTGGGAATTGGCCATGACGGTCCGCAGGCGCTGTTCCGTCGCGCGCAGGGCCGATTCGGCCGCTTTGCGGTCGCTGATATCCCGGGTGACGGAGAGCAGACAGGGGACGCCGCCCACCTCCATGATCTTTCCTGACATCAAACCGGTCAGGGTGGTGCCGTCCTTCCTGCGGAAGGGGATCTCCAGGCCCGTGTACTCCCCGTGTTCCCGGATCAGGTCGACGATCCTGTGGCGGTCTGCGGGATTGACCCAGATGTTCATGCCAAGGGTGGTCCTGCCGATGGATTCGGCCCTGGTCCAGCCAGTGAGTTTCTCGAATCCTTCGCTGACATCGAGGTAGGTACCATCGTCCAGCCGCGTGAGGTTGATGGCATCGGGGCTGGCGTGGAAGGCGCGGGAGAACTTGTCCTCGCTGAAGCGGAGAGAGGCCTCTGCGGCCTTCCGGTCGATGGCCATCGCAACCTGGGCCGAGACGAAGGAGAGGATCTCAAGATCCTCAGGTCGATAGCGATACCCTCCTTCATAGCTCTGGATGACGAGAGCGCCAAAGACGCGCCGATCATTTTGCAGGGGAACCCCAATCCAGGCCATGGACTCGGCACCGATGCCCTTGGCCTCGCCTGCCTCGGCGAGAGCCGCCAGCCGACTTCCTTCGAACAATTGTGGTCGGCCCGTTCGGATGACGAACTCAGTTAATCCCCGGCCAAAGGGCCGGGAGGCAGGAACCTCATCCATCTGATCCACCCAATAGGGCCAGCTGAGGGTGTTTGTTCTTGCGTCATGCAGGGCGATGTAGCAATTCTCGGCCGGCAGCAGGGTGCGCAGGATCTCATGGACGGATCGGTACAGAGCCTGCAAGTCCCGAGCGCCCAGAGCGGCCTCGGAGATCCGATAAGCGGCGTCCCGGATCTGCTCAGCCCATTTCCGCCCAGAGCTGTCCTGAGCAATGGCAATGACCACCTTCTGCCCCAGATAGGTGCCAGGGTAGAGGCGGAGATCCATGGGGAAGGTGGCACCGTCCGCCTTGCGTCCCCAGAACTCGAACTGCTGCGGCTCCCCCTGGAAGACCTGGTTGAAGGCCCGGGCCACCGCTTCCAGATCATTGCGCCCAGGGGCTGAAAGGACTTCCGACGTCTTGCCGAAAAAGAAGTCCCGCGGGTAGCCGTACATTCGTGCGGCGCCCTCGTTGACATCCAGGAAATGCCCCTCGGCATCCTGGATGTAAATGGCCTCGGCGATGGCGTCGAGAATTCCCTGGACTCCATCCAGACGCACCTGCAGAGCCTCGGCCCGCAGCTGGAAGGCGTCGAGCGTCCTCCGTAACTCCTTTTCTGGTGGGTGGTCCATGATGCTGTAAGCATCGGCCAGGAAAGGGCAGGTGCATAGAACTGTCGTTGTTCAGGCCCACCGGAAGCGCCGGACCGCCAGGATGAAGGCCGCCAGAGCCCAAGCCCCGACGATCATCAGGCCCAGGCCGTGGCCCGCCAGGCTGGCGCCGTCATTGAACACCGCCCGCAAGGCCCGGATGAAGGGCGCCAGGGGCATCAGGGCCACCGTGTGCTGGAGCCAGGCCGGCGCGGCGTCCAGCGTGAAGTAGACGCCGCTGAGCATCATGAGAGGGAAGAACACCAGGTTCGAGATCGCGGCGTAGCCTTCGGAGGTTTCTGCGAAGCCGCTCAGGGCGAAGCCGAAGGCCATGAAGCAGGCCGTGCCCAGGGTCATGATGAGCAGCAGGTTTAGGAAGGACCCCTGGTTCTGGATGCCGAAGATTAGGCGCCCCACCAGCAGCAGGATCGCCGCCTGGACCACCGTCACGGTGAGCCGGTGCAGGACCTGTCCCAGGAGGAAGACCCACTTGGGCAGGGGCGTCACGGCCAGGCGCCGGAATTTGCCCTTTTCCCGGTAGGACACGTTCACCATGCCCACGCTGAAGAGGCCCATGCTGACGAGGTTCAGGCCCAGCAGGCCTGGCAGCACGAAGGATGCGTAGTTGGTGGCTCGCTTGTGGCCGGGACTTTCCACCTGGACTGGGATCCGTTGGGGCTCAGGTGAGCCGCTCATGCGTGCCTGGGCCACCAGCCAGGCCTGGTTCACCAGCCCCGCCGTGGCTCCAGCCTGGGCCATGAGGTAGCTGTTCAGGCGCAGGCGGTATCCCTCGCCGTCCGATTCGAGTTGGGCGGCCGTCTCCCCCCGGGACCAGCGGGCTTCAGCCTCGACCTTTGGAAGGGATTGGACCTTGAGTTGGAGCTCGGTCAGGGCCTGATCGAACGCCGCGTCCCGGGGGGACGGGGCAGGGGCCTGCACCTTGACGACGGAGAGCTTGGGGCTTCCGCCATCCCTGAAGATCGTCCCGAATCCCAGCAACAGGAGCACGGGGAAAGCGAAGGTCCAGAACATGGCCACCCGGTCGCGGCTGTAGAGCCGCCACTCCATGGCGAACTGTCTCCAGAGCATCATGGCTACTCCCTCAGGCTGCGGCCCGTGCGCTGCAGGAACACATCCTCCAGCGTGGCGCGGCGGATGTGGACCTGCTGGAAAGGGATGGAGTCGGCCTCGGCGGATTCCAGCAGCCTGGGCAGCAGGGCCTTGGGATCAGGCGTGCGGATCTCCCAGAGGTCCGCGCGGGGTTCCACGGCCTGGCCCAGCCGCGCGGCAAAGGCCGAGGGATCTGGCGCTGTGCTCTCGAAGGTGAGCTCCACCACGCTGGGCATGGCCAGGTCCGAGATGAGCGAGGCCGGCGTGCCGGTGGCGATGACCTGCCCGCGGTCCATGATGGCCAGCCGATCGCAGAGGGCCTCGGCCTCGTCCATGTAGTGCGTGGTCAGCACCACGGTCCGGCCCTCACCCTTCATGCGGCGCACCACGTCCCAGAGGCTGCGGCGGGCCTGGGGATCGAGCCCGGTGGTGGGTTCGTCCAGGAATACCATCTCGGGATCGTTCACCAGCGCCAGGGCCAGGGCCAGCCGCTGCTGCTGTCCACCGCTGAGGGTGATGTGGTAGGCGTCGGCCTTTTCCTCCAGCTGGACCAGGGCCAGCAGCTCCGAGGTGTTCCGGCGCTTCGGATAGTAGCTGCCATAGAGGTCCAGGGCCTCCCGCGGGGTGATCTTGTTGAAGAGACTGGTGCTCTGCAGTTGCACGCCGATGCGGGACCGGATCTCCTGGCCGTGGTTCTCCCAGGTCAGGCCGAGGATCTCGATTTCGCCGGAATCGGCCTCGGTCAGACCCTCGATGATTTCCAGGGTGGTGGTTTTGCCGGCACCATTGGGACCCAGCAGACCGAAGACCTCGCCCCGGGCCACCTCCAGGTCCACACCGTCCACGGCGATGACCTTGGGGAAAGCTTTGCGGAGACCGCGGATGCGCAGGGCGGGCGTGGACATGGATACCTCTGGAACGACCATCATGCCCGGGTTTGATCTCTGTGGGGACAGCGGGCTCACCAGAGGAAGGCCAGGGGAATGAGTCCGAACCACAGGAGGTAGGTGAGGGCCAGAGCCATGATTCCGTTGATGCGCTCGCAGGGAGCCCCCTGATGCAGATACCGGAGAATGGCTCCGGCCAGGAGGAGGCCGTGGGTGACGGCCAGCCAGATGGCGAGCCCGCTCAGCCCCCCGTAGAGTCTGCGCCACTGCCAGGCCACACCGCAGATGGCCGCGGCTGCCGTGAAGCCGAAAGCCGCCCAGCTGGCGCCTCCGCGGCCCAGGAGGACTGCCCATGTCCGCTTGGACACGGCGGTGTCGGCGACCTGGTCCGGAAGGGCCGACAGGGTGATGGCCGCCAGGGTGGCGAGGAAGAGAGGCATCCCGATGAGCCAGGGGTAGGGATCCCGCCAGTTCCCTGATTGGAGCAGGTAGCCGCAGAGGATGACCCCGATGCTATGGGTGAAGGCCACGTCGAGTTCTCCCAGGCCTCGGTAGATGAATTTCAGCGGAGGGATGGTGTAGCTCAGGGCGATCAGGCAGAGGGCGATCATGCCCCAGAGGCCTGGTCCGGCGGGAGGGGGCAGGACCGCCGCCAGGGCCGCGAGGCCCAGACCCAGCAGCAGGGCCAGCCCCAGCGTCGCCCACCGGACGCTGTCCGGATCCAGGTCCGCCCCCACCAGGACCCGGGATCCGCCGTTGAAGGGCCCGGCATTCCGGTTCAGTCGGTCCGTGTCCTGATCGAACCACTCGTTGCTGATGACGGTCAGTGCCTCCGTCAGGAACAGGCAGAGATAGCCGAGCCAGTAGATGCGCGGAGAGAAAGCCCCGACCTGGCGCCGGGCCGCCAGGGCGCCGATCGTGTAGGCCACCCAGGCCATGGGATAGAACTGCAGGCGGAGGAGCCGCAGCCAAGCCCCGGCCCGCTGCAGGATCCGGGCCAGGCGGTGCCGCTTGGAATGGTGGAGAAGTGCTTCCATCCAGATTGGTAATCCGGCCATCCTACCTCCACCGGAGCGAGCTGTCGTCAGGGACTCGGGTGGATTTGCGGTTCAGAGGCGCCAGAGGCGCCACCCACCGGGATGGCTGGAAATCCGTTCGGCGGCGACATCCCGGGCCTGGTCTGAGGCGTACCGTGCCGCCCAGCAACCGCCCGAACCGCAGAGCAGGGGCTCGCCGCCGGTGTCGCGCAGGGCATCACGCACCTCGGCCAGGGGCGGGCATACCCACAGGGCCGCGCCCGTCAGATCATTGCGCCAAGGCGGCGCCATGCCTGGCTGCTGGGAGACCAGCGGCTCTGGAAAGGGATAGCCTACGTCCTGCAGGGCCCGGTACACGCTGGGCGTGCTGACATGCAGGTGGGCATGTACGAGGAGGATGGGTTCCAGGGGCACAGGCCGGAGGGGGAAGACCCGTTCACCGCGACCCAGGCCCAGCACGGTTCCGCCCAGCAGGAACAGCGGCACATCACTGCCCAGGCGCATGGCCAATCCGAGCAGGACGCTGTCCTCGAGTCCAAGCCTGAAGAGGGTGTTGCCCAGTTTCAATGCCGCCGCCGCGTCGCTGCTGCCACCGCCAAGCCCGGCGCCGTGAGGAATGCGCTTCTCCAAGCGGAGGGCGGCAGGCAGAGAGCGTCCGGCCGCCTCTTCAAGCAGGCGCCAGGCCTTGATCACCAGGTTGGTCTCGCCCGCCGCCAGGCCCGCGCTCATGGGGCCAGTGATGGTGAGGGACAATTCTGCAGCGGGCTCTCCTTCGAGACGGTCCATCAGATCGGGGACGTCTTCCAGCACGGTGGTGACGAGTTCCAGTTCATGGAAACCATCGGCCCGCCGCCCGAGCACGGCGAGAAAGCGGTTGAGCTTGGCTGGACATGGGACCGCAGGCATGGGTCTCCAGCCTACAGCAGGTAGGTCTTGCCATACATGAGGTAGCGGTCCACGCTGCGGGCGGTGTTGCGCCCTTCGTGGATGGCCCAGACCACCAGCGACTGGCCGCGGACCATGTCTCCTGCGGCGAAGACGCCGGGGATGCTGGTCATGCGCTGGCCGTCGGCCACCACATTGCCGCGCCCATCCAGTTTGAGACCCAGCTCGGTGATGGGGCCCTTCCGTTCGGGGCCGAGGAAACCCATGGCGAGCAGAACGAGGTCTGCGGGAATCACGCGTTCACTGTTGGGGATCTCTTCATTCTGCATCCGTCCCTCGGTAGTGCGGGACCAATTCAGGCCAACGGTGTGGACTTCCTTCACGGCCCCGGCCTCTCCGGTGAATCGCAGGGTGTGGGTGCCGTAGATGCGGGGGTCGGCGCCCTGCAGGGCCGCGGCCTCCTGCTGGCCATAGTCCATGGAGCTCACCTTGGGCCACTGGGGCCATGGGTTGTCCGGCGCCCGCCGTTCCGGAGGCTGGGCCATGATCTCCAATTGGGTGACGGAGCGTGCCCCATGCCTCAGGGCGGTGCCCACGCAGTCCGTTCCGGTGTCGCCGCCGCCGATGACCACCACGTTCTTCCCCTTGGCGGAGATGTAGGCGCCATCCGCGTGAGCGCTATCCAGCAAGCTCTTGGTGTTCAGCGTGAGAAAGTCCATGGCCTGATGGACGCCCTCGAGCTGGCGGCCTTCCACGTCGAGATCCCGGGGTTGGGTGGAGCCGCAACAGAAGACCGTGGCGTGATAGTCCTGCAACAGGCTGTCGGAGGAGATGTCCCTGCCGATCTCCACACCGGTGACGAAGCGGACCCCGTTCCGGGCCATGAGTCCCACCCGGCGGTCCACTAAGCGCTTGTCTAGCTTCATGTTGGGGATGCCGTACATCAGCAGCCCACCCACCCGGTCCGCGCGCTCGAACACCGTGACGGTATGGCCGGCGCGATTGAGCTGGGCGGCGCAGGCCAGGCCTGCGGGGCCAGAACCCACGATGGCCACGGTCTTCCCGGTAAGAACCTGGGGGATCTCTGGCCCGATCCAACCCTCCTCGAAGGCCTTGTCGATGATGGAGACCTCGATGGCCTTGATGGTGACGGGATCGCCGTTTAGACCCACGGTGCAGGAGCCTTCACAGGGGGCCGGACAGACCCGACCCGTGAACTCCGGGAAGTTGTTGGTGCGGAGCAGGCGGCGGAGCGCCCGCTGCCACTGGCCGCGGTAGACCAGATCATTCCAGTCTGGGATGAGGTTGTTCAGCGGGCAGCCCGAGGCCATGCCGCCCATGAGCTTGCCGGTGTGGCAGTAGGGCGTGCCGCAGTCCATGCAGCGGGCGCCCTGGCGCTGAAGCAGCTCGTCAGGCACCCGTGGATGGGACTCGTTCCAGTCCAGCACCCGTTCCAGGGGCGCCCGGTCCTCGGGCAGTTCGCGCGCGTAGTCGATGAAGCCGGTGGTTTTCCCCATGTCAGTTCCTAGTTCCCATCGGCGCGGGCGAGGCTCCGCGCGTTCTCTTCGAAGGCCGCAAGCACGGCCTCTTCCTCTGGCAGACCCTTCTCCCGCATCCGGGCCTGGCTTTCAAGCACTCGCTCGTAGTCATGGGGCATGACCCGGACAAAGCGGGGCAGCCAGGTGTCCCAGTCCCGGAGGATCGAGGCGGCCCTTCGGCTATGCGTGGCGGTGGCGTGACGGGTGATGAGGTCCTTCAGGTGCTCCGCCTCCAGGGGATCTTCGACCGGGCCCATGCCCACCAGATCCCGGTTGGACCGGAAGGGGAAGTCCCCGCTCTCGTCCAGGACCCAGGCAATTCCGCCCGACATGCCGGCTCCGAAATTGCGGCCAGCCCTGCCGAGGATCACGACCTCACCTCCGGTCATGTACTCGCAGCCATGGTCTCCGATGCCTTCCACCACGGCGGTCGCGCCGGAATTCCGGACGCAGAACCGTTCGCCTGCCAGCCCACGGATGAAGGTCTCACCCGCGGTGGCGCCGTAGCAGGCCACGTTGCCGATGACGACATTCTCCTCAGGCACGAAGGTGGCCGTGCTGGGCGGGAAGACCACGATCCGCCCGCCAGAAAGGCCCTTGCCCAGGTAGTCGTTGGCGTCTCCCTCCAGGGACAGGGTGAGCCCCTTGGGAATGAAGGCGCCGAAGCTCTGGCCTGCGGAACCCTGGAAACGCAGCCGGATGGTGTCCTCCGGCAGGCCCTCGGCGCCCCAGCGGCGGGTGATCTCGCTGCCCAGCATGGTGCCTACGGTCCGGTTGACGTTGGAGATGGGCAGGGTGGCCGACACCGGCGTCCGGGCCTCGATGGCTGGCCGACAGAGGGGAATGAGCGTGGTGGCGTCGAGGGCTTTCTCGAGGCCGTGCTCCTGACTCATGCGGAAGGTCCGCTTGACGTCCTTGGACACGGTGGGTTTCCAGAGCATCCGCGAGAAATCAAGCGTCCTGGCCTTCCAGTGGTCGATGCCACGGCGCATCTCCAGGTGCTCACTGCGGCCCACCATCTTGTAGAACTGGCGGTAGCCCATCTGGGCCATCAATTCCCGGACTTCCATGGCGATGAAGCGCATGAAGTTCACCACATGCTGTGGATCCCCGTTGAAGCGCTTCCGCAGTTCCGGATCCTGGGTGGCCACACCCACGGGACAGGTGTTCTTGTGGCAGGCCCGCATCATCACGCAGCCCAGGGCCAGGAGCGGGGCGGTGGCGAAGCCGAATTCCTCGGCTCCCAGCAGAGCGGCCACGACCACGTCACGGCCGGACTTCAGTTGACCGTCCGTCTCCAGCACCACACGGCTACGGAGGTTGTTCATCACCAGGACCTGCTGCGCTTCGGCCAGGCCCAGCTCCCAGGGAGCCCCGGTGTGGCGGATGCTGGTGAGGGGAGCCGCGCCCGTGCCGCCATCGAAGCCGCTGATGAGGATGACGTCCGCATGGGCCTTGGCGACCCCGGCAGCGATGGTCCCCACGCCGCTTTCCGAGACGAGCTTCACGCTGATCCGCGCGCCCGGATTGGCGTTCTTCAGGTCGTGGATGAGCTGGGCCAGGTCCTCGATGGAGTAGATGTCGTGGTGGGGCGG
>PMJK01000044.1 GCA_003158505.1 Holophagaceae bacterium | reverse complement strand
AGCAGAAATGGTTTCGGTCGTTCTTTGACGGCCATGGGGCCTCCTGGCATAGACGCACGTCCTAACCTGCTCTGAAGTGTCGATCTGCCCTCCTGTGCCTGGGATCACAAGCGGGGAATGACGCAGACCACCGCCGACCAATAGGGTGGTAAGGGGCTCCGGGGTCGGCGGTCTGTGCAGGCTGTGCAGGTCTACCGGTCCCCCCAGTGCAGCTTCTGCTGGAGCAGGGAGAAGAAATCCAGGCCCGGCTGCTGCAGCAGAGTGATCCGGGTCCGGGCCTGGTACAGCTTTACCTCGTCTCCGGGCAACACCCGATGGCCCACCTGGCCGTCCAGCGTGAGGTGGGCGTCCTCGGCGTCCACCACGGTGATGGTGATGGGGCGGTCGGCGGGCACCACCGAGGGACGCAGCGTCAACGTGTGCGGGCAGATGGGGGCGATGACGAAAGCCTCCAGGCTGGGGTGCAGGATCGGGCCGCCGGCGGACAGCGAGTAGGCCGTGGATCCCGTGGGCGTGGCCACGATGAGGCCGTCCGCCTTCATGGGGCCCGCATCCTGATCGCCGACCCGGAGCCGCATGTCCATGATGCGGGCGAGGGCACCCTTGGCGACGACCGCGTCATTCAGCACAGCCTGCCGGGTCAGCAGGAAGCCCTGGCGCCAGAGTTCCACCTCCAGCATGGTGCGCACGTCCGTGAGGAGCGACCCGGCGAGGAAGGCCTCGATCGCCTCGCGGGCGCCGGATACGGGATGGGCCGTGAGGAATCCCAGGGAACCCAGGTTGATCCCCAGGATCGGCGTGCCGCGCAGGCCCACCCGGCGGGCCGCATAGAGCAGGGTCCCGTCGCCCCCCAGCACCAGGCAGAGGTCCGCAGGCTCCCTGGAGGTGCCCAGATTCAGGTCGATCTCCAATTGGACCCGATCGAGGCCGGCCTGAAGCCAGGCCTCCTCGAGCCCGGGCTCGCCCGTGACGGCCCAGCCCTGGTCCAGGAGCCCCGGCATGACCTCCCGGAGGGTGGACACCAGGTGCGGCGATTTGACCTTGGCGACGAGGATCAGTTGCTGGGACATGACATCACTGTATAAGGCTGTCCAGGTAATTGGAACGCAGGGCATTCGAATGCCCGGGCCGGCTCCTGCCGCTATCCTGGACCCCATGGTTTCCAAGCTGGCTTCCTCCTCCTCGCCCGCCCGACGTTGGATCCGGCGCTTCTTCTGGGCCTTCGTGGCCCTGGCGGCCCTGGGGGCCGGCACCCTCGCGGTGTCCTGGTCCGTGCTGTCCCGGGACGCGGACAGCTTCCTCACCCTGTTCGCGCTGCGGGTGCCGAAGACCATCACCAAGGTGCTGGATCAAAACGGGAACGTCATCGGCATCTTCGCGGAGGAGCACCGGGTGGTGATCCCCTATGGCGATATCCCCAAGGCCTTCGTCAATGCGCTGGTGGCCACGGAGGACACGGATTTCTGGGAGCACGGCGGGGTGTCGGCCTGGGGCATCGCCCGCTCCGGTTGGAACTTCGTCACCAGCTTCGGCCGGCGGCGGGAAGGGGCGTCCACGCTCACCATGCAGCTCATTCGCACTGTCACGGCCAAGCGGCAGAAGCGGCTGGACCGCAAGCTGAAGGAGATCATCCTCGCCCGCAAGCTGGAGAAGGCCTACTCCAAGAAGCAGATCATGGAGATGTACGCCAACGAGGTCTACTTTGGCGGCGGACGCTACGGCATCGAGGCCGCCGCCGAGTTCTACTTCGGCAAGAGCGCCCCCCAGCTCAATGTGGAGGAGTGCGCGCTGCTGGCNNCTCATCCGCATGGTGAAGGTGGACTACCTCAAGGCGGCGGAGGCCAGCCAGCTCATTGAGAAGCCCATCCGCCTGGCCCGGGAGAATGCCCGCGAAGAGGCCGTGGCGCCCTACGTGGTGGAGGAGGTGCGCAAATACCTCTATGAGAAGTACGGCCGGGAACAGGTCCTGAACGGGGGCCTGGAGGTCACCACAACCGTGGACAGCTACTGGCAGGAAGCTGCCAATGACGCGGTGCGCGCCGGCCTGAAGGCCGTGGATCGCCACCGGGGTTTCCGCAAGGAGGCCGTGCAGTTCGTCTCCGATCCTGAGACCACCCAGTTGAACGGGTGGAACCGCTACTTCGAGGCGGGCGACAGCGTGCGAGGTGCGATCCTGGGGTGGCGGGGCGGCAAGGCCCAGGTGCGCATTGGCAAGGTGGAGTTGGATGTGCCCGAAAGCGCCTTTGCCTGGGCCGGCAAGAACGTCCAGAAACTGCTTCCGCGCGGCGCTGCGCCCCTATTCGAAATCAAGACCACGGACGACGGCCTGCCGATGACCCTGGAACTGGACCAGGAGCCCNNTACGACTTCAACCGCTCCAAATTCGACCGGGCCATCCAGGCCCAGCGCCAGGTGGGTTCCACCATGAAGGCCTTCGTCTACGGCGCCGCCTTCACGGCCGGGATGACGCCCGCCACCATGGTCCAGGATGTGCCCACGCGCTTCCTCGACACCGTGGACTACCTCACCATCACGCACCCCGACGGCACCATGGACTTCAGACCGTTGCGATCAAATGTGAAGCCCTACGAACCCAAGAACTACGAGCGGGATTTCTGGGGCCCCATCCCCATCTGGGAGGCCCTGCGGGACTCTCGCAACGTTCCTGCTGTGCGCACGCTCGAGGAAACCGGCGTCATGAACGTCATCGACTTCGCCCACAAGTGCGGCATCACGGGCAACATCCCGCCCTATCCCAGCATGGCGCTGGGTTCCGGCGATTTCACGCTGAAGGAGATGGTGAGGGGCTATGCCACCATCGCCAATGGCGGTCTCCAGGCACCCCCGCCCTTTTTCATCAAGAAGGTGACGGACCGCAATGGCCGGGTGCTGGAAACCCACGGCGGAGCCGCCACCGAGCAGGTGCTGGATCCGCAGAGTACCTACCAGCTCATCCAGTGCCTCCAGGGCGTGGCCACCAGCGGCACGGGCGCGCGCGCCGGGGCCGAACTGCAATGGCCCGTGGCGGGCAAGACGGGAACGACCGACGATCACACCGACGCCTGGTTCCTGGGTTTCTCCACGCGGGTCGTATGCGGCGTGTGGGTGGGTCTTGACGAGAAGAAGACCATCTTCAAGGGTGCCGATGGGGCAAAGGTGGCGCTGCCCATCTGGATCGACTTCATGAAGGTGGCCCTGCCCACCACCGAGCGGGAGGAGTTCAAGGCGCCCGATGGCATGGAGTGGGCCGAGATCGACCGCTACACCGGCCTGCTGGCCACCGCAGCCACGTCGGATCGCGTGCTGCACCTCGCCTTCAAGCCCGGCAGCGTGCCCAAATCCGGCAGCGATGCCGAGGCCATTCAAAAGGTGAAGGAGGCCCGGGACAGGGCCCCGTCCCAGCCCATCGAGAATCGCATGTGGGGACGGCCCAAGGTGGTAGAGGAACCCAAGCCCGTGGATCTGAATGCGACGGATCCGAACGGGTGATGCTCTGAGGTTTTTCACTCCCTCCAAAATGGGCTCCGAACGGCGCCCATTTTGGAGGTGGGAAAGGACAGGACTATTTCTTCTTCCACGTCTTCGCGGGCGCTGCCTTCCAGGGGCGCGGGGTATCTTTGGCGGCGGGTTGGGCCTCCCAGGTCTTTCGGGGGGGAGTTGCGGCAGCGCTGGGCTTCGGCTTGACGTAGGGGCGGGGCTTCTCGTCGAAGTCGCGGCGGGGCTTGAAGGTGCCATCGGGGCGGGTCTTGGAAAACGTGTCGGGCTTGGGCGCCTCGCCTCGGGCCGCCGTGCGTTCTGCGTAGGTGCGCTGGGGGCGGGAGCCGCCTTCCTTCCGCTCGCGCGCCAGATCGAAGCGGGACTTGACCTTCTTTTCGGGCTCGTTGGGCAGCTCGAAACCGGAGGCCTGGTCGGCCTGCACGAGGCCCAGCAGGCCGGCCACGAGACGCACGGGATCGGCGTCCTTCAGCATCTGGNNGCTGGTGCCCTTGGCGCCGGCGCGGCCCGTGCGGCCGCTGCGGTGGATGTAGCTCTCCAACTGGGTGGGAATGCCCATGTGGACCACCAGGGGCAGGCCTTCGATATCCAAGCCGCGGGCAGCCACGTCCGTGGCCACCAGGTAGCGCAGCTTGCCATCCTTGAACTGGCCCAGGATGCGGGTCCGCGTGGCCTGGGCCAGATCTCCGTGCAGGAAAGCCGCGGGCAGACCGGAGACCGTCAACTCTTCGGCGACTTCCTCGGTCTGGGCCTTGGTCTTGGTGAAGATCAGGGCCGAGCTGGGCTGATCGCGAAGCAGCAGGTTCACCAGGGCCCGCACGTGCTGGTGGTCGGGTGCAAGTACGGGGGTATGGGCGATGTCGGCGTGAACAGCGTGCTCACCGGCCTCGGCCAGCTGGATCTGGACGGGGTCCTTGAGGAACCGCTTGGCCAGCTTGGCGATGGGAGCAGGCAGGGTGGCCGAGAACAGGTAGGTCTGCGGGCCCGCGGGCACCTTGGCAAGGATGGTCTCCACGTCCTCGAGGAAGCCCATGTTCAGCATCTCGTCGCACTCGTCGAGGACGATCATGGTCACACGGCTGAGATCCAGGGTGCACCGATTCATGTGATCCATCACGCGGCCGGGCGTGCCCACCACGACGGGCGCGCCCATCTGCAGAGACCTGAGCTGGGGCTGGTAGGCCACGCCACCCACGAGGTTGGCGATGGGCAGCTTGGGCATGAGCGTGTGCAACTCGGCGCCCACCTGCTGGGCCAGTTCCCGCGTAGGCGCGAGGATCAGGGCCTGGGTGTGGCGGTCCTCCGACAGGCGTTGCAGCAGGGGCAGTCCATAGGCCAGGGTCTTGCCCGATCCGGTGCGGCTCTGCACCAGCAGGTCGCGGCCTTCGAGACCGGGCTTGATGGTCTGTTCCTGCACAGGCATGGGGGTCTCGAAACCGCGCTTGGCCAGGGCCGCCAACAGGGCTTCGCTGCAGCCTAGGGCTGCGAAGGTCGTATCACTCACTGGTATCTCCCGGGGCTATCCCTGCGCGAGTGTGCCAAGTGGCAATCTCTGTTGGCGGACAGCGCCAGCCGGGAGGGGCCCAAACGGATATCATCTCCTGAAATACCTTGAAAAACAAGGAGAATTGATGGGCGTACACCGCGGGTCATCAAAAAAGAACGAATGTAAGCGGAGGACTTCCGAGGAGCAAAGGAGAGCTGAGAAAAACATGTATTTCTTTTCTCCGCTTACCTCCGCTCTTCCGCCACCTCCGCTTATTCATGCAGTTCCAGGAATCAGTCCAATACATTGCGAAGCGGTAAGATCGTTCAATGACAACGCTCCTGCTCATCCGCCATGGCATCGCCGAGGAACCGCGTCCGGGTCAGAAGGATTCGGATCGAGCGCTCACCGAAGAGGGCTGGAAGAGGACACGGGCAGCCATGAAGGGTCTGGTGAGGCTGGGGCACATCCCCACCCGGGGGTTCAACAGCCCCTACCGGCGTGCGGCGGAAACCATGGTGTGCCTCCAGGAGGCGGCGGGCGCCTTTCCCATGGAGACTCGCCTGGACCTGAGGCCGGATGGTGATCCGCCGCAGGTGGATCTCTGGCTGCGCGGCCTGATGGCCGAGGCGCGCACCGGTGATGTGCTGGTCCTCGTCAGCCATCAGCCCTTCCTGAGCGAGCTGATCTTCCACCTCACGGGTCACTCCGCGGAGGTGAAGAAGGCCAGCTGCACGATCATTCGCTGGGAGGATGGCGCCTGGCGTTTCGAGCGGCAGCTTTCGCCCGCAGAACTGCGGGGTTAGTGGTGCGCCCAGCCCCGACCTTCGCCACGCTGCCCTCGGGCCTGAAGCTGCACTACCGCGTCCAGGGAACGCCAGGCGCCCCCTGGATGGTGCTGCTGAATGGTTTGTTGTCTGACACGACGATGTGGGCCGGCGTGCTGCCTGGGCTGACAGACCGCTTCCGCATCCTCACCTTCGACAGCCGGGGCCAGGGCAAGTCCGACGCCCCGCTGGAGGGCCCCTATCCCACGGCTCTGCTGGCTTCCGAGGCCTGGGAGCTGTTCCGGGCCCTGAAGATCACTCAGCCCTGGCTCATCGGTCTGTCCAACGGCAGCGCCATGAGCCTGGAATTGCTTAGCACCCACCCGGAGGCCTTCCCCGGTGCTGTGCTAACCAGTGCCATGCCCCATTTCGATTTCGCCCTGAGCCTCAAAGCCGAGCACTGGGCCCACTGCCTGGAGGTGGGCGGTCCCCTCATGCAGTTCGATGCCGTGGCCCCGTTCCTGTGGGGAGATCGCTTCCTGGAGGCCCGGCACGGGGTCCTGCGCGCCTACCATCAGGTCGTGACCGGCGGCGATAAACCCCAGCATGGGAACCTTCACCAGATCCGCGGGACCCAGGGCTGGGACATCCGGGATCGGCTGGCGCGCATCCAGGCGCCCGTGCTGCTACTCAGCGGCGCCGAGGACCTGCTGACACCGCCCTGGAAGTGCCTGGAAACGGCCAAGGGGATCCAAGGCGCCCGCTTCGAGGTGGTGCCAGGCATCGGTCACGCCTATCCCGTGGAGGAACCCAAGGCTTTCGTGGCCCGGGTGCGGGCCTTCATCCCTGAAGCTCGCAAGGGTTTGGCCGATTCGTAAAACTGACTTATCCTGTCAGCAATCCCGAGCCACTCCTGACTCACTCCGCCGCCGAGGTGACCTATGGCCACCCCTTCTCAGCCCCCGACCGCCCTGAGCTTGTCCGAGCTGAAGGAACTCTCCATCGGCAAGCTCGCCGAATTGTCGAAGATTCTGGAGATCGAAAACCCTCTCGCCATGCGCAAGCAGGAGTTGGTGTTCCGGGTGCTGCAGGCCCAGGCCGAGCGCGAAGGGCAGTTCTTCGCTGAAGGCGTGCTGGAGGTGCTGCCCGAAGGTTTCGGTTTCCTGCGCAGCCCCGACCAGAACTACCTGGCCGGGCCCGAGGACATCTACATCTCGCCGAGCCAGATCCGCAAGTTCAACCTGCGCACGGGCGACACCCTGTCCGGCATGATCCGGGCCCCCAAGGAGGGCGAGAAGTTCTTCGCCATGCTGCGGGTGGACGCAGTCAATTTCGATCCGCCCGAATACGCTAAGGACCGGATGCATTTCGATGATCTGGTGCCCCTGTACCCGAAGCACCACCTGCGCATGGAGCGGGACGCGCAGGAGATCAGCACCCGGGTCATGGACCTGATGACGCCCCTGGGCAAAGGCCAGCGCGCCCTCATCGTGGCGCCCCCCCGCACGGGCAAGACCGTGCTGCTGCAGAACATCGCCAACTCCATCACCGCCAACCA
>PMJK01000079.1 GCA_003158505.1 Holophagaceae bacterium | reverse complement strand
CACCGTCTGCGACAACGCAGCCAATGAAGTCTGCCCCGTATGGCCCGGTCATCCTATGACCGCTCACTGGGGGGTTCCCGATCCTGCTGCCGTTCAAGGAACAGAGGATGAGAAGCAGAAGGCATTTCTCACCGCGTATCTCCAACTCCAGAGACGAATTGAATTATTCCTCGCGTTGCCCTTAGGGACTCTTGACCGGATGAGCCTTCACCAACGAGTGGTAGAAATCGGCAATAGCTAAAGATTGAAACAACCCATATCGCAGCAGGCATTTTCAAATCGCTTCAAAGCAATTTCCTATCTGTCGAAGCCGGAAATCCTGTACACGAAGTTACAGGAATTTCATGGGCTGACCTGCGACTGAAACCTATTGTCGATTCAGGATGTGTCCGTGCAGGCTCGGAGGTCCCCATGCCTACCATCTTGCCCTTCAAGAACGGGATGAAGCCTTACGGCCAGATGGGTTGGTTGGGACTCCTGCTGCTCCTCGCTGGGGTCGTCCTTGCGCTCCTGCTTTTCCCTTTCGGGGGGAACGGAAGCTAGGTGATCCCAGTTAAATCACCGATTCGCTCCCGATTCGCAGAGGACGAAATTCCTGGCCGCAGGCTGGAGACTCTGGAAATGGAGAGGCGCTGGTCGCTCTGAAATCTATTTCGAAAAAAATCAAAATTACCCCTTGCAAGCTATTTCGAAAAATTTAGAATTAGGTTCGGAGGGGCCCATGTCGGATGCCCGCGAACCAAGCCTTGTCGATGAGAACGCAGAGCGGTTCAAGGCCCTTGGGCATCCCATCCGTCTCTCGATCCTGCGGCTGATCGTTCAGGGACCCCAGGTCGGCACTCCGGCAGGCGAGATCCAAGAACACGTCGGAACCCCCGCTTCCACCCTCAGTCATCACCTGTCCTGCCTGACCGAGACAGGCCTCGTCCAGGTCGAGCGGGAAGGCAACTTCCTTCGCTACCGCGCCGACTTCCGGACCCTGCATGCCCTGACTGAATACCTCTGGAAGGACTGCTGCTCAGGAGGAATCAAGGGTGCCTCTCTTCAAGTGCGTTCGAAAGCCTGCTGCGGCGTAAAGGTCCGTCCGCCAGCCAAAGCCTAGGGCATCTCAGCCCGCTCATCCCCCACATCAAGGAGCCTCTATGCGCCTCAGGAAACGTCTGCCTTCTGATCAAGCCCAGGTGCTTCGCCTCCTGGCGGCGGCCGGCCTCCCACCGGATGGCCTCGCCAGGACCGAGGGTTGGGTGCTCGAAATGGATGACACCCTCATTGGGCACATAGCCATTGAGCCGACACATGACGCCTTGGTTATCCGTTCCCTGGTGGTGGACTCCTCCCACCGTGGGAAGGGTCTCGGCGAAAGCCTCATGGCAGAGGCCGAAGCAGCGGCGACAGGTCGGATCCTCGTCCTGAAAACCGAAACGGTCGGCCCCTGGATGGAGCGCCGGGGGTATCGCCTCGCCAGCCTGGACCAGGTTCCATCCAGTGTCCGCACCACCACCCAGTTCTCCGGATCGCTCTGCTCCGGAACACCCGTCTACCTGAAGGAGACCACCATGGACAAGGACACCATCAAGGCCGCTGTGCGGGATCGCTACGCCGGGTTTATCAAGCGGAATACCAGCTGCTGCGCCCCAACCGAGTCGGGCTGCGGCTGCTCGGAGACCTTCAAGGACCCGAGCCTCAAGATCGGCTACGCCCTGCGGGATATCAAAGCCGTACCCGAGGGTGCAAACCTCGGACTCGGCTGCGGCAACCCCGTTGCCCTGGCTTCCCTCAAACCGGGCGAGGTCGTGCTTGACCTTGGCTCCGGTGCGGGCTTTGACGCCTTCCTGGCATCAAAACAGGTCGGGATGGAAGGCCGCGTCATCGGCGTGGACATGACCCCGGAAATGCTGGACCGGGCACGCGGACTGGCTGAACGCCACGGCTACACCAATGTCGAATTCCGCCAGGGCGACATCGAACAGTTACCGGTTGAGGATGCCACCGTGGATGCCATCATTTCGAACTGCGTCATCAACCTAACCACCGACAAGGCCAAGGCGTTCCGGGAAGCCTACCGCGTGATGAAGCCGGGCGGACGTTTGATGGTCTCCGACCTGGTAATCCTGAAGCCGCTTCCCGAGGTGATTCGCAGGGACCTAGACGCCTATGCGGCCTGCGTGGCGGGAGCCTTGCAAAAGGACGACTATTTGGCCGCCATCCAGAATGCGGGTTTCACGGACCTGGTCGTCGTCGGCGAGTCCCGATACGATCTGCGCGGCCTGGACCCCGCCGAGATCGCGGCAGCCCAGGCCCGAAATCCTGCCATCACCGCCGCCGATCTGATGGCCGCCGCAGAAGCCGTGGTGAGCGTTCAGATTCAGGCTACCAAGGCCGCAGAGACCTCGAAGCTATCCAATCCAGCCTGCTGTGAGAGTTGCTGTCCGAACGAATGAATCTCCTACCCCGAATCCATCCGCCTCCCGTTCTCGTCTCAAGCAATGAAAGGAGGACATCCAAAAGTTACTCCCTTGGATGCCTCCTTCGCTTAGGTCAAGGCTGCTTGAAACCCGTTTGGATAAGGATGAAATCCGCGATGGCACTCGGATCGTTCAAGTCCAATCGAGGGACCTTCAATCCTGGCAAGGGACAATCACTGGCGACAGCTACGATCTCAGGATCATCAGGGCAGAGCAGCGGCTTGCCTTCGGATTCACGGTGGATCTCTAACTTGGCGTGATGGTGTGTCTTGAATCCCTCGATGAGAACCAGATCGACTGGGGTCATACGCTCGATCAAGGACTCAATGCTGGGCTCGGGCTCCTCCCTGGATTCGTGCATCAGAACCCAACGCGATGAGGTGACAACCAGAACTTCCGAAGCCCCGGCCTCCCGATGCCGGAAGGAATCCTTGCCCGGATTGTCTACGTCGAAACGGTGGTGGGCGTGCTTCATGGTCGAGACCTTGAGCCCCTGTGCCTTGAGGATCGGCAAGACCTCTATCAACAGACTGGTTTTCCCACTTCCACTCCAGCCGACAATGCCCATGACCTTCATGTCTATATCCCCCAGAAACCAAATGGATCCTGCCATCAACTGTGCCATTCAATGTGGCTCATGACCGGCCTCAGAGCCGTGAAGAGCGCTTATCGCGTTTGGGACGAATGTTCTGCGGGGGGTCAGGACCAGCACGAGTGATGCGAATTCAGGACCCCGGGAATTGTGGACGGTCATGGCATAGGCTTGTGACAGGCCAGGGGTCCCTTTTTTGGTGACGGATTTGATGAAGGTGCCCTGGCTCGTGGAGTGGGACTTGGGGTGAAGTCGGTTGTCACGACCATGGATGCTGAGGCCAGCGAGAAGAACTCCCGATTGTCCGCGGAGACGATCCTGTCGAATCAGGCGAGTGAGTCTGGCGGGATCCTGCACTTAGGTTTTGCTTCCGGAATTGTCCTTGGTAGCCGACGACTGGCTCATTCCATCGAGAGGGTTCTTCTCAGGGAACCGAATTGAACCCAGGGCCTTCCTGGCTTAGGCCACCCAGGGTCCACACGGATACGAGTCATTCCCAAATCAAGATAAAACTTGATTTGGTATGAAATTGAACGACCTTGGTGGCTGGAGGTCGTCCCCATGGGTCACAGAACTGCCGTAAACCCTCGCCAGTGCTCGCAGAGTGCCGCAACCGCTCGTTGCAATTCTGGAGTGAGTTCGGAGCGAGTTGATCTTTTTTGGAGTCATATTCAGGCCCCAAAACAAACGAAAAGGCCTGATTCCTCAGGCCTTAGTTCTGGTAGGGCTAACGGGATTTGAACCCGTGTTACCGCCGTGAAAGGGCGGTGTCCTGACCCCTAGACGATAGCCCCGTGGGGTGGAACTTGGTGGGCCCAGCGCGACTCGAACGCGCGACCAACGGCTTAAAAGGCCGCTGCTCTACCGACTGAGCTATGGGCCCTTGCCGGTGGGTTCCGGGCCCGCGAACCCTCGAGCGCGCGGTGCACGCGAGCGTGCGGTGCCTGGATGGGCAGGAGGATCAGTGTGCCCGTGAACAGCTTCGGGGTCAACCCAGCAGCGGCTCGAGGAAGGTATCCGGATAGACGCAGCCCTCGGCGCGATCGGGTCCGGTGCTGAGGTAGGTGATGGGCACGTCAACGCTGCGGGCCAGGGATTCGAGGTAGGCCCGGGCTTCGGCGGGGAGTTTGCGATGGTCGGTGATGCCGCGGGTGCTGGTCCAGCCCTTAAAGCGCTTCACCTCGGGCTTGAGCTCACTCCAGTCGGCGGAGCAACTGGGGAGGTGGGTCGTAAGGGTGCCTTCGCCGGTGCGGTAGCCCATGATGAGGCCCACTTCGTCCATGCCGTCGAGCACGTCGAGCTTCATGATGGCGAGGCCGTCCACACCATTGGTGCGGCAGGCGTGGGCGGTGATGGGGGCATCGAACCAGCCGCAGCGCCGGGGCCGGCCCGTGGTGGTGCCGAATTCGCGGCCCACTTCGCGAAGGCGGTCGCCGGTGGCGTCCAGTAGCTCGGCAGGGAAGGGGCCGGCGCCTACGCGGGTGGTGTAGGCCTTGGCGATGCCGAGGATCTTGTCCAGGGCCTTGGGGGGCAGGCCGGTGCCGGTGAAGAGCCCGCCCAGGCTGCAGTTGCTGGAAGTGACGAAGGGATAGGTGCCGTGGTCGATGTCGAGCAGCGTGGCCTGGGCGCCCTCGAAGAGGATGCTATCACCGCGTTTACAGGCGGCCAGCAGATGGCCCTGGGCATCGCCGATGAAGGTGAGGAAGGGTTCGGCGGTGCGCAGCAGGCCTTCGACGATGGCTTCCAGCGAAGGCAGGCCGCCTTCGGTGCCGAGGCGCAGGCGGACTTCGTCGTAGCCGGGCCGGATGCGCTCGGCCAGGGCTTCGGGATGGTGCAGATCGCCCAGGCGCACGCCCATGCGGGCCGCCTTCATCTCGTAGGCGGGCCCGATGCCGCGGCCCGTGGTGCCGATCTTGGCGCCCACCTTGTCGGCCCTCACTTCGCGCCACTGATCCAGGGCGATGTGATGGGGGAGGATGATGTGGGCCTTCTCGGAGAGCAGGAGGCGGCCCTTGAGATCGAACCCGCGCGCCTTGAGGCGATCCAGCTCCTGCTGCAGGACCTCGAGGTTCAGCACCACGCCGTTGCCGACCACCAGGAAGCAGCCGGGGTGCAGGGCGCCGCTGGGCACCTGATGCAAGGCGATGCTTTGGCCATCCACCACCACCGTGTGGCCGGCGTTGTTGCCGCCCTGGAAGCGGACGACCTGGCGGAAGTTGGGGCTGAGGAGGTCCACGACCTTGCCCTTGCCCTCGTCCCCCCACTGGAGGCCAAGGATCGCAAGATTGGTCCAAGCCTGGCTCATGTCACCCTCCAAGCCTTCCAGGATAACGCCGGGCCCTGGTTCTGTCCCGGGCGGATCGGGACCGGACCGGGACAAGGCTGGCGGAAGGCGTTACCCTGGTAGATCGCGACGGAACCATCCTGGTCCCGGCGCCATCCATGACCCGGAAGGGTGTCCTGTGTTCGAAAAATTCACTGAAAAAGCCCGTCGCGTGATGTTCTTCGCCCGCTATGAGGCGAGCCAGTTCGGTGCGGAAAGCATCCAGAGCGGCCACCTCCTGCTGGGGCTGCTCCGGGAATCGGAGAAAACCAGCACCCAGCTCCTCGAGCGCATGGGCGTGCAGGTGAGCAGCCTGCGCGAACGCCTGGTGGCCGCCCTGACCCCCAAGGACAAGAAGATCACCCCCAGCAGCACCAGCATCGACATCCCCATGGAGGAGGAGGTCAAGCACATCCTCCAGCACGCCACCTCTGAAAGCGCGAAGCTCAACCACAAGCATGTGGGGGCCGAGCACCTGCTCCTTGGCATGCTGCGGGAGGAGGGCTGCCTGGCCGGGCGCCTGCTGAAGGAGTCGGGCGCGGACCTCATTGCCGCCAAGGAGATCCTGCTAGAGAGCAGCAAGGAAGAGAAGATCGCGAAAAAGAAGAAGGAGCACCCTCTTCTGTCCGAATTCGCCCGCAACCTGTCGGAGATGGCCGAGCGGGGCATCTTCGACAACCTCATCGGCCGGGATGCAGAGGTCGAGCGCATCGTCCAGATCCTCAGCCGCCGCCGCAAGAACAACCCGATCCTGCTGGGCGAGGCCGGCGTGGGCNNGGACAAGCGGATCTATGCGTTGGATCTCAGCCTCGTGGTGGCCGGGACCAAGTACCGCGGGCAATTCGAGGAGCGGCTCAAGTCCATCATCGCAGAGGCCAGCAAGGACACGAGCGTGGTGCTGTTCATCGACGAGATCCACTCGCTCATCGGCACGGGTGCCGCCGAGGGCAGCCTGGACGCGGCCAACATCCTCAAACCGGCCCTTAGCCGCGGCGAAATCCAGTGCATCGGGGCCACCACGCACAAGGAGTACGCCAAGTACATCGACAAGGATCGCAGCCTGGTCCGTCGCTTCCAGCCGGTCACCGTGAATCCGCCGGACGAGACCGAGAGCCTGCGCATCATCGAAGGCATCCGCAGCCGCTACGAACTGTTCCATCGCGTCCGATACACGCAGAAGACCATGGAGGCCTCGGTCTACCTGTCCAACCGGTACATCACGGACCGCTTCCTGCCCGACAAGGCCATCGACCTCCTGGACGAGGCCGGCGCCCGGGTGAAGCTGCGCGTGGGACCGGGCGGGTCCTCCTCCGAGGGGCAGACCCAGGAGGATGAACTCCACCATGTCATCAACGAAATGAACGAGGCCGTCCTGAGCCGGGATTTCGAGAAGGCCGTGCTGTTGCGCCAGAAGGAGCTGCAGCTGCGCGACGAGATCCAGAAGAACCGCTCCGACCTCACGGACGAGGATTACGCCCGGTTCCCCGAGGTCACGGAGCAGGACATCGAGGATGTGGTGGCCAGCTGGACCGGCATTCCCGTCAAGGCCCTCAAGGGTGACGAGAAGGCCAATATGGTGAACATGGAGGCCCGGCTCAATGAGCGGGTCATCGGCCAGCCGGAGGCCGTGAGCGCCGTGGTGCGGGCCGTGCGCCGGGCCCGGACGGGCCTCAAGAACCCGAACCGNNGCACGGAACTGGCGCTGGAGGTGCGCGGCCAGCGTCACGACGCGCAACGCCGGCGGGCGGGGGTGGTGGATGCCCTGCGTCGCGATCACGGGCGCGGAGCCATTCTGCGCGGGCACGATTTCCGGTTGCGCGAGCCGGCCCTGGACAGCG
>PMJK01000040.1:27140-34069 GCA_003158505.1 Holophagaceae bacterium | reverse complement strand
ATCGATCTTGGCCCTGGACTGGCCGACGTTGAGCCCAAGGTACCACCCTGTGTCCTGGGCCATCAAGGATGGGCTGGCGATTAGAGTGAGTGCCACCAGACGCAGCATCCCGGAAGCTCTTGGTAATCTCATATATTCTCCTGAAGTTTCGGTGAATGGTTGCACTAACATCACTTTCATCCTTGTTAGGTGGTAAAGGTCGGCAGAAATGGCTCTACCGGCCTTTACCTTGATGCCTCAAGCCCTACTTGGGAACGGTAATGACATTGGTGCCAGACAAGACAATTGCACCGCTCGTGACACCGAGCGCTCCTGCCAGCATTCGGCCTTCCACGTTGGCAAAGGCATTCAACGTAATGGCATGACCTGCCACCACGGTGCCCTGGAAGAAGGTGCCTGCCCCAACGGTCAGATTGTCCATCACCCAATAAACGTTTTTCGCTTGAGCGCCACCTTGGAGGAGAACGCTGCCCGTTGTCGAGGTGAAGCCAGATGGACCAACCTGTGTTGACCGGATAATAAAGACTGCATCCGGATTGCCCTTTGCATCGAGCACGAGAGGACCCAATGCATTACTGAGCCCATACGTGGCAGGGCTTGTATAGATGCCAGGGCTGAGAACATACCCACTTAGGTCGGTGGCGGCGGCAAAAGTACCACCCGTAACATCAGCCGCCGAAGCGATGGTCGTTAGCGCTAATACTGGCGCTGCACGGCCTAAGAGATCGGCATACACGGCTCCCAGGTCGGTTAGAAGCGCCGGCAAGGCAGCAATATTTGTTGGAGTACCATTATCTGCAGCGGTGATCACTCCTGGGTTCACACCGTTACTGGTGGTCACATCAGACGAAGCCAGTAATGGCGCGACTCCGCTATTATTGGTCCCAGCACCAGTCACCGATGCAATGGTTCCACCAGGCGCAGGCTGAGTCAGCGCGACATCTCCATAGATATGACCTGCAGAGATAGTGATCGCGTTGTAGGCAATAATTCCGAAGGGGGCCGTGGACTTAAGGTCCACACCGCCGGCGGGTCCGGGGTTGGCGCCCGCGATCACGGTCAGCAGGGCGCTACCAGCTGGCGAGGTCTTGGTGACACCTGCAAGTGTGTAATCGGCCGTAATGTCCGATGTACCGATGGCAACGCCGGTAGTGAGGCCGGTAACGGCGGGGGGTGCCACGAATGTGGCGACGCCGAGGGTAGCTGAATGCCAGACGGTGCTGGAATTTGTAGTCACATTGAGGGAGGACCCATCGCTGAATACCGCAGTCGCCGTATATTGCTGCGTACCACTAACCGGTATCGAGGCCGCTGTAGGTGTCACATTGATCGACACCAAGGTTGCGGCATTCACCGTCAATCTAGCACTCGCGTTCAGGGCTCCGAGAGTGGCCGTAACATCCGATTGGCCGACGACAGTGCCGGTGGCCAAACCTTTGGTCGGCACGGTTGAGGAGACGGTGGCAACGGCAGGACCGCCGAGGGGGACATTGGCAGAGGTCCAGGTGGACACCGCTGTCCGGTCGGAGGTCGTCCCATCGCTGAATGTTTCAATCGCCGTATATTGCTCGGTAGCTGTCACCGGTATGGAGGCCAGTGCAGGTGTCACCTTGAACGACACCGATNNGAACGACACCGATGTCGCGGCGTTCACGGTCAAGGCGGCGGGTGTCGCGACTAGGGCGCCGAAAGTAGCATTGATGACGACCGGTACGCCTGCCGGGGTGACAGTGATGCCGAGAGCAAGGCCGGTGGCTGCCCCAACTGAGGCGTTTGCCGCGCTGGCGCCGCTTGTAGACCAAACGGAGGTGGTTGTCCTGTTCTGGGTTGTCCCATCGCTGAATGTCTGAATCGCTGCAAATTGTTGGGTACCAGAAACCGGTATTGAGGCCGTTGCAGGCGTCACCACGAACGACACCGATGTCGCGGCGTTCACGGTCAAGGTTGCTAAGCCGGACATGCCGCTATAAGTGGCAGTGATGAGCGATGTGCCGCCAGCAAGGCCGGTGGCGACGCCGGTGGCCGGCCCAACTGTGGCGACGCCGGGGGTGCCTGAAATCCAACTGGAGGTTGTCGTCACATTGCGGGATGACCCATCGCTAAATGTCGCAGTCGCCGTGAATTGTTGGGTGCCAGTAATCGGTATTGAGGCCGTTGCAGGCGTTACTGCGACGGAAACCAAGTCCGTCAAGGCTGAGCCTAAAATCGGATCTCGCCCTCCACTGCATCCTGCCGCCAAAGCGACCAGCAGCAATGCCGCGGACAGCATCATCAGTGGTTTAGTGAAGCTTTTGAAGAAATTCATTTGGTTCCTCCGTTTATCTGTTGGATCCAAGTGGATCGAGTAGAGGCACTCTTCATATGATCCTCCTTGATGTTAAGTTGCGTGGTTCCCTATCTTTCGATGATTTGCTTGCTGCATTACTAGTGCATGTGCAGCGCGGGCCTCTGCGCGAACGTCCGCACCGACGCCATCCTTTACCCGGAGGGCTCGACGGAGTTCACGGGCACAGGCTTTTCCTCGGGTTGTGGGACGTTCTGGCTCGGTTCCAACGCCCCAGCGTTCAGAATCCCCTCGTGATCGACTTTCTGAATCAAGGCCTGGGTGCTCTGTTTTTCAGAAGCCCCGGGCTGGATCCACCAGTTGAGGGAGTCCGCCTCGGCGGTGCTTCCCCTCAGCGTGTCTCCCTGCTGCAAGGGCCATCGACTGGCGTGGGGGAACCCTGCAGAGGAAGGCGTGGACTGAGGCCTATCGCAGCCGAACTGCGAACCCACCAATGCCGCACCCGCGAGCAGGGCGGCCCAAAATGCGGCCCGGCGGATAACTGCATCTCGAGAACTCAAGGTGGAACTCCTCATCTAGGGTTCCTCCTGAGCACGTTTCGGGCCATTCATTAACAGGCTTTGTATTCTTTATTTAAAAATTACCTACCAGGCTGCCGTGGTAGTATCCTCCATCAAGATGAAGGACTCACTCCTTCAGTCCGAAGGATGAAAGTCACCCATGCGAGCAGCCGACCTGGACCACAAGGAACTGCTGGAGATGGACCCTGAGGGTGGGGTCCTGCGGTTCGCGGGCCAGCGGGCCATCCTCCTCGACGCCGTGGCCATGGGGCTCCTGCGCAAGTACTTGGTCGAGAATTTCGGCCTCACGGCCGCACGAACGGTGCTCACCCAGTTCGGTTTCGCCCATGGCTGGCGCATGGCTGAAGCCATGCAGGCGGAGTTCAAGTGGGACGATGATGAGCAGTGGCGCCTCGCGGGCAACCGCATCCACACCATGGCGGGATTGTTCACCACCGAGTCGGACAACATGGACCCCCTCTCCAAATCAGGCATGATGCTCGTGGCCTCCTACGAGGCCGAGCAGCACCTCCTGCACTTCGGCCGAGCCAACGCGCCCATGTGCTGGACCATCTCCGGCCTCATCAGCGGCTACCTCAGCCAGACGATGGGAAAGGAGGTCTTCGTCCTCGAGGACCGCTGCCAAGGCAAGGGCGACGCGGGCTGCCACCTCTTCGGTCGCACCCGGGAGGAGTGGGGCGATGAGCGGGCGGAGGAATTGCGCTTCTTCGACAAGGACCGCCTATCGGAATGCCTGGATGTCTCGATCCACCGGGTCACCGAGACCCTGAAGGCGGCCGAGCGGAAGCTCAAGGAGCACCAGCGGGTGCTGACCACCGTGGCCCATGATGAGGACGGGCCCCAATTCGGGATCGTCGCCAAGAGCCCAGCCATGAGAAAACTGGTGGACTTGGCCCGTCGCGTGGCCAAGGTCGATTCCACGGTCCTCATCACGGGGGAAAGCGGCTCCGGCAAGGAGCGCGTCGCCCGCCTCGTCCATGAGGAGTCCACGCGCGCGGCAGGACCATTCATCGCGGTGAACTGCGGCGCCATCACGGAGACCCTCCTGGAGAGCGAACTCTTCGGGCACGCGCGGGGCGCGTTCACGGGCGCGACCCACGACCGTCCGGGCCTGTTCGAAGCCGCCCATGGGGGGACCCTGCTGCTGGATGAGGTCGGTGAGGTATCCCCGGGCATGCAGGTCAAACTCCTGCGGGCCATCCAGGAACGGGAGATCCGGCGCGTCGGCGAGAACAAGAACCGCAAGGTGAACGTCCGCATCATCGCCGCGACTAATCGCGATCTGGCCCTGGGAGTCGCCGGCGGCGCCTTCCGTCAGGATCTCTACTACCGCCTCAAGGTCGTGGAACTGCACGTGCCGCCCCTTCGGGAGCGCCGCGATGACATTCTGCCGCTGGCTCGGGTGCTGCTGGCCGGATCCGCCCTGTGGATGAAGCGCAAGATCACCGGCCTGACGCCGGGCTGCACCGACCAGCTCATTCGCTACGCGTGGCCGGGCAATGTGCGCGAGCTCGAGAACGCCATGGAGCGGGCCGTGGCCCTCGCCCCTGGAAGCCGCGTGGAACTGGAAGATCTGCCTGAAGAGATCCGGCAGGCTTGCCCCGTTCCCGTGGTCACCGATGGGACGGTCCAGCCCCTCGAGTCGGTCGAGAAGGAATACATCCTGGCGGCCCTGGCCCTGAACAGTGGGAATCAGACGCGCACGGCTGAGCAGCTCAAGATCGGATCGGCCACGCTCTACCGCAAGCTCAAGAGCTATGGGTTGATCGGCGGGGAGAAGGCCAACCGTTAAGGTGTCTGGCCCGACTGCATGGCCTACAGGTCATAGGTGACTGTGCGTTTGTGAACGACGCTGGACACTTCTGCCCCGGTATCCAGTCCGATCCGCAGCTTCAGCTTGTACCGACTGCGCTCGTTGAACCGATCCACCGCTTCGACGAGGTTCAAGGCCTTCCGGGAAGTCTGGATCGAGTGCTCGGCCACTGGATCCGAGAGCCCAATGGAAGCCAGGTAGGCATTCCCGATGGTCCTGGTCGTATCCAGCCTTGGCTCCCCTGCTGGGTCATGGAGGCGAGTGGACAATTCATCGAGCACCCCCAACAGGACTTCCGCACTGGCTCCCTCGGCAAACTCCGTGAACGCCAGGATGTCCGCAAACAGGACCGTCACTTCCGCATAGCTCGCGGTCACCAGCTCGGTGAAGGCACCGACCTCGATCTCGGGATGGCCGCCGAGCCGTGCGGCCAGCGAAGACGGCAGCACATTGACCAGTAGCCGCTGGGACACCTTCTGCTCTGCGGAAACCCGGTCGTACAGCCGCTTCATTTCCTGGTGCAGCAGCCGCACTTCGAGCATGTTGTGCACCCGCAGCAGGACTTCGGCCAGGTCGAAGGGCTTGCTGACGAAGTCCTTAGCCCCAGCCTGCAGGGCCCGCAGCTTGTGCGCCGGCTGGGCGGTGATCACGAGGACTGGAAGGTAGCCCCCCTTCTCTATTTCATTCAGGTTTTCCATCACCTGGAAGCCGTCCATGCCTGGCATCTGAAGGTCGAGCAGGATCAGGTCGTAGTGGTTGATGAGGTGAAGTTCACAGACCTGGCTCGGATCCATGGTGGAAGCGATGGAGGTGTAATGAGCTCCCCTCAACATCTGCTCCAGCAGGAGTACATTGGCTTCCTGATCGTCGACGATCAGGATTTTGCCGTGGAGGATGTCAATGGGGCTGATCACGTGGGGCTCAATTCCGGCTTTGCACCTTCCAAGGCCTGATCGACGGTTTTCATGAACTCGTTAACATTGATCGGTTTAGTTAGATAGCGGAAGAAGCCCGCCTCCAGGCCCTTGTTGATATCGCCCACCATGGCGTTGGCACTGATGGCGATCACGGGGATGTGTTTGGTCAAGGGATCTTCCCGCAGGAGTTTCAGGGCCTGCAGGCCGCTCATGCCCGGAAGGTTGATGTCCATAAGGATGACGTCCGGGTGCCGCGCCCGGGCCAGCTCCAGGCCCAGGGTTGCATTCACCGCGCCCAACATGCGGAGGTCGGCTCGCCTTCCGATGAGTTGCTCGACCAATTCCAGATTGGCCGGATTGTCTTCGACATAAAGTACGGTCCGAACCGAGCTGGTCTTGGCCCCGGACGCTTGCATAGCCTCCGGATCGACAGCCTCGAGACCGATTAGTTCTGGCGCGGCCGATGCCTTGAGGTCATACCAGAATTCGCTTCCGGCCCCCACGGTGCTCCTGACGCCGATGGAGCCTCCCATCAACTCGACCAGCAGCTTGCTCATCACCAATCCGATACCGGTGCCCTCCTCGGAACTGCGCTCCTGGCCGAGGCGGTTGAAGGGCTGGAAGAGCTGCCGGAGCTGGTCCGGCGACAGGCCTTGGCCTGTGTCTGTGACGCTGATGCGAATGCGCCCCTTGATGGTGGTGTCGCAGCCCACCACGACCGTTCCGTCAGGCCGATTGTATTTGATGGCGTTGGACAGGAGATTGATCAGGACCTGCTTCAACCGCACCCGGTCGGCACGAACGAAAACCGGGACATCAAAGTCGGGAAAGGACAGTCGGATGCCACGCTTCTGGCTCTGGGGTTCGATGATGGACCTGCAATCGAACATCACTTCCGCCAGCGACACCGGCTCTTCCGAGATCGCGAGGCTCCCCGACTCGATCACGGCCAGATCGAGGATTTCGTTGATCAACTCCAGCAGGTACCAGCCCGCGTGCAGGATCCGGTCGATGCTTGCCTTCTGCTGCGGGGACGCGGCCGGCGTGGCGGAGTCCATCAACTGGGCGAAGCCCAGGATCGCATTGAGCGGTGAGCGCAGTTCGTGGCTCATGCTGGACAGGAACTCGGACTTGGCCAGGTTGGCCTTGTCCGCGATGATCCTGGCGCTCATCAGCTCGGCGTTCTTGTCCTGCAGGGCCTGATCCAACCGAGTCCGCTCGGCCTCGATCACCATGCGGGCTGTGTTGTCCGTTCCGATCAGCAGGTAGCCGATGATGGCGTTCTGCGCGTCCCGCAGGGCGGTCACCGAGACCACCGCCGGGAAGCGGCTGCC
>PMJK01000040.1:0-27071 GCA_003158505.1 Holophagaceae bacterium | reverse complement strand
ATCTGGATCACGCCCTTGGCATCGGTGGCGATGCTCGAGAAATTCGCACTATTGAAGATCGCGGTCTGTAGGGCTCCTGCCTGGAGAAGTGCCGCTTCAGTCTGCTTGCGGGCACTGATATCGCGCAGGATGCCCGTGAAGTAGCGCTGACCCTTCAGACTCATTTCGCTGGTGGCGATCTCCAGCGGGAACCGCCGGCCATCCTTGCGCCGACCCATGACCTCGCGGCTGAGTCCGGCGGCCCGATCTTCTTCGCTCGCCCGATAGTATTCCAGGGAGCCATCAATCTGGTCCCGATCCAGCTCCGGGATCAGCACACTGAAGCTCTGGCCGATGAGTTCGGCCACGGGGTAACCGAACATCCGTTCGGCGGCTGGATTCACGGTCTCGATAATGCCACCGCGGGCCTGGATGGTGATGATGCCGTCCACCACGGTATTGAGCACCGTCTGGATCAGGGCGGAGCTGTCCCGCAGGGACCGCTGCACGGCATAGTCCTCGGTGACATCCCGGAACACCAGGACGGCACCCACCACCCGCCGATCGCGGTCGCGCATCGGTGCGCAACTGTCCGCGATGGCGTGCTCGGAACCATCCCGGGCGATCAGCACGGTGTGGTTGGCCAGTCCCTGGACCGTGCCCTGGGTCAGGGTCTCCATGACCGGGGCGATGGCGAGCTGGCGGGTCTCCTGGTTGATGATGTGGAAGACTTCATCCACCGCGAGGCCTGCCGCGTCCGCCAGGGTCCAGCCGGTCAGCTGCTCCGCCACGGGATTCATGAGCCGCACCCGGGCTTCGGCATCGGTGGCGATGACCGCATCCCCGATGGAGTTGAGCGTGACGGCCAGCTTCTCCTGGCTTTCCTGCAGGGTCATGATGGTCTGCTGTAGCTGGTTAGTGGTCTCCTCCTGGACTCCGAGCAGGTGCTTGGTCTCCAGATGGACCAGGTTCTGCAGCCGCTGCTGGGTCTCCCGCCGGATGGCGTAGATGAACAACAGGGCGACCGCCAGCGTGAACAGACTGATGATGACGATGAACACGAGCAGGTTGCCCATGCGCGATTGGAAGGCGGCTTCGTTCTGCGCCAGCTGGCCCTTCTCAATCTGGACGAAGGCGTCCATCTCGGCGCGGATGGCCTCCATCAATACCTTGCCCTTGCCGCTTCTCACCGCCGCCAACATGGCGGCCGGGTCATGGTGGCGGTACAACCGGATGACATTGGCCATCTCCGCCAATTTGGCATCGATCAGGGGAGCCATGGCGTCCAGGTGGTCCCGGGCATCAGCCAGGGGAGTCTGTTCTCGCAAAGCTCCCAGTTGAGCCTGAAGGCCATCGCGCAAGGCCAGGTAGGGGGCGAGGAAGGTTTCGTTCCCGGTCAACAGGAAACCCCGCTGGCTGGTTTCCGCATCGCTCAGCCCCGACAGCAAGGCTTCCGCGCGGATGATCTCTTCGGAAACATGCTGCCGGGATCGGGCGGCTTCCTTCACTTGCGCGAACGTCCAGAACGACGGCACCACCAGCAGCGCCGCCAGGAACAGCGCGCCCACAAAGGAGGCCGGGGTTCGATAGGAACGTCTCAGGGGCATGCCACCCTCCCCTTGATGTCCCAGGCCGGGGCACCGGCCATCCGCACTCCCGTCGGCCGGACCTGGAGGCCCCCCATGGAGCGCCTTCGGCTCGTCTGCCTTCGACCCATCTGGATGTAGGCCCATCTGCAGAGGCTCTCGATCCGGCGGGAGGCCTTCAGGAGCGATTCCCCTGAACCTGGCGCAAAGGTGAGCGCGGCTTCTAGGCTCCAGGCTTCGTTGCGGTTGAGGGGCACATTCGAAAGCCAAGCCTCGAAGCTGTCTTCAGACGCGCTGGAGGCGAGATTTGCTGCGGCAGGTTCGCGAATTTTTATGGGCACACCTGACCTCGGGAAATCCGCGTAGAGGTACGCTATTCGCGAAACCGAGGGTGCGTGCGGCACTTCTCCTACTCATATGCCGGTCCTGCACTGAATCACGGTCTCGGTAGAGACATGCGTAAATGCGCTTCCTTCTAGAATGACTAGACCTACTATTTCGATCTTCGTGCCACTGAGGTGTGTATATAGCAAAACACCGGCGCCACGAGAACTTGATGACTCCAAGCAGATGCATAAAGCAGATTTCGTTCCGATATATAAATAACTTATTTTAAATAGTTTAAGTAAAAACGAACAATAATCACAACCCCATATTCAATCGAATTGAAGGCCATCCCATTCAATGTGACCAAGGAAAACAGCCTCCGAGCAGCTCCGCGGATGGACGGATGGCAGGTCACATCCCTACATCCGGGCCCTCCGGGGGAACCGGATGGTTCTCCTCGTTCTTCCGATCCTTCGATATCTCGACGGCGATGGCCGCTGCCTGCTGAGCCGCCACACCTTCGGTTCGACGCTCGTACTCTTCCTCCGCGAGGTCATCCCGTGCGCGCAACTCCGTGTCCGCGACCTGTTCCTGCTCACCTGGCAGGTCGATGCGCAGTTCCTCGATCAGCATCATGATGGTCGCGGCAATGGGAAGCGCGATGACCGCGCCGAGGATGCCCATCAGTGCCCCCCCCGCCATGAGCGAGAAGAAGACGACCGAGGACGGTAGCAGGAGCGCCTGTCCATAGACTTTGGGAATGATGACGCGGCTCTCGAACTCCTGATAAGCCAGCATCAGCACCAGGACGATACCCGCGGCCATGGGGCTGTGGCCAAGGGCTGCGAGAACCGCGGGTCCCACCGCGAGAATGCCGCCGATGTAGGGCAGGATGTCCGCGATGCTCGCGAATACGGACAGCGCCATCGCGTTCTGGACACCACAGGCCGTCAGGAGGACGAACGTGAAGGCACCCATGAGCAGAGAGGTGACCACCTGCCCACGGATATAGGCGCCGACGATGGTCTCCAGGTTCAGCATGATCCGGGAGAGACGGATGTGATGGGAGCGGGGGACCAGGGCAAACAGTCCTCCCCGCAGCCGATTGCGGTCGATCATCATGTAGAGGGCGAGGAACATGGCGCTCATGCCATAGGCGGCGATCTCGAAGAGGCGTATCGAGTAGGCGAAGGCTGTGGCGCCGACCGTGTTCCCCGGCGCGCCATAGCGGAGGTTCCTCAGCCAATCCGCGAAGGGCGCGCTCAGGTGGTAGTGGGCGAGGCGGTTCGCCAAGTCCGCACGGAAGATGGGCTCCCGCTCGAACAACGATGCGGCTTGCGCCACGATCGACGGGATCGTCAGCGTCAGGACGAGGACCGAGACGGTGAAGACCCCCATAAACACGATCGCGATTCCCGCGCCGCGCCTGATATGCCTCTCCTCCAGCCATTGGACGGTAGGATTCAGCGTCTCCAGGACAAAGAGAGCCACCACGAACACGATCAGCACCGGCCAAAGCCGGATCACCAACCACAGGGATGCACCGGCCAATATCAGCCGGAAGAGCGTGCCAGGCGCTACTTCGAGGCGCAGGGTACGCGCTTCGGGTTCACCCAATCGTGACGGCCCAGAGGAAGGCTTGGATGCCGCTGGTTGCGGCTGCAATGGCCTTCCAGAACCGCCACCCCTATCGGGTTCGACCTTGCTCTGCACGTGGTGCTCCTAGATCTTTTCCATTGAAATGACGCGGCGAGTTCGATCAGAAGCGGACGGTATTGCCAACGCTGAACTGCCACCGGTTCTGGTAGGGTTCGCGGTTCAGGGGCACCGCCACGCTCAGCAGGATCACGCGGCCAATGGAGCTCTTGAGGTTGCCCAGGCGGAGCCCGAAACCCACATCGGCGTAAGTCCGGGACCACCCCTCCCCGTCCAGCCGGCGGACCGAACCCAGGTCCATGAAGGCGCTATACCCGAGCCGTACGAGTCCCCACCAGCGCTGTTCCGTCAGGTACCTGTAGTCGAGGGAGGTGAGCCAGCGGGCATTCCCGGGATGGAGTTGGTTGGGGAATCCCCTCAAGCCCTGGTCGCCGCCCAGGTAGTACAAGTTCTCTGGGTCCGGCCGATGGGCCAGGTCCACGGCCATTAGACCCGCAAGGATCTGGTCCTCGGTCAGCTTGTGGTACTTCACCAGGGAAAAGGACATCAGGCTGTTCTCCAGACCGGTGGCAGGTTTCCGACCCGACCAGGAGGTGGTGAAGAGGGTGAGGTCATCACTGGAGGGGGACCAGCCCTTGGTCGCCTCGATCAGGAAAAAGGGGGCAGCCATGGTGGAGCCCCAGGCGCGGCTGTAGGCCCCCAGCGCCATATCGGCATTCCAGGCCAGGTTGTAATCCTCGGGATTGTCCATGCCCTGCAGGTTCTCGAATTCGCTGAACGCATCCTCCTGGGTGGCAACCGTGAGGGCTGGTCCCCGCAGGCGCCGATTGGTCAGGGTAGGCGCGAGCAGGGATCCGGAAGGAGCGGTCTGGGTGATGGCCCCGTAGGCGGTGTCCTGCCGTTGGAGAAGCACGCCTCCGCGCCAGACCCGGTTCTCGGATTCGTGCAGAAGTTTGGCCGCTGTCAGGCTGACCGTGTTCTGGACGAAGGGAGCCTGGAAGATGGCGATGCCCTGATCATAGAAGTAGAGGAGGTTATGGGTCTCGGACAGGGCCGCGCCCGCGGACCAGGGTGTGTCCAGGGCAAAGAAGGGGCGTTGCAGCTGGATGCTCCGTACGAATCCATCGGTGAGGTACTGGGTGTTCGCCTGAAGGGTCCAGCGGCTTCCGAAGAGCTGGGGATCCCCGTAGGTCAGACCCCAGGTGCTGCGCACGGGATCCTTGGAGAGGTCGAAGGCCACGCTCTTGCCGGTCCCCAGGAAGTTCTTTTCATCGACCCCGAGGTTCATGGTCTTCTGGCCCCCCACCTGGGAGTAGCCCGCATTCACCTGGGTGGTCCAGGCATCCCGGACCCGCACCACGGCCACCACGGTCCCGTCCGGGTCAACCCTGGGATCGATTCGCGCGGTCTTCACGAAGGGCATGGCTCGCAGGAGGCGTTCCGTTTCATAGATGCGCCGTTCCCGCACCGGATCCCCCACCGCGAAGAGGAGAATCCTCCGGAAGATGACTTCCCGCGAGGTGACGTGGAGGTGGTTGGCGGTGCGACCGATCCAGGTGTTCTCGTCCGGCTTGGTGAGATCGAAGACATCCCCGACCTCCACTTCGATCTTTCCGATGGAAGCCTTGCGGGTCTCCAGGACCTTCCATGGCTTGGGAGGCACGGGCTTGGCTCGCACCACCTTGGCAGCCACCGGGTTGATGGGCTCCGGATTGGTGGGCTCCGCAGCCTGCATGGACGCAGCCAAGACCATCAAGGCGCTCGCGAGGCAGATTCCGGACCTACGAAGGCTGCTCAAGGAGACTCCTAGAAGGCTCATAGACCCTCGTTCTGGTGCTCCCCGGAGAAACACATTCCCGGCTCGAGGCCATCGAGGTCTGTCGCCGAGGGCGCGGCGTCTTTCCATACAAAAGGGCACATCAATCTATATCCGACCCAACACCATGAGGATGATCAGAATGATCAGGACCAGTCCGAGACCGCCGCTCGGGTAGTAGCCCCAATCCCGGCTGTGGGGCCATCTGGGCATGGCACCCACGAGCATCAAAATAAGGATGACAATGAGAATGGTCCCGAGCATAGGGGTCTTCCTTTCAATTCACCTCTGAACGTACTGATGGCGAGTCTTGTTCACCTAGCGGTGCTCCTCCCCGCGCCTGCGGGTCTCCTTCGGCCAATGGGATCTCGGCAGTTCACTCCGCTGGCCGTTCCTCGTGGAGGAGTAGTACCAGCGGTCGTTGTTATAGAAGTAGTGATAGCCATCGTGCGCATAGTAGTTGTCTGAATCGACTTCCACGATCGTCGGCAGCATGGGAACGACTTCAAGCCCACCCCCCGGCCTTGGTGCCACCATGCATGCCGAAAGCAGGAGGATTGAAATCACCGGAACCATGACCTTGCTTCTCATCCTTTTCTCCTTCGATGGGTTTCGATTTGGCTTACATCCCTCTTGCAGCGCATGGGAGAGCGGACTGGGATAAATCACCGGTTGAATTTCCGGAAATCCCAATGGCTGGAATGCCAGCCTCGTTTTTGGATGGCATTTCCCGCGCCACTATTCAAATACAGTATTTGAACAATATACAAACAAGTCATTCATCAGTTTTTCGTCCGATTCGATCAAGATGATGGCTTGGTTCATTCAAATCGAAGGTCACCCAAAGGCAGGATTCAGGTGTCCTTTCGTCTTCCTTCGCCTGTCTGACACGGATCAGAAACCCGTAGACCAGCAGGTAGTCCTTTCATAGTCACCCCATCCGCCAAGAGCAGGGCACGCTCCTTGAGGACGCGTCCCGCGGGAATGGAGCGGTCGCCGCGGCAAAGACGCAGCAGGGCCTCCATCTTGCCCGGCCCGGTCACCAGCCAGAGAATGCGTCGGGCGCGATCAAGCATTGGATAGGTGAGGGTCATGCGGCGGAAGCCTCGATAGGAACCGGTGACCGCGACCTCTAATTCCACCTCATCAAGTACGGGATCTCCCGGAATGAGCGACGCCGTGTGGCCATCCTCCCCCAGCCCCAGATGGACAAGGTCGAGCACCGGTGGGGTCCCGGCGACCTCCCTCAGGGTGGCTGAATACCGTGCCGCTGCCCTGGATAGATCCGCCTCCTCGACGGGCATGGGATGGACCTGATCCGCGGGGACCGGGACCTTTTCGAGAAGACCCGTTCGCAGTCGAGTGAAGTTGCGCGCGGGGTCCGAGGCCCCGACGACGCGCTCGTCGACCTGGAACACATGGACGAGCGGCCAAGGGACGTCCTCCTCCGCGAGCAGCTCCAGCATCCGAGAAGGCGTGGTGCCACCGCTCAGCGCCATCAGGAAGCGGCCTCGTTCCCGGGCAGCCCTGCGAGCCTCCCCTGCCACGAAGACCGCTGCCCGGTGAGCCACCGCTTCGGGGTCCGCCAGCACCTCGGCCTTCATGGCTTCCGTTCCTGATGGCCCCCGAACGCGTGGCGCATGGCCGAGAGCAGCCGGTCGGCGTAGTCCGCTTCGCCCCGCGAGGAGAAGCGCTGGTACAACGCGGCACTGAGGACCGGTACGGGAACGGACTCGTCGATGGCCGCTTGCACGGTCCAGCGCCCCTCGCCGGAGTCGGAAACGCGGCCGGCGAAATCAGCAAGATCCGGCCCTTCGAGCAGCTCGCCGGCCGTCAGGTCCAGGAGCCAGGAGGCGATGACACTGCCGCGGCGCCAGACCTCGGCGATGGCTCCGAGGTCGAAATNNCATGAGGCCGTATTCGATGCCGTTGTGGACCATTTTCACGAAGTGCCCTGCCCCGGCACCACCGCAATGTAGGTAACCGAGTTCGGAGGTGCCGCCCTTCTTCTCGCGCCCGGGCGTGCGGGGGCTGGATCCCATCGGCGGAGCGAGCGACGCGAAGATGGGTTCGAGGCGTTGCACGGGCTCCGGCTCTCCGCCGATCATCTGGCAGTAGCCCCGCTCAAGGCCCCACACGCCGCCGCTCGTGCCCACATCGATGTAATGGAGTCCCTTCGCCGCCATCTGTTTCGCGCGGCGGATATCGTCGACATAATAGGAATTGCCTCCGTCGATGAGGGTGTCCCCGCGGGCCAGCCGCGGGGACAGGTCGTCGATGGTGGCATCCACCCCGGCGGCCGGCACCATGAGCCAGACGGCCCGCGGCGCTGGAAGCTTCGCGACCAGATCGTCGAGGGAAGCGGCGCCCACCGCTCCCTCCTTCGTCATGGCTTCCATCGCCTCTGGCGAGCGGTCGAAGACCACGCACTGATGGCCGGCGCGCAGGAGCCTCCGCACCATGTTGGAACCCATCCGGCCGAGGCCGATCATCCCGAGCATCATGTCTTGAGTCCTCCCTCTTGCCAAAGCCGGAAGCCGCCGACGAAGGCGTTGGCGTTGTCCCCAAGGCGAACGCCAGGGGGTAACGACGTCAGCCGAGCGGCGTTGCCGCCGCCCACGACCACGGAGTCCGGCTCCAGCGCCCCCCGCAGCAGGTCGACCATGGCCCACACATGCTTGCGCCATTTCTGTTGGCCAAGTCGTTTCAAGCCGGCGGCCCCGACATAGTCCTCGTAAGTCCGGCCCTTCCGGTAGGGCAGATGGCCCAGTTCCATGGGCTCGATCTGGCCATCGACGATCATGGCCGAGCCCAGCCCCGTGCCCAGGCCGAGAAAGAGCATGCTGCCCCCTTCGTAGCCTCCAAGCGCCTGCATGGCGGCGTCGTTGATGAGCTTTACAGGAAGGCCGAAGGCCGCGCCGAAGTCGAAGCCGACCCAGCCCCGGCCGAGATTTCTCGGTTCTGTCGCGATCCGATCGTGCACGACCAGCCCGGGGTAGCCGATGGATATGGCGCTGTAGGACCAGTCGTCTGCCAGGTCCCTCACTTTCTCCACCATCTGGGAGGGAGTCAGCGAAGGACCCGACTCGAACCTGCGCGGCTCGGTCTGGTCCGAAGCGAGCACTTTGACATGCGTCCCTCCGAGATCGATGGCGAGGACCTTCATGACGAACCCTCCGGCTGGGCCCAGCCGCCCATCTCGGTGGTCAAGGATTTGGCCTCCACCGGCCCCCAGGTGCCCGGCTGGTAGGTGTGCAATGGCGTCTCGGCGCCGAGGACGGGATCGACGATGGCCCAGGCCGCCTCGACCGCATCCTGCCGGGCGAACAGCGTCCCATCACCTGCCATCGCATCACCGAGAAGCCGCTCGTAGGGACTCAGTTCGTTCCCCGTCGGGTGGTGGACGAGCGACAACTCGGTCGGCTCACCGACCATCACGTCTCCTGGTTTCTTGATCGCTGCGCCGAGCGCGATGCTCAACTCGGGGTTCAGGCGGAACCGGAAGAAGTTCCCGATCCCCGGGGCCAGCTTCGTCAGCGGTGGACGCTTGAGCTTGACCATGACCTCGGTGGCGGTCACTGGGAGGCACTTCCCCGCGCGGATGAAAAAGGGAACGCCCTCCCACCTCCACGAATCGATGTCCAGGCGCAACGCCGCGAAGGTCTCGACCTTCGAGTCTGGCGCGACCCCGGCTTCGTCGCGGTAGCCCTGGAATTGCCCCCGGACGAGACCGGCTGGATCGAGGAGTCGGACCTGGCGGAACACCTTGACCAGTTCGTCCCGGATGGCTTCACGGTAGGTGGTCGCGGGTGGCTCCATGGCGAGAAAGCCCACCACCTGCATCAGATGATTTTGCACGACGTCCCGGATGGCGCCGGCTTCTTCGTAGAAACGGCCGCGCCCCTGGACCCCGAACGATTCAGCCATGGTGATCTGGACGCTCTCGACATAGTTCCGATTCCAGATGGGCTCGAGGAAGGTGTTGGCGAAGCGGAAGACCATGAGGTTTTGCACGGCCTCCTTGCCGAGGTAGTGGTCGATGCGAAAAACATCCGGCTCATTGAACACCGTGTGAATGGTGTCGCTCAGGCTCTGGGCTGAGGCCAGGTCGCGGCCAAAAGGCTTCTCGACGATTACCCGCGCATCCAGGGCGCAACCGGAGCCTCCGAGGTGCTCGATGACGACGGGAAACATGCTTGGCGGGATGGCCAGGTAATGAATGGGGTGGGCCGCTTCACCGAGCTGGCGGCGAAGCTCCTCGAAGGTTGCCCGATTGTTGTAGTCCCCATCGACGTAACGCAGCAGGGTAAGGAACTTCGCAAAGGCTGCCGGATCCACGCCCCCGCCGTACTCCTCCATGCTGGCCCGGGCGCGTTCCCGAAGGCGCTCGAGGGAATAGCCGGCCCTGGCAACGCCAATGATGGGCACCTCCAGGTGCCCCCGGCGGATCATCGACTGAAGCGCAGGAAAGATCTTCTTGTAGGCCAAATCGCCGGTAGCCCCGAGGAACACGAAGGCGTCGGAGGGCGTCAACGTCGTCGTCACGGAGTCTCGCCATCGGGTGGGGAGATCGGAATTCGGGAACCTCTTCGCCCCTTCGATCGTCGGTAGCGGCGGATCAGGTTGTTGGTCGAGCTGTCGTGATCCAGCGGGCCGGTCCCGTCTTCCAGTTCCGGAATGATGCGCTGGGCCAGGGCCTTGCCCAGCTCCACGCCCCACTGGTCAAAGGAATCGATGTTCCAGATGGCACCCTGGACAAACACGATGTGCTCGTAGAGGGCGATGAGCTGGCCCAGGACCTCCGGTGTGAGCCGGTCGGCCAGGATGACATTCGAGGGGCGGTTGCCCTCAAACACCCGGTGCGGAACAAGCGAATCCGGTGTGCCCTCGGCTTTGACTTCCTCGGCCGTCTTGCCGAAGGCCAGGGCCCCGGCCTGGGCGAACACGTTGGCCAGGAGGAGGTCGTGATGCCGGCCCAGCGGGCCGAGCGCGTGGTCGAAGGCGATGAAGTCGCAGGGGATCAGCCGGGTTCCCTGATGGATCAGCTGGTAGAAGGAATGCTGGCCGTTGGTGCCCGGCTCGCCCCAGTAGATCGGACTCGTCTGATGATCCACCGGCCTGCCGTCGAGCGTGACCCGCTTGCCGTTGCTCTCCATGGTCAGCTGCTGAAGATAGGCAGGAAAGCGCTTCAGGTACTGCTCGTAGGGCAGGACCGCCACCGTCTGCGCGCCCAGGAAGTTGTTGTTCCAGATGGAGAGAAGCCCCATCAGCACTGGCATGTTTTTCGAAAACGGCGCAGTGCGGAAATGCTCGTCCATCCGATGGAAGCCCTGGAGCAGCGACCTGAAGTGCTCAGGCCCGACCGCCAGCATGGTCGAAAGGCCAATGGCCGAATCCATGGAATAGCGTCCTCCCACCCAGTCCCAGAAGCCGAACATGTTCGCTGTGTCGATGCCGAAGGCGGACACCTTCTCGGCATTCGTGGATACCGCCACGAAATGGCTGGCCACAGCCCTGTCGTCACCCCCCAGCCCGCTGACCAGCCAGTCGCGCGCGCTTTGCGCGTTGGTCATGGTCTCGAGGGTGGAGAAGGTCTTGGAGGCAACAATGAACAGGGTCTCCGCCGGATCGAGATCCCGGGTCGCCTCCACGAAATCACTGCCGTCCAGGTTGGACACAAAACGGAACGTCAGGCCCCGCTCACTGTAATGCATGAGCGCATCGTAGGCCATCACAGGGCCGAGATCGGATCCCCCGATGCCAATGTTGACGACATTCCTGATGGGTTTCCCGGTGTGGCCCTTCCACTGCCCGCTGCGAATGCGCATCGAGAAACCGGTCATCTTCTCGAGCACGGCCTGCACTTCGGGCACGACATTCTGCCCGTCCACGAGCATGGTCGAGCCTTTCGGCGCGCGCAGGGCCACGTGCATGACGGAGCGACCCTCCGTCGCATTGATTCTTTCGCCTCTGAACATGGCTTCGATCCGTCCCTCCAGATCCGATGCCTTGGCCAGACGGAGCAGCAGGTCAAGGGTCTGGTCGCTGACGCGGTTCTTCGAATAGTCCAGGAACAGGTCCACCGCCGTGAGCGTCAGCCGCTCGCCACGTCCCGGGTCATCGGCGAACAAGGTCCTCAGGTGCAGGTTCCGCACTTCATCGCAGTGAGCGGCCAGATCCTTCCAGGCCGGACGCTGGGTGAGACGTTGGAGGCTGGGGGGCTTGGTCATGGTTTTCCCGTCGGTTCAAGGGACTGGTTCATCATGGTTCAGCTTCCTTGGCTTCCAGCCTGGCCACTTTGGCCAGGCGGCGGCAATGGCGCTCGGCACCACTGAATCTCGCCGTGAGAAAGGTGTGAACCAGTTCCCAGGCGAGCGCCTTGCCAACCACGAGGCCACCCAGGCAGATCAGGTTCAGGTCGTCGTCCTCGACCCCCTGGTGGGCCGAGAAGGTTTCGTGGATCAGGCAGGCCCGCACGCCCGGAACCTTGTTGGCGGCGATGCATGCGCCGACGCCACTGCCGCAGATGGCCAGGCCGCGATCGACGTCTCCCCGGGCGAGGGCCCGGGCCAGGGGCACGACAAAGTCCGGATAGTCGTCGTCCGGGGTCGGTTCTTTGTCGCCGAAGTCGACAATTTCAAAACCGGACTCGCGGAGCCTACCGGCCAGGTATTGCTTCAAATCATGACCGCCATGGTCAGAGGCAATCCCGATGCATTTCGGAACCTTTGGTGGCGAGTTCATGGGATCAAATGCCTTTCTGTCCGAGCAGGGCCAGGGCGCGTTGACACACATTCGCCGTACTGAACCCATATTCGCGCATCACTACCGGTCCCGGAGCCGAGGCCCCGAAGCGGTCCACGCCGATCACATCCCCCCGGTCCCCGACATAGCGGTGCCAGCCTTGCGAGACGCCAGCCTCGACCGCCAGCCGGGCCTGAACGGAGGGTGGCAGCACCGAGTCGCGGTATTCCTGGGTCTGGGCTTCGAACAGTTCCCAGCTGGGCATGGAAACGAGGCGGACGGGGATATTCTTCGCCTGCAGTTCCAGCGCGGCCGCCATGATCAAGCCAACCTCCGATCCGCTGGCGAGGAGGATCAAGCGGGGGCTACCCTGAGGTGGGTCGGCCAGGATGTAGGCCCCTTGGCGGAGACCCTCTGCTGGAGCCAGCTGACTCCGGTCGAGGGTCGGCACGTTCTGGCGCGTGAGGATCAAGGCCACCGGATGACTACGTGTTTCAATGGCCACGCGCCAGGCCACGGCGGTCTCGTTGGCGTCCGCGGGACGGATCACCGTGAGCCCGGGGATGGCCCGCAAGCTGGCCACATGCTCCACCGATTGATGCGTGGGGCCATCCTCGCCCATGCCGATGCTGTCATGGGTGAAGACGTAGACCACCTGCAGTTCCATCAGCGCCGCGAGCCGGATCGCCGGGCGCAGGTAATCGGAGAAGGTCAGGAAGGTGGCGCCGAAGGGCAGGAGACCGCCATGGGCCGCCAGGCCGTTCAGGATCGCGCCCATGCCGTGCTCGCGCACCCCGAATTCCAGGTTCCGGCCAGCGTAACTCCATCCGCCGCCGGCGGAACCCTGCAGGTCGCCCACCGCCCGGTCCGGGCTCTGGAAATTACCCGCATCTTTCAGTTCGGTGTCCGTGGAGGGGTTCAAGTCAGCGGAACCACCGATCAGGCCTGGCAGTCGCGCATTAAGGGCCTGGAGCGTCTTCCCGGAGGCCACGCGGGTCGCCAGGCCTTTGGTATCAGTGGCAAATTGCGGAATGTCCGAATCCCAGCCCTGCGGCAACTCTCCGTTCATGAGCTGCCGCAGTTCCCGGCCCAGCTCTGGGAATTGCGCCTCGTAGAGGTCCAGCACCGAGTCCCAATCAGCCTCGGTCTTGCGCCCCAGGTCGAGGGCTTGGCGGAAGTGCCCTTCGACCTCCGCGGGTATCAGAAACGGAGGCTCGACGGGCCAGCCCAGGTTCTGTTTCGTCAAGGTCACCTCTTCCACGCCCAGGGGTGAGCCGTGGGCGGCGAAGGTATCCTGCTTGTGGGGGGACCCGTAGCCAAGGTGGGTCCGCACCAGGATCAACGAGGGGCGCCCGGTTTCCTGGCGGGCCGCGCAAAGGGCGCGGTCGATGGCCTCCAGATCGTTGCCGTCTTCCACGGATTGCGTATGCCAACCATAGGCTGCGAAGCGGGCGGCATGGTCCTCGGTGAACGTGAGCTGGGTCGAGGCCGCCAGGGTGATGCGGTTGTCATCGTAGAGGTAGATCAACTTCCCGAGTTTCAGGTGACCGGCCAGGGAGGCTGCTTCGGCGGCCACACCCTCCATGAGGTCGCCGTCGCTGACCAACCCATAGGTGAAATGGTCGATGACGTCGAATCCCGGCCGGTTGTAGCGGGCGGCGAGGTGCGCTTCGGCCATGGCCAGGCCCACACCATTGCCGAAACCCTGGCCCAGCGGACCCGTGGTCGTTTCCACTCCGGGCGTCAGGCCGCGTTCCGGGTGGCCCGGCGTGTGGCTGCCCCATTGGCGGAATTGCTTGAGCTGGTCCATGGGCAGGTCGTAGCCCGTCAGATGCAGCAGCGCATAGAGCAGCATGGAACCGTGCCCAGCTGACAGGACGAACCGGTCCCGGTTGAACCACCGCGGATTGACGGGATTGTGCCGGAGGAACCGCGTCCAGAGCACATAGGCCATTGGAGCGGCGCCCAGCGGCAGACCGGGGTGGCCACTGTTGGCCTTCTGGATCGCGTCCACGGCCAGGAATCGGATGGTATTGATCGATTGTTGGTCCAACGAGGCCGGGTCAAGGCCTGTTCCAGTTGCGGAGTCCATGTCAGCCTTCCCTTCACGATTTTTTACAAACAACATCATATTCTAACAATAATGTCAGGAGGCTTCGCAATCTTGTCTACGTGCTTCGGAAATCATTAGGCGAAAAGACCTAACGGGCGCAGGATCGGGCTGGTGGGTGGCCTGGACGACACCAATGGACCGTTCCAGTCCAGGTCATGGCCCTTCCTGCCTGGGAACCACCCGGGAGTGAACATGACGAGCATTGGCCATCTGATTCGTCCCTCCAACTGTGGGATCGATCGCCCCAGCCATCAGGCATTTTTCCGGGTCTTATGGAGGGTGAGCTTGTGAAGGATGCCGCACCCCTTCGTCGGATTGCCTTCCTCGGCGGGTATCTGCCTCGTCTATGTGGAATCGCCACCTTCACCCATGATCTTTGCGAGGCGGTGGCCGCTGAGGCCCCTGAGTCTCTATGCTTCACCGGCGCGGTGAATGACCAGCTTGAGGCCTATGATTACCCGGAGCGCGTGCGCTTCGAGTTGGACGAGAAGGATCTGGATTCCTATCGCCGGGCGGCGGATTTCCTGAACTTCAACAACGCGGATGTCCTCTGCGTCCAGCATGAGTTCGGCATCTATGGCGGACCGGCTGGGAGCCACCTGCTGGCCCTGCTCAAGGAAGTCCGGATGCCGGTGGTGACCACCCTGCATACGGTGCTGCGGGAACCGAATCCAGCGCAGCAGAAGGTTATGGAAGAACTGGTGCGGCGCAGTGACCGCCTGGTGGTGATGGCCCACAAAGGCGCGGAGATCCTGCGAGAGACCTATGGGGTTCCGGACGCCAAGGTGGATCTCATTCCACACGGTATTCCGGACATCCCCTTCATCGATTCGAGCTTCTACAAGGCCCAGCTCGGCGTGGAAGGCCGCATGGTGCTGCTCACCTTCGGACTGCTCGGGCCAGGCAAGGGCATCGAGCATGCCATCGAAGCCCTGCCTGAGATCGTGAGGCGGCATCCGAACGTGGTCTATCTCGTGCTTGGAGCCACTCATCCCCACCTGGTGGCCCGGGAGGGGGAGAGCTACCGTTTGGGTCTGGAGCGGCTGGCCGAAGCCTGTGGGGTCAAGGAACATGTGATCTTCTACAACCGCTTCGTTTCGCTGGACGACCTCAAAGAGTTCATCGGTGCGACGGACATTTACCTCACGCCTTATCTCAATGAAGCCCAGATCACTTCGGGCACCCTGGCCTATGTCTTCGGCGCGGGCAAGGCCGTGGTGTCCACGCCCTACTGGCATGCCCAGGAACTGCTGGCGGATGGACGGGGCATCCTGGTGCCATTCCGGAATCCGCAGGCCATCGCGGAGGGCGTATGCACCTTCCTCGACGACCCGGCACGACTGCAACGCACGCGCGAAGAGGCCTACTTGGTCGGGCGGGAGATGATCTGGCCCGCGGTGGCCCAGCGCTACCTTGAGTCCTTCCGGCGGGCCCGGGCCGACCGGAAGGCCGCGCCTCGCACAGCTTTTGCCGAATGGACCCTGGCCAGCCGCCCCTACGACCTGCCGCCCCTGCGGCTCAGCCACATCGTGCGCATGAGCGACGGCACCGGCATCTTCCAGCACGCCATGTTCAATGTGCCGAACTTCCACGAAGGCTACTGCACCGATGACAATGCCCGGGCCTTGATCCTCTGCATCCTGCTGGATGAACTCGGGGGGCGCCCCCCGGAAGAGAAACTCGATCGTCAGGCCACGAGCTATCTGGCCTTCCTCTCCGCAGCCATGAACCAGGAGACCCACCGCTTCCGCAACTTCATGAGCCATGGACGGCAATGGCTGGAGGTGGCCGGCAGTGAGGACAGCCATGCGCGTGCCCTTTGGGCGCTGGGCACCTGCGCAGGCCGCTCGCACAATGAGGGACACCAGAGGCTCTCCGGGCAGCTCTTCGAGCGCGGGCTGCCCCTGGTGGAATCCTTCACGTCACCTCGGGCCTGGGCCTTCACCCTGCTGGGCATCCACGAGTACCTCCGCCGTTTCCCCGGCCACCCCCAGGTGCTGGCAGCCTGCAGGCTCTTGACAGGGAAGCTCGTAAACCTCTGGAAATCCTGTGCCACCGAGGACTGGCCCTGGTTCGAGCCCATCGCCTCCTACGACAACGCCCGCCTGTGCCAGGCCCTTCTCCTCAGCGGCCAGTGGCTGCCGGACCCCGAGGCCCTGGACATCGGCCTCAAATCCCTCCGGTGGCTCGCCTCCCTTCAGAAGACGCAAGCGGGCCACTTCCGGCCCATCGGCAGCAACGGGTTCTGCGAACGGGGCGGTGCCCGCGCAGATTTCGATCAGCAGCCGGTGGAGGCGCAAGCCATGGTCTCCGCCTGCCTCGAAGCCTTCCGGGCCACCCAGGACGCGGTCTGGCCCCGGGAGGCCAAGCGAGCCTTCGAGTGGTTCCTCGGCCGGAACGATCTCGGCGTGCCCCTGTACGACTCCAGCAGCGGTGGCTGCAGCGATGGGCTGCACCAGGACCGGGTCAGCGAGAACCAGGGTGCTGAATCGACCCTGGCTTTCCATCTCTCTCTCGCAGAAATGAACTTCGCCGAACATCTGATCGCCCATCCCGTGAGTCACGCATGACGAGCCCAATCCACATCCGCCACCACGAGATCTCGCTGGTTCCCGAAAGTGCCCGGGTCATCCTCCGTCCCTTCATCCCGGCCACTGCCCAGCGCATCACGACCATCATCGGCCGCGCCCTTGCCCTGAGCGAGGAAGAGGCCGTGCGGGATCTGAATGCCGTGCTGAAGGATTTCGATGCCCGCCATGTCGATATCGAATCACCTATGCTGGCGAATTTCGAGAAGGTGGTCCCTTACCTCTTCACCCAGCGCCCTCTCTCGAAAGAACGCAAGCTCCTCATCGGAGCGCTCTTCTCGGGTGAGTACGCACTGGAATCCGCCGCGCTCTTCAACCCGTCCATCGTGCAGCATCCGGATCAGGGCGGCGTGCCTGCGGGTGCCCTGCGGTTCATCATGAGCCTTCGCGCCACCGGTGAAGGGCACATCTCTTCCATCGAATTCCGCACCGGCCTCATCGATCCCGAGGGCGACATCCGCCTGGATCCCATTTCCCGGTTCGTCACCGCGCCAGAGCTGGACCCCAACCCCAGCTATAAGAAGACGCCGTTCGTGGTGAAGCTGCATGAAATGGGCTTCGACAACGGCGCGTCCGCGGACGTGATGGAGCCCCTCGGGGAGAACTTCACGCGAAGTGAACTGAACCACAGCGTGCTTCGCATCCGGCGGGAGACTCTGCCGGTCACCCAGGGGCTCACCAGCACGCTCAGTTGCATCCAATGGCTGGCCGACTCCAACTACGAGATGCACTTCCCGCCCAATCTCCCCATGAGCGAGCGCATCATCTTCCCCGTCTCGGCGAACGAGAGCAATGGCATCGAAGACGCCCGCTTCGTCCGTTTCACCGACGACGATGGCACCGTGAATTACTTCGCCACCTACACGGCCTACAACGGGCATGCCATCCTGCCCCAGCTCATCGAGACCCATGACTTCCTGAACTTCAGGGTACTCACCCTCAACGGTGCGGACGTCCAGAACAAGGGCATGGCGCTTTTCCCGCGGCGGATCAATGGCTGCTATGCCATGCTTTCCCGGCAGGATGACGAGAACCTCTTCATCATGCTCTCGGACAACTCGCACTACTGGAGCGATCCGAGGCTGATCATGCGTCCCGCGGAAATATGGGAATCCGTGAAGATCGGGAACTGCGGCTCGCCCATCGAGACCGAGGCTGGCTGGCTGGTGATCACGCACGGGGTCGGCCCCATGCGCAAGTACTGCATCGGAGCCGCTCTGCTCGATCTGCAAGATCCGACGAAAGTGCTAGGAAGACTATCCGAACCCCTCATGTCACCCGATGGTGATGACCGCGAAGGTTACGTCCCCAACGTCGTCTACAGCTGCGGCTCCCTTGTCCATGGCCGGGATCTCATCCTCCCCTACGCCATGAGCGACCATGCCTCCACCATCGTGAGCGTGCCGTTGGATGAGCTGCTGTCGCGATTGGTGGGGTAGTCAGGTCATTCTGGGGAATCCGTGTCGAAAAGGGATGTGCCGCAGTCGGCGTGGTACAGTGAATCCACCGCTCCTCTCTCCAAGGCGGAATCCAATTCTGGAGAATTCCACCGGATGCGACTAATCCCTTTTCCCTTCAAACGATACATGTACTGCGCACTCGTCACCGCTCTGTTCCTTACTGGTTCGGTTCACGGGCACGCCGCCATGGCCGCGTCTCGGATCCGGTTGTACAACACCCATACGGGCAAGAGGCTTGACCTTGTCTACCGCATCGGCGACGTCTTCGTCCCGGAGGCGCTTGAGGAGCTTGAGAGCTTCCTCGGCGATCACCGCAACGGCCATGGGCATCCCTTCGACCCCGCCCTGTTCGATGTCCTCTCAGACCTCGCCAGGGAAGTGGGGCGGAATGGCGCTGAATTCCATGTCATTTCCGGGTACCGTTCTCCAGAGACCAACGAGATGCTGGCCGCAACCAGGACAGGGATCGCCAAGCACAGCCTCCATATGCAAGCCCGGGCCATCGACATCCGCCTTCCAGGCACGCCCACGGCCAAGCTTCGTGACGCAGCGATCGGGATGCGGCGCGGAGGGGTCGGCTACTATCGCGCGCTTGATTTCATCCACGTGGATACCGGGCCGGTCCGGCGCTGGTAGGCGTTCACCAGCGGTACGGGTAACCGGCGGCCAATGCCCGTGCCAGCCGCTTGTCGTTCCCATAAATGTCATCGTAAAAATAGACCTTGCCCGTTCCATCCACTGTGGCCGTGCCATATACGATCACGACTTGGATGGGTGAGTTCACGGGCACCATGGAGGGCGAACCCTCTGCAGTCATTTCTGCCTTCACTTTTTCTGCGTTCCATCCTGGCGTGTCCCCTAGGACCCACGTTGCCAGGTCCGCAGGGTGCTCCAGGCGGATACAGCCATGACTGAAATCGCGCCGCGAGCTCTCGAAGGCGATTTGGGCGGGGGTGTCGTGGAGGTAAATCTGGAACGAGTTTGTAAAGAGGAACTTCACGTGTCCGAGCGCATTCCTGGGGCCCGGCTTCTGGATGAGCCGAAGCTTCCCCGTCGCGAGACCATCGACCGCCGCGGCTGTGGGAACCGTGATCGCTGCCCCTGCTCCACCGACCGGCACGATCTCGTACCCTTCCTGGCCGAGGAGCGATGGGTGCTTCCGCAACTTAGGGAGGATCTCGTGCTGAAGAATGCTCCGGGGAACATCCCAGGTCGGGCGGAAGATGACAGCGTCCATCTTCCCGGTAAGGAGGTGGGTCTGGTGGAGGAGGGCCTTCCCGACCACCACCCGCATCCAGAGGTCCGTCTGGTAGCCGTCCCCCTTCGCGGATAGGGCCGAGAGATTGAAGGCCGGAATGTTCACTTGGATCATGCGCGGGGCCGGCTCGAGTTCGGCCCAGCGCCACCTTTCGAGGGTGAGACGAATCTGGGTGAGCCGCCGCGAGAACGGTGTGTTCAACTGGACCACCGTCTTCATGCCGAGCTTGCCGTCGGCGTCAAGGCCGTGCCGGACCTGAAAGCGCATCAACGCTGCGGCGAGGGCGGGCATGTAGCGCCCTTCCGGCAGCGCCTTGGCCTCCTCCGGGGTGAGGTCGCCCAGAGCGACGAGGAGATCTGCGAGGGCTTGAGCGTCAGGATAGACATCCCCGGGGGCCAGCTTCTTTACGGCGTGGATGGGCTTGAACGGATGTTTGGACAGCTCGAGATAGCGCGGGATCTGGGCGAGGAGCGCGCGGTACCCAGGGAGGGAAGGCTCGATCTGCTCCATGCGTGCCCCAGGATTCTGGGCCGTTGTCAGCTCTGCGGCCAACCCTACCAGAAAGAGCCTCCTGGACTTCCCATCGAACCCTTGAGCCAGCTTGGCCGGGTTGATCCGGCCCAGCCGGAGGTCCGAGAGATAGCGCATCACGCTGACCGTGAATGCCACATCGAAGGCTTCGAGCTTAGACCCACTGCCGCTGGCGAGCGCGGCCATCCTTGCGGGCCACTGGTCACCTTCATAGGCGGAAGCGCTGAGCCCCTTCAGGTCGGCACTCGCAAGTTTGGCGGCCACTTCGCGGGCCTGAGGGGTTGGAACCCCGCCCTGGACCCACGTGGTTCGGCCACCTAGGCGTTTATAGAACTCCGCCACATAAACGCGGTAGTCGGTCCAGTTGGACCACCGGAGTTGAGGGCTCCGCGCCCTTGCGATGCGACCCTGGAGGGAGGCCGATGGACCCGCGAGCTCTGAAGCGGAGAAGAACGCCGGAGAGAGAAAAGCAAGGACTACGGCGGTGTAAAATTTCATCGTCAACCCTCAGCTTCTCTGATTGGGTTTGAGCATCATTCATTCCAATTTTATAAGAACAATATTTATAACAACTTAAGCAATAAAGTGAAGCCAGAGAGATCTCTTTTCAATCAAGATGAACAGCTCTAACCCTTCATTTTGAACCTTCCGGATCTTCCGGCCTCCCCCGGGTGATACCAGACATTCACCCGAGGACGCTCCCCTCGGCGGGATCTCCAAGCTTCCCGAACGACTTCTTCAATTCTGGATCCGGGTCGCCGGAAGCAAACCAACCCAGAAGGCCTTAACACCGTGTGAATGCGACTACCGGTCCGGAAGGCGGGACACCTTTCACGAGTTCTCTCTGGTAATAAAAACCTAGCGGCCAATACCAGGAGATCCGGCCCTGGCCAGCCAGTCGTGAACTTCCTTCGAGACCCAAGCCCCATCATCGAGGGGAAGGTCGTGGCCTGCGGCTGGGTGGACCGCGAGGGCACAGCTCCAGCGGCGGGCGATGTCTTTCGAGCAACCTGGATTGACCAACCGGTCACCGGCGCTGGCCAGGATCAGCGTCTTCGCCGGCGGGTTCAGCGGGGCGCGGAACCTCGCCGCCGCGAACAGTTGCCGGAAGGCGTTCCGCAGGCTCACGGGCCGCGACCGGCGGATGGCGACCCATTCATCGATGACCGGGGCCGGCGGATCCACAAGCCGGCTGGTGAGCTCGAAGATGAGCGCTTCGCGCTTCCGCTCGGATCGCATGAACAGGAAGCGCAGCAAGGCCAGCCAAGCGCGGGGACGGAAGCGCTGGTAGACCGGGCTGAAGGCGCCGAAGCTGGTATTGATCAGCACGCAGGCTTCAACCTCTTCGGGATGGCTGACCACCCAGGCCGTGGCCACCATGGCGCCCATGGACATGGCCAGCAGGTGATAGGGCGGTGGGATGCCGAGTCCCGCCAGCTCGGCGCGGCAATGGGAGGCCATGGCTGCGATGTTCGAAGGACTGGCCATCCCGTTCAGCTCGCCATTCCCCGGCAGTTCCAGCTCGATCACCCTGGCGCCCGGCAATTCCATGAGCAATGCCTGAGAAAAGCCGCGCCAATGGCGCTTTTCGCGGGTGAGGCCCCGGAGCAGGATCCAGGTGCTCATGGCAGGCCGTCCTGTCCCAGCTCCGGATACCAGTGGTCCAGGGCCCGAAGGCGGTGCTGCTCGCGCTCCGCTCCCGTGGGAATCCACCAGACATGGCTGCAGGCGGCCCGCACGAAGAATTCCAGCAGGGGCAGGTGCCGCCGCAACACGCGCTGCTGGCGGTGCTCGATCAGGGGATTGAAGATACCGAGGAGCGAGAAGAACTGGCGGGGATTCTTCTTCACCCAGGTCCAGGAGCCCATTTCCAGCGTCATGGGCAGGAAGATGTTCTCGGGTCGCTTCTGCGAACGCAGATACAGGTGATCCCACAGGTCGCCATGGGCGAGGTATTGACTGCTTTGCGGCTCGAAGATGTACCGGTAGTTGCACAGGGTTTCCTGGAACAGGTCCTTGAGGGCGTGCATCTCGGCGATATGCCCGATGGGAACGCGGGTGTGGGCATAGGGAAACCAGAGGCGGTCGTTGACGCCGAAACCCGAGTGGCAGTCCACCGACAGGCTGAATCGGCGCGGAAGGAATTCGCGGGCGATGACGTCGCAGACAGCCTGGTTCTCCACCTCCATGGGCTGGTCGGATGGACCGCGGAACCATGGCAGGTGAGGACTGATGCGCTGGCCCCCGATCAGCCAGGGAACGTGCTCCCTGGATTCCACCGGGGCATTGCGCATCAGATCGACGCCATTGGGATTGGCGCGGGTCCCCCGCCAGATGCCGCCAGGATTCACCAGGGGCATGAACACCAGCCGGACCGATTCCAGCTGCCGGTGCAAGGTATCGTCCCACTTCAGGCGCGTGGCCAGGTTCCGCAGATAGGCCATCACCACTTCCGCACCGATCCTTTCCAGCCCGTGGACGCCGCCGAAGAACCCGACGGCAGGCACCTTGGGATCGGGGTTGCCCAGCGTCACCACCTGGACCGGCATGCGCTGTCCCTGGCAGTCCACCTCGCATAGGACGCGAGATTCGAAATGCCTCCCGCCGGTATCGATGATCTTGGCCAATTCGTCGAGATGAGGCAGCTGCTGCATGGTCCCGATTATGAAGGGTGAAGGGACCAGATGGGGCGCCGTGCAGGTGTTCATGCCGGCTACGCGAAAAATTGGGGGATCCGTTACAGAGTTGTCACCGCCCCGGCATGCCCGTCTCGATCACAGGCACTATCGTCACCTTCATCCGCTGGCTTCCGCGCAGGACGCCAGCATCCATGCGCCGATTGGAGGACACTGCCATGCGATCCCTTTCTGCACGATCCTCGCTCATGTCAGGCGCAGCCATCGTGGGAGTGGTCATCTGGGGCCTGACTGAATTCCTCGCGCTTCAATGGTCAAGGCTCAGCGAGCGGTTCCGGCTGCGGGGAAGGCTCCGCGCGATCTGAAGCCAGGCCAGCCCCGAGATTCTTCAATAAGAACCGGTTGAGACATCGCTCCCAGAAGCGGCTGGTCTGTTGGTCAGGCAAGGGTGCTGCCCAGAAGGAATCTATGGACCGTTTCACCACCCAGCCTCGAACCCGGTAGCCGCCCTGGTCCTCCGTGGACAGGACGAGATGCACCGGTTCGCTTCCCCGGGCGAACCGAAGGAGGGTGGCCTTGAAGGCCCAGTCCTCGTGCCGCTTGAGCCCCCAGATCACACGGGGATTCTTCTGATGCCTAAGGAGCATCACCTCCAATCGGAGCTGTTCCCCGGAGAACAGGAGGAGCTGTCCCGCGTCAGGAACGCAGCGTTCCACATCCGCCAGGAAGCTCTCGAAGGTGCTGCTGGAACCCGGATTGGCCGCGGCTTGATGGGAAGGTGCGATGGGTTCCACCGAGCTTGCCGAAGCTGTTGGTGGACTTCCAGAGTCCAGGTGGGCAGTGCTGTTCTCGGAGGGAGGCATCGGTTCTCGGCCCATCAGGTTACCTCAAACCATGCACCAGGTAAGAAGGCAGATCCTTTCCGATGAAGAGGAGGATCTCGACCAGGATAAGCAGGATGATGATCCACTCCAGCCGGTGGTTCTTGCGTGTTTCCAGAAGGCCGAGGAAAGTGGCCCCCGTGTCATGGAGGTAGGCGAGCTTCTCCTTGATGGCTCCGAGGCGCTCCTCCAGGTCGAACTGATCGTAGAGGGCGCTGTCGAGATGGGCCAGGGACTCGCTTTCCCAGGTCTCGGGCGGATCATCAAACAGAGTGAGGTTATCCAGCACCGCGGCGCGCACCTCCATGGCAAAACCGACAATCCGCAGGACTTCCCGGTGGGGAAGCAGCAGCTTGCCCTCATGGCTGAGCGCACTGACCACGGGCTGGAACCGGGCCATGGCCCGGCTCACCGCCGCTTCGAAGTGATCCAGCGCCACGCTCTGGGCCAGCGTCAAGCTCACGATGCGCAACTTCTCCAGGGTGAATTCCTGGAGTTGGACTTCGCTGAACCCGACGGAATCCTCCGCCGCCCCCACCTGGACCTTGAGGAAGTCCCGGGCCTGTTCCTCCATCTGGCTCAGCCCCGGCAGGGATTTGAGTTCCTCGTGGATCTGACGGATCAGCGCTTCGGGGCAGTCCCAGAAGACGACGCCACCGAACCGGGAGAGAAAGACGAAGCTGCCCTTCTGTGGCTCCAGCACCAGGGGGTTGGTGCCGAGGATGGGATGGTGCGGGTGGGTGGCGCAGAAGGCCTTCAAGTCGATCTGGCCGTCGAAATAGTCCGCCTGGAGCGTAAATTCATGTTCCTCCCCTTCGGGAAGCAACGGACGGATTCGCGCAGGTTGATTCATCAGGCCTCGGAGGCGGTGGAAACTCGCGCTCTCCACTTCCCATTATGAATTCGTCGACTTCAGGACCGTGTAACATTCCATCTGATTTCTCCCCGATCATGGGATCAACCCGAAACACCAGGGGCCGTGCCTGGAAATGCGCGCCCTGGGGCACAATTACGTGAGATAAAGTTCCAGGGTCAGCGCCTCTTCCTGGCATGAGGACATCTTGAATCAGCACTTCGGGACTTCTGGGGCAGCGTATTGAGGCGACGACTGATCCGATGCCTCTCCTGCCTGTGGGCCGTGTCCCTGGCGGCGGGGCCTCCCTATCTCACCGACGACCCTGAACCAGTGGCGCTCCATCACTGGGAGGTCTACCTCTTCTCGATGGGCCAGACCTTGGCGGGGGTCCGGTCGGGCCTGGGTCCGGCCATGGAAGCCAACTACGGCCCCTTCCCCGATGCTCAGCTCCAGTTTCAGATCCCCATGTCCTACACGGACCAGGATCAGAGCCCCAGCAATGGAACACGCCGGGGTTTCGGGGATGTGGAGGTGGGATTCAAGTACCGATTCCTCCATGAGACCGATGCGCTGCCTCAGGTCGCTGTATACCCGCAGGTGTTCGCCCCCACCGGTTCGGAGGAGGAAGCACTGGGAGCCGGCCACTGGAAGGTGCTCCTGCCGGTGTGGCTGCAGAAGGGTTTCGGCCCCTGGACCACCTACGGCGGAGTCGGCTGGTGGCGGAACCCGGGAGACGGAAACCGGAACTACATCCAGTACGGGTGGCTTCTCCAGCGCGAACTTGCGGAGGGCTGGTCCCTGGGGGCAGAGCTCTTCCACCAGAATTCATCGGGATCAGACCAGCTTGCCTTCACCACCTGGAACCTGGGGTTCGAGGCTGCGCTGGTGGCCCACCTGCAGCTGGTGGGCAGCGGCGGAAGGATGTTCCAGGGAGTGAAGGGCAGTCAGTACTACCTGGGACTGCGTGGGAATTTCTGATCAATCGATCTCGAGGAAATTGAGATCCTTCGCATGGGTCTCTTCCATGCCCCAGAGGCTCAGGGCCGCGACGGCGAGGCAGCACAGTCCGATGAAGAGAGCCGAGTTCACAATGCCCCAGTGGGCCTTGAGGGCCAGGAAGCTCATGGAGATGGGCACCACGGCCCCGCGGACGAAGTTGGGCACCGTGACGGTGACCGTGGCCCGCAGGTTCGTGCCGAACTGCTCGCTGGCGATGGTCACGAACACGGCCCAGTAGCCAGCGGAGAACCCCAGCGCCACGCAGAGCAGGTAGTAGGCCTCGGCGGTCAGGCCCCGGGAGAACAGGGTGACCAGCGTCATCACCAGGGTGAAGCCCTGGAACATGAGGACGGTGCGAATCCGGCTGGCGATCCACTGGCTGATGAAGCCGGCGCTCAGGTCGCCGATGGCCAGGCCCAGGTAGCAGGAGGCGATGGCGTGACCGGGGTTCACGGCACCCACCACGCCGAGGCTCTTGGCGAGTTCCGGGGACGAGGCCACCAGGATGGCCACCACGTACCAGATGGGAATGCCCACCAGGATGCTGCGGAGGTAGCGCATGAACCGGGCCCGGCTGGTGAAGAGCATCAGGAAGTTGCCTTTGGTGACCTGCTGATGGGCCAGTTCCTTGAACATGCCCGAATCCGACACTTTGATCCGGAGCACCAGCAGCGCCAGGCCCATCACGCCACCGGTGATGAAAGCCCCTCGCCAGCCCAGCTTGTTGCCCACGAGATCGGCCACCAGGGCGCCGGTGATGCCCAGGCTCGCCACCACTGCGGTACCGTAGCTGCGCACCTCCTTGGGCAGGACCTCGCTCACCAGGGTGATGGCCGCGCCCAGTTCGCCTGACAGCCCCAGGCCTGCGAGGAAGCGCAGGGCCGCGTAGGCCGGGATGGTGGTCACGAAGGCGTTGGCGATGTTGGCCAGGGAATAGAGGGTGATGCTGCCGAAGAGCACGGACATGCGCCCCTTCTTGTCGCCCAGGATGCCCCAGAGGATGCCGCCCACCAGCATGCCGGTCATCTGGTAGTTGAACAGGTGCAGGAAAGTCGGGAGGATCTGGGCGGCCGGGACGCCCAGGTCCGCCAGACTCCGGTTGCGGACGATGGGAAAGAGGATGAGATCGAAGATGTCCACGAAGTAGCCGAGGGCACCGACGATGACCGTCAGGTTGATGATGTCTCTCCAGGTGTGGTTCTTCACGGGCGCTCCGGCTGATTCTGGAACAGGTCAGATGGGTTCATGGCCACGCATTAGACCCAGGATCATATCGATGGCATCTGGGTTCTCCAGGGCGCTCACATCGCCCTTCACCTTCCCTTCCCGGGCCAGATCCCGGAGCAGGCGGCGCATGATCTTGCCGCTCCGGGTGCGTGGCAGGGTGGTGGTGAGAATGACCCGCTGGGGCTTGGCGAAGGCCCCCAGTTCCGTGGCGATGCGCTGGATCAGTTCGTTCTCCAGGGCCGCCGTGGCCTGGGCACCGGAGCGCAGGACCACGAAGGCCAGGGGAAGTTCCCCCTTCACCGGATCCGGCACGCTGATGACGGCAGCCTCGCTGACATCGGGATGGCCGATGAGGGCCGCCTCCAGTTCCATGGTGCCGATGCGGTGGGCGGCCACGTTGATGACATCGTCCAC
>PMJK01000055.1 GCA_003158505.1 Holophagaceae bacterium | reverse complement strand
TCTTTCACAAAGGCTCCATGAACCCCTACCTGAAACGCATCCGATGGCGTCTGCTGTGGATCAGTTTCGCCTGCCTGACGCTGGCTCTGGGGTCTTTCACCCTCAACCAGTGGGTCTATGCGGGCTCGGATGATCAGTGTTCCTGGAGGGTGGAGAACGGGAAGATCGTCATCCGGGAAATCCTGCCGGATGGCGTGGCGGAAGAGGCAGGTCTGCTCGAGGGTGACGAGCTGGTGAAGATCCAGGGGCGGGCCTACGAGCCCACCCTGGAAGGCACCTTGAAGGCCCAGCGGTTCATCAATGGAAAAACCGAAGGCACCATCCTGATCTATTCGGTGAACCGCCAGGACCATCCAATCCTCCTGCCGGTCCGCCTGGTGAAGCCCCTGGACAGGATGCAGCTGGCCCTCCTGGCGAACGGGATCCTCGCCTGGGCTATCGCTCTCCTCGTGGTGCTCTCGGCCCCGGAGCGAAAATCCTCGCGGCACTTCTTCTACCTGGCTGCCACGGCCCTGCTGATGTCCGGGGCCTCGCAAACCGGCAATCCGCCCATGGCCCTGACCATCCTGGTTGCGCTCATGGCCTGCTTGGTCTCCGCGCTCCTGCCACCGCTCTGGGTCCATTTCTTCCTGCGCTTCCCCCATCCCCACGAATGGCGGAAGAACCGTCGTTTTCTCCGGTCCCTCTATGCCACCTTCGCCTTCCTGGCTCTCCTGCAATTCGTCCTGAGTCTCTGGGTTATGGCCAACGGCGGCGTCCTGAAGACACTCGCGGGAACTCCACCGGAAGGCCTGCTCAAAACTTTGCTCAAGGTCCTCTCGTTCCTTCCCATCACGCTTTACATCACGGCTGCCCTCACCGGTCTCGCCTTCTTCATTGGCGGCACTTTCCGCGCACCGGATCGGCTCCGGAAGGCCCTCCTGCCCTCCCTGATCGTGGCCGCCACCCTCTGCCTCGACCTGCTGGCCTGGTCCATGCTCCAGGCGAAATTCGGCGACAGCCTCCTCTTCCACCGGCAGGTCTTCATCTTCATGCTGCCGGTGCCGCTGCTTCCGCTCAGCTTCGCCTACGCCATCTTCCGCCACGGGCTCTTCGATGTGCAGAAGGTGCTGCTCCGCTGGATCGCCTACATGGCCATCCTGGTCCTTACGGTGGCGGCCTATCTGGCCGGCCTGGCCTGGGCCTTTTCCCACCTCTCCGCCATCCCGCCAGGCTGGGCGGGAGCCCTCATCGGCCTCCTGGCTCTGCCCCTCGGCTGGGCCCTGAGGCGCCTGCTGAGGGGCATCCGGCGCCGTTTCCGCCGTGACTTCTCCAGCACCCGCGACATTGCCCTCAGCGCCGTCCATGAGCCCCGCAAGCGGTTCAGCGAGGATTCGCTGATCAAATCCCTGCAACGCGCCCTCGGGGAAGCCTTCCAGCCCCAGGTGCTGGAGATCCTGCCCATCGAGGACAGGCAAGTGATGCTGCCTGCCGCGGAGGCCTCGGATCGTGAGGACCGCAGGATCCACTTCCCGCCCCAGCCCCTCCACATCCCCCGGGGCCTGCTACGGCTGGCCCGGGAGAACCGCGAGCTGGTGCTGGGCCTGGGCAGCGAGGAGGCTGACTGGATCCGCGAGCAGGGCGGCACGGTGCGGGCGCATGTGGATGCGCTCGAAGCTCAACTGATGCTGCTCGTCCTGGCCGGGGACCTCCCCCACAGTGTGGTCCTGCTCGGGGGCAAGTACGCGGAGCTGAACTACGGCCGTGAGGATCGTGAACTCCTGCGCGAAGTGGCCTTGGCCGCAGGCCAGGTGCTGGAGACGGCCGTGATGCATCAGCGGCTGGTGGCCCAGGAGCGTCTCAGCCAGGAACTCGAAACCGCCCGGCGCATCCAGGAAGGTCTGGTCACCTCCCATGTGCCTCCCATCCCGGGGTTCCAGGTGGCCCTGCGCCTCGAGCCGGCCCAGGAGACCGGTGGCGACCTACTCTTCGTGAAGCAGCGTCCCAGCGGCACCTGGCTCGCGGCCGTGGGCGACGTCTGCGGCAAGGGCCTGGCCGCAGCCCTCTACATGGCCCAGGCCACGGCTCTGCTGGAGCAGGCCGCCCAACGGGAGGACCAGGGCCTGGAGGACATCCTCTGCTCCCTGGACCAGACCCTGCGTCAGCTCCTCGGCCATCGGGGGTTCCTCACCCTCATCCTCCTGGAATGGGATGCTGCGGGCCATTACCGTCTGGCCCGGGCCGGTCACCCGGGTGCCCTGGTGCTTGGGGGCTTGAACGGGGAGGGAATGACCGAGGTAATTCCCCACGGGCGAGGTCTGGGACTGCGCCCGGCCGGGGCGCGTGACTGGGTGGTGATCGAAGGCTTCCTCCCTCCCAAAGGCTGGATGGTGCTCTATAGCGACGGGCTGTCCGAGGCCATGAATCGGGATGGCGAGCTCTACGGTCTGGGCCGCCTAAGCGCCCAGCTTCGCCGACTTTGGGGCATTGGAAGTCCCGGGGCGGCCTGCGAGGCCGTGTTCGCCGATGTATCGGCATTCGATACCCAGAACCGCGATGACCGGACTCTGTTTATCCTAGGGAAGGAGGCATAGACCCTAGTGACCCGCCCTTCCCTTCGATGGACCATCCCCACCATCCTGGCTCTCCAGTTGGGACTGCTCTGGATCCAGGGCGCCCAGCTCCACCGCCAGAACCAGGCGCTAGAGGGCCTGCGCGAGGACATCCAGGCCCTCACCGAATCCATCGAAGACAGCCAGTCTTCGACTTCCTACGAGGATGAAGGTGCCGCCGTGCCCGCTCGCTACCAGGCCGACCCGGAACCAAAGAAGAAGATGGCCGTGCTGGGCATCGAGGAGGAACAGGACCCGGCAGCCAAGGAACTCCAGGCATCCAAAGATTCGGCACAGAAGGCCGTGAAGGATGCCAGGGAAATCCAGTCCAAGCTCTCCTTCGAAGAGAATGCCCGCAAGGTCGAGGAGGCTCACAAAGTCCAGGCCGCCACCAATTCCTGGCAGCTCTGGAGCTGGGGGGCCATTGCCTTCGTGGTTCTGGCCCTCGTGTTACGGTCGGTCATCCGCCGGCGGGCCTGATGTCCCTGCTCGAGTACCTCCGCGACGATCCAGAGTGCCGGAACCTGGCCGAGGGCGCGGTACACGCTGTGGCCCCGGCCCTGGATGAGCCTGATCCCCATCATATGTCCTTGGAACTGAATGAATGGGCCTTCACCCTCGCGGGACGGATGCCGCTTCCGTGGAACACCCACAAGGCCATCGATGCCCTGAACCACCTGCTCTTCGTCGAACTGGGCTTCGAGGGGGACCGGGATACCTATGGTGATCCGCTCAATGCCTTGCTCCCGGCGGTCCTCGCCCGTCGTAAGGGCCTGCCCATCACCCTCTCGATCCTGTGGGTGGATCTCGCACGGCGCATGGGTTTCGACGCTGTGGGTGTGGGGCTCCCTGGGCACTTCATCGCCGGCCTGCGCAACGATTTCGGGCTCCTCTGCTTCGATCCGTTCGACAAGGGGCGCCCGGTGGGAGAAGAAGGCGCCGCCGAGCTGGTGAAAGCCGCGACCGCCGGACGGGTGACCTTCCATCGGGGCATGCTCCGCCCCGCCAGTGGCCGGGAGACCCTCATCCGCTTGGTGCGCAATCTCCACATGCGTTTCATGCACGCCGAGAACTGGGAGGAAGCCCTCTGGACCGGCACCCACCTCATCCTGCTTGATCCGTACAATCCCAGGGTCCACAAGGATCGTGCCTTCGTCCACCTCCAGCGCGACGAGTCCAACCCCGCCCTGATCGACCTCCGTGAGGCCCTGCGCCTGAGCCCTGACCCGGACCCCGAGATCCAGGCCTGGCTCGCGCAGCTCCAACAATCCTGAGGAACACCTGGGCACCTTGAGGCACCCATCAGGCATGCGCACGCCAAAATCCTGGTCGCTCTTCGTGATTCCCCTGCTGTTCTTGGCACTGGGGTGTGCCAAACCGCGATTTATCTACGAAGTGGATTCGGCCTTCCGGAGCGGCTCCTACGGGTCCGTGGCCCCGGATCCCCGGAGGGACCGGATTGTCATCAGGGAAGGCATGCGTCCCCTCAACTCCGATCTCCACCTCAAGGCGGCCTTGAAGGAACTGGAATCCCGGAATTACCAAACCGTGGAGGCCTCGGCAGCGGATCTCTGGGTTGCCGTCTACGTCCTGATGAAGGCTGCGCCCAAGGGGAGCAAGGGTGGTGCCACCAGTTCACCGCACAAGGAAGGATCCAGCGAAGGTCATCGTGCGGGCGGGCGAGCCGGAGCGGGAGGCGGCGACCCTTCATCGGCCGGGAAAGGGGGGGATACCAACTGGAACTTCCTGGTCATCGTCCAGCTTGAGGACCGGAAGACGGGACTTCCCGTATGGCAAGGCGAGGCGAATCTCAGCGCCAAAGACAAGTCCCCGGATGGAGTTCCCCTCAGCATCGAGGCGGCCATCCATCAGCTCATGCTGCCGCTGCCCGCCCGACGCTAGACAGTACGCGGGGGCCGTCCGGCCCCCGCCACTGAAGACTCAGGACTGAAGACCTACTTCTGCTGGGCCTCCACGACGGTGAGGGCCGTGAGGTGGATGATGTCATTGAGATCGCTGTGCCTCTGCAGCACATGCACTGGCGCGGCCATGCCGCAGGTGATGGGGCCGATGACCTCGGCGCCTGCCAGCCGCTGCACCAGCTTGTAGGCGATGTTGCCGCTGGTCAGATCGGGGAAGATCAGCACGTTGGGACCACCGGGCAGGTCCACCCAGGGATAGTCCTCGGCCAGGATGCCTTCGCCGAGGGCGGTGTCGGCCTGCATCTCGCCATCGCACTTCAGGTCGGGCCGGGTGGCCTTCACGATCTCGACGGCCTTCTGGACCTTGCGGACCAGGGGATGTTCCACGCTGCCGAAGTCGGAGAAGGAGATCATGGCCACCTTCGGTTCCATGTTGAAGGTGTTCTTCACCAGATCCGCCGTGAGAAGGGCGATCTCCGCCAGATCCTCATGGTTGGGCTCGATGTTCATGGTGGTGTCGGCGAAGAACAGGACGCGGTTCTTCAGAACCATGGTGTAGACCCCGCAGACTCGTTTCACGCCCTTGCGAGTCCCGATGACCTCCAGGCAGGGCCGGATGCAGTCGGGATAGTACATCGTCAGGCCAGCGATGAGGCCGTCAGCCTTGCCCAGGCGGCACATCATGGCGCCGAGGTAGATCCGCCGCTGGAGCAGGCGATCGGCTTCAAAGGGAGTGACACCCCGGCGCTTCCGCAGTTCATATAAGGCATTCTCAGCTTCCTGGCGCCAGGGCACCGCGTTGAGGTCCAGGATCTCGATGCCTTCCAATCCGATACCGTGGCTCGCAGCCACAGCCTTGATCTTGGTCGAATCGCCCAGAAGAATGGGCAAGCAGATGCCCTCGTCCACCATCTGGGACACGGCCTGAAGGATCAGTGGATGCTCGCCTTCCGGGAAGACCACGCGCTTGGGGTTGGCCTTGGCCCGGTTGACCACGCTTCGGATCACATCCTTGCTGCGGCCCTGGAGTCCTTCCAGGCGCTCCTTGTAGGCCGTCATGTCGGCGATGGGCCTCCTGGCCACGCCGGTGTCCATGGCGGCCTTGGCGACGGCCGGGGCCACCCAGAGCAGCACGCGGGGATCGAAGGGCTTGGGAATGATGTATTCAGGGCCGAAGCTGAATTTTTGGCCAGCATACGCCTTCACCACGGAATCTGGCACTTCCTCGCGGGTCAAGGCGGCCAGGGCCTTGGCGGCCGCCAGCTTCATGGGCTCGTTGATCTCGGAGGCGCGCACATCCAGGGCGCCGCGGAAGATGAAGGGGAAGCCGAGGACGTTGTTCACCTGGTTGGGGTAGTCGCTGCGGCCCGTGGCCAGGATGATGTCGTCGCGGGTGGCCTTGGCCGTGGGGTAGTCGATCTCGGGATCGGGGTTGGCCAGGGCGAAGACGATGGGGTTCTTCGCCATGCTCAGGAGCATCTCGGGAGTCAGCGCGCCCTTGCTGGAGCAGCCCACGAACACGTCCGCATCCTTGATCGTGTCGGCCAGGGTGCGCCATTCACTATGCTTTGCGAACTTGTCCTTGTACTTATTGTTGCCTTCCGTGCGGCCAGTGTAGACCAGCCCCTTGGTGTCGCAAAGCCAGAGGTTCTCCAGCTTCACGCCGGCGGCAATCATCATGTTCGCGCAGGCGATGGCGGAAGCACCGGCGCCGCTGAACACCACTTTCATGTCCCCGAGCTTCTTCTTGGCGATCTCCGAGGCGTTCATGAGGGCCGCGGTGCTGATGATGGCCGTGCCGTGCTGGTCGTCATGGAAGACGGGGATGTTCATCTCCTTCTTCAGGCGAGTCTCGATCTCGAAGCACTCGGGGGCCTTGATATCCTCAAGGTTGATGCCGCCGAAGGTGGGCTCCAGGGCCTTGACCACCTGGCAGAATCGATCGATGTCCAGCTCATTGACTTCGATGTCGAACACATCGATGTCGGCGAAGCGCTTGAAGAGCACACCCTTGCCCTCCATGACCGGTTTGCCGGCCAGGGCACCAATGTTGCCAAGTCCCAGCACAGCCGTGCCATTGGAGATCACGGCCACGAGGTTCCCCTTGGCAGTGTATTCGTAGGCCAATTCGGGATTCTTCTCGATCTCCAGGCAGGGCTCCGCCACACCGGGCGTGTAGGCGTTGGACAGGTCACGCGCCGTGGAGCAAGGCTTGGTGGCGACGACCTCGATCTTTCCTTTTCGTCCCTGCGAATGGTAGTCGAGGGCTTCCTGCTTACGGCTCATGGCCACACTCCTTGGTATGATTACCCCGATTTTTGGGTTGAATTTCTTCCAGATTACACCGGCTGAACTGCTGTACCCCACATGGATCTACACCTTTGTGTCACGGATCCCACGAGGCCCTTCCCGAAGCCGACATGGGAGCGTAGGCTCCATCCATCGAACCCGGAGTCCCCATGCGCGTGCTGACCCTCCTGCTTCCCTGTCTCCTGGCCATTCCCGTTTCTGCACAGAAAGCGAAGCCCGCCCCGAAAGCGGTCGAAGCTGACAAGGGAGTAAAGATCAATTGGGATGGGGAATGGTCCCTGCACGCCTCACAAAGCGACAAGATCGACGAGCAGATCGAGGACTACCTCAAGGACCAGAACTTCGCCATGAAGCTCTACTGGAAGAAGAAACTCCAGTCCGCCTGCCGCAGCTTCAACAAGCTGGACATCCTGGCCGGCGACAGTTTCGCCGTCACCATGGGGAAGGAACGCCCCATCGATACGCCAACCGATGGTACCGAGGCAGACTGGAAACGCAGCGACGACGAAAAGTTCAAAGTCACGCTCACTAGGAACGGACCGACCATGATCCAGACCTTGACCGGCGACGGCTACACCATGAAGTACGTGTATTCCATGCGGAAAGACGGGGATTCCCTGGCCCTCCAGGCGACCTATACCCATCCCAAGCTCGACAACCCCTTCAGCTACAAACTCGTCTTCAAAAGGAATGACTGACCCGGCTCGGTCAGACTGGGTGGATGCTCAACCTGGCTCCCCCGCCCCTCCCCTGCCGAGCCCCCTGGTGGGCGGCTTCCGGCCATCTTCAGACCATTCTTGGCAACTACCTGCCGGGAGAATCCGCGGTCTACCCGTCTGAACCTTTCCGGATCCCGCTTCGCGATGGCGACCAGCTCACCGGGCGCCACTATCTGGGTGAAACCGACGTACTGATGCTGGTCTTCCATGGCCTGGGCGGGGATGAACAGGCCCACTACGTGCGCCGCACAGTGGCTCTGGCCAGGAAGCTGGGCCACCACGTCTGGACTGTGAATCACCGGGGCTGCGGCGCGGGCCGCGGCCTCGCGAAGAAGCCTTACCACAGCGGATCGGGGGACGATCTGGGCACCGCCTTCGCCGCGGCCCGGGAACGCCACCCGGGTCTTCGCCAACTGGCGGTGGCCTATTCCCTGTCCGCCAACGCCCTGCTGCTGAACCTGGGCGGTGGCTTGCCGGAATCAGCCGCCCAGCCCGACGCGGCCATTGCCGTCAATCCGCCCGTGGACCTGGGGGCCTGCTCCCATGCCATCCACCAGGGCCTCAGCCGCCTGTACGAGCTTCGCTTCATCAGGCGCTGTCGCCAGGCCATCCGCCAGCGCGTGGAGGACGGCCTCATCTCCGAGGTCTACCGGACCTGGCCGCTCATGAGCCTGCGGGAGTTCGACGATGCCTACACTTCCAAGGCCGCGGAATTCGGTGATGCGGACGGTTACTACGCACGCTGTTCCGCCCGTCACCATCTGTCCAGGATCACCGTGCCGACGGTGATGCTCATGGCCAAGGATGACCCCTTCATTCCATGGCGGCATGCGGTGGAGGCGAATCCCTCGTCATCAGTGCATCTCCACATCGAGCCCCAGGGTGGCCACATGGGCTACCTCAGCCGCGACCTGCCGGGGCATCGATGGCTGCCCTATGCGGTCGCGCACTATGCGAAGCAACTGCTGACACCCCACTGATCCGTCAGGCGCGGGATGGACTCTTACTGTTTCTGGCTTGTGAAAGGGGAGCTGCCCCTGAGCCCGGCGACCAGCGAAGGCAGGATCTCCATGACTTTCCCCATTTCCTCAGAGGTCGTCTCCCGCCCCAGGCTGAGGCGGATCGTGCCGCGGGCGTAGGCATCAGGCACCCCCATGGCGCGCAGCACGTGGCTGGGTTCGCGCATGCCCGTGCTGCAGGCGCTGCCGGTGGACACGCATATGCCCCGCTCCGCCAGCTTCAGCTGCAGGGCCTCGCCTTCGAGGCCCGCGAACCCGACCAGGCAGGTGTTGGGCAGGCGTTCGGCGTCGGCCCCGTGGATCCGGACCTCGGGAATCTCCGTCAGGAGGCGGACCTCCAGTGCATCGCGCAACCGCCGAACCTGGTCCATCTCCGGCAGACGAGTCCTGGCCAATTCCGCAGCCTTGCCAAGCCCCACGATGCCCGGAACGTTCTCCGTGCCACCCCGCCGCCCGCGTTCCTGGGATCCGCCGACCATCAGGGATTTCAGGCGGACGCCCCGGCGGACCATGAGCAGGCCCGTGCCCTTCGGCCCGTGGAACTTGTGGCCACTGAGGGCCAGCAGGTCTGCGCCCCAGGCCGCGGCATTCACGGGGATCTTCCCCATGGCTTGGGTGGCATCCACCAGGAAGAGCGCGCCTTTCGCTTTTGCGATGGGGGCGGCTTCATCCACTGGGAACAGGACACCCGATTCGTTGTTGGCGGCCATGACGGCCACCAGGGCGGTATCCGGCCGCACCATCTGTTCCAGCGCCGCCAGGTCCAATCGGCCCTCTCCGTCCACGCCCACGTCCGTGGCTTCGCCCCCTTGGGCCTTCCACCATCCCACCAGCGCCCTCACGGCGGGATGCTCGACGGCGGTGGTGACCAGGTGCCTCTTGGTGGGAAAGGCCTCCCACACGCCCTTGAAGGCATGGTTCAGGCTCTCGGTGCCGCCGGACGTGAAGACGATTTCTGCGGGCGCGCAACCCACCAGATCCGCCACCTGCTCCCGCGCCGCCACCACCGCGCCATCCGACAAGTGCCCCAGGGTGTAGGCCGCGCTGGCATTGCCGAAACGCTCCGTGAACCAGGGCCGCATGGCCTCGAAGGCCTGGGGATCCAGGGGCGTCGTGGCATTGTGGTCGAGGTAGAGGGACATCATGGTGGCCTGATTATTCCATCTCACGAGCCAAATGCTTTGGATGGGAGTGTGCAGGTCTAGAAAAGTCGAACAACTTGGACAGTGCAAGATTCGTCAGACCTGAATGCTTCACCCCGGTTGCGCGTCATTTGTAAGGGATTGACTCCAGCCATGGAATCGGGCCACAGCATTGATATCCACGCCGGTTTAACCTGACAATGGTTTCAGCACGAATTATTAACAACTCCGTCCTTTTCAAGTGCCCTCTTCCCGAATCCTGGGACTTGCCTTGGTGACTGAATGAAAACCAACCATCTAGTCCTCTTTATCACGCTTGCGGCGTCTCTTGGGGCGGAATCTTCCTGGCCGAAGATTCCCGTGGAAGTTTGGGCCATGAAAGAAGACCCAGCCAAAGGCATCATCGGTGCCGTCGTGCTGGAAGACCACCTCATCATTCAGAACACCTTCATTGAATATACTTATCGAGTTCGCATTCTTTCCGACAAGGGACGCAGGGCAGCCCAGCTCCCGGTCTTCTCCAAGCATGTACACAGCATCGATGGCCACACGATCTACCCCGACGGCAGGGAGGTTGTTTTCAACAAGGAGAAGGACTTTACACAGTCAGAAACCACCTCGCGATCAGGGTTCGGTCGGAAGGTCACCAGGGTGATCCCTCCGGGGGTGAATGGCGATTGCATCGTGGAGATCCGCTGGAAACAATCCGGCAGCCCCAAATTTGGACCACTGCCTCCTGGCAACGACCAAAGCAAGGAATGGGGCCTGGGAAACGAATTCCACACCGCATTGACCACCCTGGAAATCTCTATCGCCAATCCCTTCTCCTGGTCGCTCTTCAGCGGTGCCGACCTGGAGCCCAGGAAATTCGAGAAGGGTGGCATGAAGGTCTTCACCTGGGAGAACCTGCCCCCCTTCGAGCTGCCACCGTACGCCTTGGACCCCACCATGCACCGGCCCCGCATCTTGTTGTTCTATCAAAACCAGGATTTGCGCGATCCTGCGAAAAATGGTCCTGAAAGATATTGGTCTGCGGTGGCGAACACCCACCTCAAGTGGGCCTTTGACCGGAATGTAGGCAAAGGGTCTAATTTCAAGGCCCTGGTCGCCGAAGGTCTTTCACTGTTCCCGGCGGATGCCGCACCCCATACGAAGGCCGCCAAACTGCTTGATCTGCTGAATCGGAAGGTGAGGCTGCTCAATCAGCTCACCTTCCAGGAACAGGCGGCAAGGACCTCTAAACAGATGGAACGGGAAGTGGAGGAAAAGGACCTCGAGGAAATTGTTTCCCGTGGAGAGACCAATGATTATGGGATCGGCCTCTGCTATATCCACTTACTGAAAGAGGCCGGGCTGAACCCGAAACTGGCCCTCACGACGAACCGTGAGAATGCACTATTCAATTTCGAAGTCTCAGACTTTTACCAGATTACAGATTGGCTCATTGGGGTTGAAGATCCGGCCGGAACCTTTTGGTATGACCCGGGCGTCCGTTTCGGCACACCTGGCGTCATTCGCTCTGAATTCCAGGGTGCCCCTGCGCTAATGGTGGACTCCAAGACCTGGACTGCAACCCGTGGATCCCTTCCCGTTCAACCGAGGACGGTCAACCAGCAACGCTATGCCTATCAGGTGAACGTGGCTGAGGAAGAGGACCTTTTTCAGGTGAAGGGGGTGTTTTCAGGAATTCCGGAACAAACAGAACGGTACCGATACCTGAAGCTCGAACCCAAGGAACAATCCAAAATGCTGAAGGAAGCCTTCGAGAAGGACCTCGCTGGGTGCACCGTCCAGTCGGTAGAACTGTCCGACGTGATCAATCCCGTGAATCCCCTCTCCTACCAAGTTAAGGGCCAAATCGAACGCGAAGCTGGACGCACTCGACAGGTCTATCCGTTCCCGGGAATGCCTCTGCCACTCTGGGTACCGGACCAGCTCCCCGACACCCGAAGCCTCCCCATCGTGCTGCCCTACCTGTGCATTCATGCCGCGGAATCTGTCATCCGCGTGCCAGCGGGATACCGATTCGGCGGTGTACAGCCTCTCAATTATAGGAATCAATTTGGCGCGGTCAGCTGGGCCGCCACAACCACCGAGAAGGAGGGCCTCACCGAGATCCATTGCCTCTACAAAGTGGAAGTCACATCCTTCGTAGCGGCACCTGGGGCGTATGCCGAGTTCAAGGCTTTTCTGGGTTGGATCTCCGATGTGGGACGGCGGACCCTCGTGCTTGAAAAAGTGCATTGATGCGATCCCTGTTATCGGTCCCTTATCTGGTTTTCGCCCTTTCTCTGGGGGCCCAGACCATTTCGAAGCTGCCGGACTGGGCCCAGCCCCACGCATCCGCGTCCCTCGCCATGCCACCTGCAGATGCCGATGCCTGGGTGCTACTGGACCGAACTGAGATCGCCTATGTGGGTTCAGGCACCGTCAAGGTGAAACGCTACCGGTTGACCAAGGTACTGACCGAACGGGGTCTGGACGTGGGCATCTTCAGTCTTGGTGGACTCGGCGGACGAACCAGCCAGGTGAAGCGTCTCAAGGGGTGGAACGCCCGACCCGATGGTGAGGTGAAGACTCTGGATTCTGACCGGGTGCTTAAGGTCGAGGGCTTCCAATCCGAGGATGGGGACGACTTCAGCAGCGGCACCGCTACCCATGCCTTCCTACCCATGGTGGTGAAGGGCAGCCTGGTCGCCTTCGAATCCGAGCAGGTTTTCCATAATCCGATGGGGCCAGTGAGCGGGGATTCCATCATGGAGGTCTACCCTGTCCGTCAGTGGGAAATGCAGGTCGCCACGCAGGGGGGTTGGTTCAGGGATATGCACTCAGTGCGCCTGGATCTGGACCTCCGACACGGACAACCATGGTTGAAGAACGTGCAGGTCACCAAAGGCCAAAGCATCGTCGTGAAGGACGTTCCGGCCCTGCCGAAACATGAACTGGCCAAGCCACCTGCGCGAAACCTCTACCCTTGGGTACTCGTGCGTTTCCACGATCCAGATCTGAAAGATGTGCCTGGCAGTGACTCCTGGGATGAACTGGCCGTTTGGTTGCAGGCGCAGTATCAGACCCGATTCGTCCCCACAAAGGTAGTGGACACCACCGGGAAGACCACCCTCGATGCCCTCCAATCCATCCACCGATGGATGAGCCAGGAACTCATCTACAAGCAGGTCTACCTCTCGCCCGAGCGAGGCTGGATTCCCGAACCGACTGGAGAAACAATTCGAAAACGGTATGGGGACTGCAAGGACCTCACCGCATGTTTCCTGGGACAGGCGAAGGCGTTGGGCCTTAAGGTCTACCCTGTGTTGGCATGCATCGTCGAAGGTGAAATCGACCCAGATGAACCCGTGAACCCCTATGCCTTTAATCACGCGATTAGCGCCATCCGGCTGGATCAAAGCCTGGGCCTGCCCTCGGAGGTGGAAACGCCCCAGGGCCTATTCCTACTGGTGGACCCTACCAGCAGATTCACACCCCTAGGCTACCTGCCAGGGGCCCACCGGGGGCATCGCGTTATGATCTGTCTGGAACGCCAAGCCCTCTGGGTCAACGTATCCGACCGGGCGATTCAGAGAAATGAGGTTCGGGTGAAGCTTGTGGGCGAGGCCCGCTCAGACGGCCATCTGGGGGGCCATCTGAAAGTCCAGGCCAGCGGCGACGATAGCTTTGCATTGCGTCAGGCGGTCCTGGAGATAGACCCGGCGGTTCTGCGTCGCCTACTTCCATCCGCCCTTGGCGTCGATCTCACGCCGGACGCTCCCTTTGAATTAGTGCATCACGGCAATCCCCTCGAGCTGGGAAAGCCCTTCGAGTTGGAAGTGCGCTTCACCACGTCCATGGCCTATCGGTGTGGAACCGAGTGTTCCCTGGACCTGCCCGGCATGCCCCCAGTGGGGGCCCCCATTCAACGACCTGGGCAGCCCCGGTCAACACCGATCCAGGTGAGGCATTCATCGCACTTTGAGTTCACGGGCTCCATCTCCGTCCCAAATCGGATCGAACCTGTTCTACCGTCACTGAAACAGGAAACTCCCTTTCGCAGCCTCACCTGGACCGTGGCCGCAACACCCTCCGCACATGGTTCCACCCTAAGTGTCTCTCTGATCATGGACAGGAATGACTGCGACTATGGCTACGACAGATTGGTGGAAGGCCTTGCGGCCTGGAAGAAGGACCGGGCCCTTCTCAAATCCCTGCGGGAGGACGGGCTGGCCTTCAAGCGTCTGCCCTGAATAGCGGGGGCCAATAAATCACTGGGAAGAGTTACCAATGCCTGCCTTCCCGCCGAGGAAGAAAAGTATCTCGGACCAGGGGGGTCGACCAGGTTGCAGAGGCAGGTCATTGTGGCCCGCCTGAAGCACTTCCCAGATCCTCAAGGGTCCGGGGCAGACCCCAGCCAACCGGCGTCCCTGCTGCGCGCCGACCACTTCATCCTGGCCAGCCAGTAGGATCGCCACAGGGCCTGGGTAGTTCTGTACTGCGTCCAGGCTGTCCCAGCGGTCCCGCAAAAGGAGTCTCATGGGAAAGATGGGGTAGTGCCAGGCGGCCACTTCCGTCATGCGTGCGAAAGGCGTCACCAGCAGGAGTCCCGCTACCGATTCGGCGTTCGCCGCGGCCACCTGCACAGCCACCCCGGAACCGAGGCTCTCCCCCAGGAGGAAGACTGGCGCCCCCTCCGTGCGGAGCAGCGAGAGGGCGCCCCTTGCATCCCCTACGAAGGCGGCCTCCGAGGGTTCTCCTGCGCGGCACCCATACCCCGGATACTCCAGCAGCACCCCTTCGAATCCCGCGGCCTCCAGCATGGGCAGGTAGTCCACCCGTCCCAGCGCGTCTCCGGCATTGCCGTGCATGAGCAGCACCCGGGGTCGGCTTGGCAAGGTGGAAGGACGCCGCCAACCCAGGATGCGTCCCGCTCCATCCCGCCAGGGCGTGAGGCCGAGACGGGAGGCGCGCAGTTGGGCTTCCCGCTCCGAACTGCGGTCCGGAAAATACATCAACCGCCGCTGAACCAGGAAGACTCCCAGGCAGAGAGCCGCATAGGCCAAGCCGCCCCAGATCAATAGCTTCAGGAGGCCCGCAGCCAAGGGATTGAGGGACCGCAGCACGACTCAATCCCGGGGCAGCCGGAGCTGAGCCAGGGCCTCAGCCCGCGCCGCCAGACTGGGCGCCTTGCCCTGGAAGGTCTTCCCCGCGCCGCCTCCCTTGGCGCCCAGGATCGCCGCAAGGGCCTTCCCGGCTGCGGCCACGTCCAGTGCCGAACCCTCACCCGCGCTCAGCAGGAAGAGCCCCTGCCCGCCCGTCTCGGCAGTGAGGAACACAACCTTGGCGGGATCCAACCCGAGGATGCCCCGGGCCAGCTTCTGGAGGAAGGCCATGTCCCGATGTTCCAGGTGAGCCTCCACCAGGACCTCTGGCCGCGCCGCCAGGGCCGCGGCCTGGCCCTCGGCCAGTTCCTCCTCCAGCTTGCGGCTGCGCCGCTCCAGGGCCAGGAGCTGGTCCAGCTTGATCTGGAGCGCATTCACCAGGTCCTCGTCGGGCGCGCCCAACAGTGCGCGCAGCGTCGCATTACGGTTTTCATGCGCGCCCAGGCGCAGCCTGGCGCGCCCTCCTGCAACATAGAAAAGTCTCGTACCACCACGGATGGATTCGGTGCCCAGCAGTTTGAGGGTCTCGATCTCACCGGTGTGGCGCAGGTGCGTGCCGCCGCAGGTGTTCAGGTCCACGCCTGCGATCTGCACCAGACGGATGTCGCCGGCGTGGCCCTCGGGCAACCCCCTGGAGCGCACCGGTTCCTGCCCGTAGGCCTCGGGGCTCACCCAGCGGGCGGAAATCTCATGATGGGCGCGGATCTCTGCGGCTACGGCCTCTTCGAGGCGACCCAGTTCCTGGAGTGAAATCGAAGGTGCGTCCAGTTCAATATCGCAAACCTGGGCCCCGAGATGGAAGGCGGTGGTCTCCCATTTGAACTGGTCCTGGGCCACGGCCGTGAGCAGATGCTGACCCGTGTGCTGTTGCATATGGTCGAAGCGGCGGATCCAGTCCAGTCTCAGGGAGGCCGGGCCTTCCGGGACGGTGGCACCGAGAAAGTGGAGGAGCTCGCCTTCGCGTTTCTGGACGTCCACCACGGCCACCCCGTTCACCGTGCCAAGGTCACAGGGCTGCCCTCCTCCCTCGGGATAGAAGACCGTGTCCTCCAGGACCACGAAGGGTCGGCCCTTCTCCTCCCCGCACTTCAGGATGCGGGTCTCCAGGGAGGTGGCGAAAGGATCGCGTTCGTAGGCCGGCATGTGCATGTAAGAGTTCCTATCGGGGCCCCACGTCGCCGCGCGGGGGGTGCCGGGCGAGCGAGGCGAGGAATGCGAGTCGAAGCGTAGCAGGTACTACGCGCGGCGAGCGTGACGCTGCATCGCGACGCACGCCCCCCCCCCCCCGAAGGGATGA
>PMJK01000050.1 GCA_003158505.1 Holophagaceae bacterium | reverse complement strand
ATGCAGATTCCCGTGGGCAGCCCCGAAGAGGGAACGATCAAGAAGGTCTTCGTGACCCCCGACCAGTTCCTGAACGAAGGGGACCCGATCGTCGAGTTGGGATGATGGAAATCCGGCTTGAAAGGCTTGGGGGTGAGGATGCAGGGATCGTCCTCCTGGGACTTGACCGCCCTGCCGCTAAGAATGCCCTCGGTCACCAGCTTCTGTCTGAATTCCGGGAGGCCCTTTCGATCCTGGGGTCTGATGCGGGAGTGCGCGTGGTGGTGGTGCATAGCCTGGTCCCGGGCATTTTTTGTGCGGGTGCGGATCTGAAGGAGCGGGCGGCCATGTCCCCGTCCGAGGCGGCCACCTTTGTCCAGAGCATCCGTACCGCATTCAGCGAGTTGCAGGACCTGCCCATGCCGACCATCGCGGCCATCGAGGGCGGGGCCTTCGGCGGAGGGCTGGAATTGGCTTTGGCGGCGGATCTTCGTGTGGCAGGATCCGAGGCGATGATGGGCCTGGTCGAAACGGCCCTGGCCATCATTCCCGGAGCTGGTGGCACCCAGCGCCTGCCCAGGCTCATCGGGATCTCGCGAGCCAAGGAATTGATTTTCACGGCCCGCCGGATCGGGGCCGAGGAGGCTGGCCGGCTGGGGCTCGTGGACCGATTGGCAGCACCCGGAGAGGCCTTGCCCCAGGCCCTGATGCTGGCCCGGGAAATCCTCCCGAATGGACCCGCGGCCCTGCGCTTGGCCAAACAGGCCGGGAACCGGGGATCGGATCTGGGCCTGACTTCTGGTCTTGCCTTCGAGCAGGTCTGTTATGCCCAGGTGCTTTCCACTCAGGACCGCCTGGAAGGCTTGGCCGCCTTCCGTGAGAAGCGTAACCCCCGATTCCGAGGCGAATGATGGCCCATGCGCATGGCCCCACCACGACCGGGCGGCTCGCCTTGAGCTCGCTGATCTTCGGCCTGAATTTCCTGGTGCAGGGGATGGGCGGCCTGTGGACCGGATCCCTGGGGCTGGTTTCCGACAGCCTGGAAAACCTGAACGACGCGGTCGTGAACCTGCTCTCCCTTGGAAGCATCCGGGTAGCCAATCGCCGCGAGCCCTGTGAACAGTGGAACTACGGGTGGCATCGCCTGGAGATCTTCAACACGCTGCTCGGCGTTCTGCTGCTGGCGGTCCTGGCGGTCGCCGTGTTGTTCGAAGCCTGGGGCCGGGTCCGGAACCCTCATCCCATCCGTCTCGGGTGGGCCATCGGATTCTCAGCCCTGGGCCTCCTACTCAACCTGGCCGCGACTAGAGTCCTCGTGCCCTCTCTGGGTACGCGCCAGCAGCAAGATCTGAATCTCAGGAGCGCCTATCTGCATGCCCTTGGCGACAGCCTGGCGAATGTGGCCGTGATGGTCGGCATGGTGGTCATCTACTTCACCGGATGGCGCTGGGTGGATCCCCTTTTGGCTGTGGCCATCGTGGCATTCATCCTGCGGGGCGCGTTCTTCCTGCTTCGGGATGCCGTCGGCATCCTGATGCATCGCGCGGCCTTCGACCAGGAAGAGGCCAAGGCCGCCCTGGTCGGGCTACCTGGAGTCCGCGGCGTCGAGGATCTGCGCTCCTGGCGCGTCTGCAGCCACCTGACGGTCTGCACCGCCCACATCATCGTGGATACCGAGGGGCTGGAAGAAACGGAGGCCCACCAGCATCGCATCGAGCATCTGCTGTCCGAACGCTTCGGAGTGCGCCACCTGACCCTTCACTTCGAGACCCCGGCCATGTCTGAACGCCACCAGCACCGGTTCATGCACGAGCACGAGGCCGAGAACGACGATCACGACGACCATCACGGCCACCACGAGGGTCATGGACATGACTAGGGCGGCTCACGCCGCCCTAGTCATCAGCTCAATCAGCAGGGATCAACCCATTCCGTGCTGTTTCATGATGGCGGTTCGCTGGGTGTCGTACTCGACCTGATTGATGAGCTGACTGTCGAAGAGATCCTTCAACTCGGTCAGCTCCTCCTTGAGCGATTTCACGGGGACAGAGGGGGTTGACGCGCCGCCGGCAGGGAAACCCTGCTGGCCCAGGCCCTGGGTGGCCCCGGCCATCTGCTGGCCCATCATGTTCCCCATGCCGAAGCCCACGCCCACGCCCATGCCCAGACCGGCGACACCGCTGGGATTCTGGGCGGCGAGGGGAATGCTTTCGGCCACTTGCAATTGCGTGTAGGCGCCCATCACCGGGGCCATCATGCCCACGCCGGTACGCTTGTCCATCATGGCCTCGACCTCTTCCGGGAGACTGATGTTCTCCACGAAGAACTTGGACAGCTCGAGGCCCATGGTCTTGAACTCATCCTGGAGCTTCTGCTTCACCAGGTCTGACAACTCGTCGTATTTGGAAGCCAGATCCAGGGCTGGAACCTTCGCCTCGCCCAGCACATCGGTGAAGCGGCTCATGATGGTTTTGCGGAGCTGCTCCGACACGTCTGGAACGGTGTAGACGCCGTTGGTGCCGACGAGCTGCTTAAGGAATGTGCCACTGTCCGCGACCTTGATGGAGTAGATGCCGAAGGCCCGGATGCGCAGCATGCCGAAGTCGGCGTCGCGCATCATGATCGGGTTCGAGGTGCCCCACTTCAGGTCGTTGAAGAGCCGGGTGGAGGTGAAGTATGTCTCAGCTTTGAACGGGCTCTCGAAGCCGTACTTCCAGCCCTTCAGGTCCGCGAGGACCGGCAGGTTCTGGGTGCTGAGCGTATGGGTGCCTGGCTTGAAGACGTCCGCCAGCTGACCCTCGTTGACGAAGACCGCCTCCTGGCTCTCGCGGACGACCAGCTTTGCCCCGTTCTTGATCTCCTGGTCCCGCACGGGAAACCGCCAGGCGAGGGTGTCGTTGGAATCGTCGAGCCATTCGATGATTTCAATGAATTGGGCCTTGCCCCAGTCCATCAGCCCCATGAGTTGTTCTCCTCGTGGCATCGGCCACGCGTACGATTCTAGGCCGGACTGTCAATCCTGGCAGGGCTTCAAGTTGCAAAACCGGCGAACGGTCGGCGCGGACCGGGCAGCCACCCTCAGCGGGTCCCCTTGATCAAGACGGGCCCTTCCGCCTTCCCCTTACGGCCGGGCTGGTCGATGCGGATCTTGCTGTGGATCATGTGGGTATCCGCGTCGATGATGCAGCGCCAGCCTCTGTCCTCGCGGGGCATCCGCACATCCACCTCCCATCCGCCAGAGGCGCCATTCAAAGGAATGCGCCGGGCGCTCGTGGCCTTGCCGCCGGTGTCCTGTTCGGCGATGGCTTTGGCCTCCTTGGGCGACTTGACAGTGCCCGGAGTACGGGCGTGGATGGAAGTTGCCGCAAGGATCAGGGCTGGGCCGAACAAGGCCAAGGCCAAAGGGTTCGTGCGCATGAGGGCTCCTGGGATATGATCGGCATTCTAGACCCATACATGCGCAATGGGCAACCGATCAGTGGCATAGCCTCCTCGCCGGATCCTCGCTCCGCTGTCCTGCTCCGCAGGACGCTTCACGATCCGGCGGTCGGCTAGGTCCGGTATAGGGCCGCACCCCAGTGGAGGCCGGATCCCAGGGCGGTGAACATCACATTCATGCCGGGTCGGACGAGGCCCTGCTGGCGGCACTCGTGGAACAGGATCGGCAGGGTGGCGGCTGTGGTATTGCCGTAGCGTTCGATGTTGTGGGGCACCTTTTCCGCCGGCAGGCCGAGGGCCTTCTGCACAGCTTCGATGATGCGGAGGTTGGCCTGGTGGATCAGCACCAGGTCCAGAGCTTCGACGGCCACACCGGACAGTTCGCAAACCTCTCGAACAGCTTGGGGCATCAGCGTCACGGCGGACCTGAAGACCTCCTTACCGGACATGATGGGAAGGGTTTCGCCTGCATCGATCTGTTCATGCGTCACGAAAGGCCGGCGCTTGAAGCTGGCCCCCAGCATCGTCAGCACACCGGCCCCGGTGCCGTCCGTGTGGAGGCGAATAGGGCCGAGACCCGCAGTCCCCTCGCGACCTTCGATCACTACCGCACCGGCGCCATCTCCAAAGAGGACCGTCCGATCGCGGCTGGCGGTATTTTCGGCCCGTTCGGCTGCCGTGATCTCCCGCGTCGATTGGCCGATGAGGGTGTCCCAGCCCAGATGCCAGGGCATGAAGGCCGTATGGACCTCGGCACCCACCAGGAGCACCCGCCGGTAGCGGCCGCTCTGGATGAACAGGTCCGCCAGCTCCAGACCATAGAGGAAGCCACTGCACTGCTGCCGGATGTCGAAGGTGGGGATGTCCCCCAGGCCGAGGGCGACCTGGAGCAGGGGACCGTTGCCCGGAAGCAGAAAATCCGGAGTCATCGTGGCGAAGACGACAACATCGATGTCACGCGGGGTCAGGCCTGCATCGGCGATGGCATTCCCGGCCGCCATCACGCCGAGGTCCGCGGAGCCCTGTCCCGGATCGGCGTAGCGCCGTTCCTGGATGCCGCTGCGCACGCGGATCCATTCGTCCGAGGTGTCCATGAGCCCCGACAGGGCTTCGTTCGTGACGACATGCCGAGGCACGCCGATGCCGGTTCCGGTGATGACGCTTCGCATGGGGACCTTTCGTTGACTTCCGGTAAGGATATCCGAGGCAGTTGGCGGAACCTGAAGAACTGCAATCGAGTGCAGGGGCGGACTAATGATGATGATGGAGTCTTGTATTTTGCAGAACTGATGACTATCTTCGGTGCTGCGTTCGGGGAAGGTCACCCCGGAATGGTTCGGAGCGGGCCGCCTCCCCGTGTTGCGCGGAGGAGGAAATCTCATGTCTGACAAGACCGCGGATCTGGCAGGACCGGGCATAGGCACCTACGAGGAGGTCGAGAAGATCCTCCCGATGGGGTACAAACCTCTGTTGAACCGGATGGATACTCAGAGAGCCGTCTTTGTGGTGAAGCGGTATATCGAAGACCACCTCTGCCGGGAACTGAACCTCGACATGGTGCAGGTTCCGCTGATCGTGGACCGCGCCAGCGGGGTGAATGACTACCTGGATCGGGACGGCTCTCGCACCCCGGTGGAGTTTTCCTGTGGGCTCGGGCTGTCCAGCCCCATCCAGGCGCAGGTGGTTCAGGCGGCCACCAAGTGGAAGCGCATGGCATTGGCCCAGTTCGGCTGCCAGCCTGGCGAAGGCATCTGCACGGACATGCGCGCGGTACGGAAGGATTACTTCCTGGACCACGACCACAGTTCTTATGTGGATCAGTGGGACTGGGAGCGGCGGATGACCTTCGACCAGCGGAACCTTGACTTCCTCAAAGACACAGTCCGGAAGATCTGGAAGGTAATCCTGGGCGCCGGGCGCGAGGCCCAGGCTCAGTTCCCGGCCCTGAAGGCGGGCGGGCTGCCCAACTTCCCCGAGGAACTGGTGTTCATCCACGCGGAAGACCTGCTGGAGATGTACCCGGACCTGCCCCGGAAGCAGCGGGAGACGGCCATTCTCCAGAAGTATCCCGCCGTGTTCATCATCGGCATCGGCTGGGTGCTGAAGGACGGCTATCCGCACGAGATGCGGGCCGCGGACTATGACGACTGGGCCACCGACACCTCGTCCATGACGGGACGGAGTACCCATGGGCTCAACGGCGACATTCTCGTGTGGAACCCCATCACCAAGCGGCGTCATGAACTGACTTCCATGGGCATCCGGGTGACGAAGGAGACGCTGCGGGCCCAGTTGGAGATCTCCCGTCAGTTGGGGTTCCTGAGCCTCCCCTACCACCAGGCCATCCTGAAGGACCTGATCCCCCTCTCCATCGGTGGTGGCATTGGCCAGGCCCGGACCTTCATGTACCTCCTGCGCACGGCGCATCTCGGAGAGGTCACGGTCAGTGTGTGGCCCAAGCAGTTGAAAGAGATCTGCTCGAAAAAGAACATCCATGTCCTCGAGTGATGAAAACCTGTGAAAGCCCAGGGCGGACTGGGCTGCTCGGGGCTGGACAACACCGGAGGGCGAGTACACATTTGGGATTGTTGATTGTTGATGTGGCCATCCTCATTCGGCAGCATCTCCGCCCCCGGTGGGGCCGCTTCGGCCAGTGGCACGGCTGCATCCGTGTAGAGGGTTCCTGAGCCACGAGAAGGAGGGCAAAGCCATGGAACGATATGGTCTGAGGTTCGAAGTCGGGGGCAGGGCGCGGCTCACGGTGCCGTACCGCGGGGTGCGGCTCCTGAGGCATCCGATGTTCACCAAGGGAACGGCCTTCACCATCGAGGAACGTTCCTGCCTGGGGCTCGAGGGCCTGCTTCCCCACGCGGTAAGCACCATGGAGCAGCAATCTGAGCGGGTCTACGCCAACATCACCCGGAAGAAGGATCCGCTTGAGAAATACATCGGGCTCGCCGCGCTGCAGGACCGGAACGAGTACCTCTTCTATCGCGTGCTGATCGATCACATCGAGGAGTTCCTGCCGATCGTCTATACCCCGACCGTGGGGCAGGCCTGTCAGGAGTTCAGTCGCATCTTCCGCAGGGCGCGGGGGATCTGGATCACGCCAGAACACCGGGGCCGAATCCAGGAGGTACTCGGCAATGCGCCCTTCGACGATGTGCGCCTGATCGTGGTCACGGACAACGAGCGGATTCTCGGCCTGGGTGACCAGGGGGCGGGCGGCATGGGCATTCCCATCGGGAAATTGGCCCTTTATACCGCCGCGGCCGGGATCCCGCCCTGGCAGACACTGCCTATCAGCCTGGATGTGGGCACGGACAACCAGGCTCTGCTCTCGGACGAACTCTACCTCGGATGGCGGGCCCCTCGGCTGCGGGGTGCCGAATACGATTCCCTGGTCGAGGAATTTGTCCACGCGGTGAAGCTGAGATTTCCGAAGGCTCTGCTTCAATGGGAGGATTTCAAGAAATTCAACGCTATGCGCCTGCTCGACCGCTATCGCCAGGTCATCACCAGCTTCAACGATGACATCCAGGGCACCTCAGCCGTGGGCGTGGCAGCCCTGATTGCCGGGTCCAGGGCCACGGGAACCCCCATCCGCCAGCAGAGGGTCCTGTTCTTCGGGTCTGGCGCGGCTGGAATCGGCATCTCCCGGCTTGTGCGCGCGACCTTGAAGCGCGAGGGGCTCGAAGGGGAAGACCTGGTGCTGGCCACGGCCAACATCGACCTCCAGGGCCTCCTGGTCGAGGATGATCCGCTCCTGGATCCCGTGCAGCGGGAGTTTGCCTGGCCGGTGGCGCTGGCTGAGCGCATGGGGCTTGGGAAAGACGCTAAGCGCGATCTCACTTCCGTCATCCGCGCCTACAAGCCGACGATGCTCATCGGGACCTCCGGCGACCCCGGCGCGTTCACTGAGGAGGCCATCCGGGAGATGGCGGTTCACACAGAACGCCCCGTCGTGCTGCCCATGTCCAACCCGACGAGTAAGTGCGAGGCCAAGCCCATGGATATCCTTGCCTGGTCCGAGGGCCGGGCCCTGGTTGCCACGGGAAGCCCCTCGGGAACCGTGACCTATGGTGGGCGAGACCATCGAATTGGCCAGGGGAATAACGTCTTCATTTTCCCGGGCCTGGGTCTGGGCGTGATGATCTCGCACGCCCGGGAGGTGACCGATGGAATGTTCGCAGCGGCCGCCCACCAGCTGGCCCACGAGGTCAGTTCTGAGGATCTTCAGGCTGGGAGCCTTTTCCCGCCCACGGGTCAAATCCGGCGCGTCACGAAGGCGGTGGCGGCGGCCGTGATCAGAGCCGCCCAGGAGGAGGGTCTGGCGGACAGGATCCTCGCCGAAGCTGACATTCCCGGCGCCGTGGCCGCTGCCATGTGGGATCCGGTCTATATGCCCATGGATCCGACCCTCCTGGACTCATCCGATGTAGGACCCAGCCTGGCCAGGCATCTCTAAAACAGGTCAGTCCACCATGCCGGGAACGCCCAGTTCCTTAAGCCACTGGGCGTGATCCGAGGGGCGCTCGCTGCGGTGGGTGCCCCTGCGGAGCGCATGGAGCCGCAGCGCGCCGTCCGAGAACCCCAGCAGCACACCTTCTCGGGTGATACGGAACTGCCCGGGAGGGCAAGGCTCGGAGCTGGGCAGGGCCCAGGCGACCTTCACCGTCCCTGTCGAGGTCTCCAGGAAGGCGTTCGGCCAAGGGTCTGCCACGGCGCGGATCTGGTTGAACACCTCCTGCACGCTCATGGAGAAATCCAGGCGCGAGTCCGCGGGCTTGCGACCGCCAAAGTAGGTGGAGGCTCCCAGGGTCTTCTGGTCGATCCGCCGGATGGAACCATCCACCAACCCGGGGATGGCATCACGGACCAGAGGCCGCCCGGCCTCTGCAGCCTTGTCCGTGAGGCTAAGGGCGGTTTCGTCCCAGGCGATGGACAACCGGGCCTGGGCCACGATGTGGCCATCGTCCGGTTTGGGGGTCATGGCGTGGAGGGTGATGCCGGTTTCCGTTTCGCCTTTCACCAACACCCAGTTGAGGGGGGCCCGCCCGCGGTACTTGGGCAGCAGGCTGCCGTGCAGGTTGTAGGCGCCGAGCCGCGGGATCTCCAGAAAGCGGCCCTGGATCATCTCCCGGAAATAAAAGCTGAACAGGAAGTCGGGACGGAGGGCCTGGATGGCATCATAGACGGCATCGTCGTTGAAGACCGGGGCCAGATGCACGGGAATGCCCCGAGCCTGGGCCACGGTGGCCGGGGGGGTGAACCATTGTTCATCGGCGCCCTGGGGATAGGTGTACAGGCCGCGAATCTCGACGCCCGCCTCCAACAACCCTTCCAAGGCCGCGGTTCCCACGCTGGAATAGGCACAGACCACGGCCGTCGGCTTGGACATGATTCCTCCGGAACATCCAGGATGGCATATTCATGGAATTCCCTGTCCGCAGACCTATGTTGAGTTGGGAGCTTTCCCGTGCGCCTGCGAATTCTGTCCCTTCTGTTTGGCGCGGCCCTGCTGGTGGCGGGGGAAGATCCGTTCGCGGCTCCTCCCGAGTTGCAGGTCTTTGCCCGGCAGCACACCCTGACTCAGCAGGGGGTCGCGGCCAAGGTAGGAGCTCTATTGAAGGCCTTTTTTGCCCCTCCCGAAGCAGGCGGACTCGGCATCACCTATGACAACGCCTACACCCGGACACCCACCGAGGCCTGGCGGGACCGCAAGGCCAACTGCCTCACCTTGATGGCCCTTTCCGTGGTCGCCTGCAAATCCATCGGCCTCGACGCCCACTATGGCGAGTCCCTGCGGGTCAGCCATTGGCGCCGGGTGGGTTCCATGGTGCGCTACGAGAGGCATGTGGTGGCGATAGTGCCAGCAGGCATGGTGGGCCAGGAAGTCGTCGCCGACTTTCTGCCTGAGATTCGGCGAGGTTCGCAACTCATCGTTCCGCTGGAAGCCAAACGCGTTCTGGCCCTGTTCTATAGCAACCGCGCGGTGGAGCAACTGGCGGAATCCCGAACGGAGGATGCCTTGGCGTTTGCCTTCAAATCCGTCCAGATGGATCCTGGCCTGGGTGTGGGATGGAACATCCTGGGTGTGGTCCAGCGGAACCAGGGGCTCGATGCCGAGGCGGAAAAGTCTTTCCTCACGGCCATCCAGGTCGATCCCAGGGACGGCGCCCCCTGCGGCAACCTCGAAAGCCTGTTGAGGGCCGAGGGGCGCGAATCGGAGGCCCAGGTCTACCGGGAACGGGGCCTGGANNGGCGCGCATCAGTCTGGCCCAGGGTCAGCGGAAGGACGCCATCAAGGCCCTGGAGAAGGCGCGTAAATGGGCTATGCCCGAGTTGCGGGCCCGCTACGACACCAAGCTTGCCCTACTGAAGGGTGAGAAGCCGACTTAGAGCTCATAACAAAACCCCACGGCGCCGCGCAAGGGGTGCCGGGCGAGCGAGGCGAGGAACG
>PMJK01000009.1 GCA_003158505.1 Holophagaceae bacterium | reverse complement strand
TCGAGTCCGACCACCGGTACCAGCCGGGGCGCCAACCTGAACTGAACAGGATGGTGCCTTTTCTTTTTTATGATCACAGGGGCATGCGGCGGACCCGTGCCTGATAAAAATATCCGATGGACGCTAAAGGGAGATCCATGTTCACCGCCCAGGTGAAGCATTCGAAACTCGGGGGCGTGCTGCGCGTCACGAGCGGCAATTTTCTCGAGATGTTCGACTTCTTCCTGTTCGGCTTCTACGCCACCGCCATCTCCAGGACCTTCTTTCCCGCCAGCAGCGAGTTCGCCTCCCTGATGCTGACCTTCGGGGCCTTCGGCGCAGGGTTCCTCATGCGCCCGCTGGGGGCCATCTTCCTGGGCGCCTACATCGATCGGGTGGGCCGCCGGAAAGGCCTCATCGTCACCCTCGGGTGCATGGCGGTGGGCACGGTCCTGATCGCCTTTGTGCCAGGCTACGCGACCATCGGGATGCTCGCGCCGATCCTGGTGCTCATCGGGCGCCTGTTCCAGGGCTTTTCGGCGGGCGTCGAACTGGGCGGCGTTTCGGTCTACCTCGCCGAAATGGCGACCCCCGGCCATAAGGGCTTCTACGTGAGCTGGCAGTCCGGGAGCCAGCAATTGTCGATCATGGCGGCCGCTGTCATCGGCTATGGGCTCAATACCTGGATGGCCCCGGCCCGGGTTGCCGATTGGGGCTGGCGGATCCCCTTCTTCATCGGGTGCCTGATCGTTCCCCTGATCTTCTTCATCCGCCGAACGCTCCAGGAGACGGACGAGTTCCTGGCGCGCAAGCACCGGCCCGATGCCCGGGAGATGGTCCGGTCCATGGTCGAGAACTGGGGCATCGTGCTGGCCGGCATGCTGCTGGTCGTCATGACGACCATCTCCTTCTACCTCATCACGGTCTACACGCCCACCTTCGGCAGCCGGGTGCTGAACCTATCCACGAAATCCAGCCTGATCGTGACCTTCTGCATCGGGGCCTCGAACCTGTTCTGGCTGCCGGTCATGGGCGCCCTGTCAGACCGGATCGGGCGTCGCCCGATCCTGGTCACGTTCACCATCCTCACGATTCTCACGGTCTATCCGGCGCTTACTTGGCTGGTCTCCGCGCCGACCTTCACCAGAATGCTGCTGGTCGAGCTCTGGCTGTCCTTCCTGTACGGCAGCTACAACGGGGCCATGATCGTGGCCCTGACGGAAGTCATGCCCGTGGACATCCGCACCGTCGGCTTCTCGCTCGCCTATAGCCTGGCGACCGCCCTGTTCGGCGGCTTCACGCCCGCCGTCTCCACCTGGCTGATCAGGATGACCGGCGACAAGGGGGCCCCTGGCTTCTGGATGATTTTCGGGGCGATCTGCGGACTGATTGGCACCCTGGTCCTCTATGGGCGAAAGGCTGAAACCCGACAGATCAGCTCTGAAAACAGACCCTAATCCTTCCGGTTTTCCTTCTCTTTCTCGTCCTTGATGTTCCAGCCGCCGCCCAGATCCTTGTAGAGCTGGACCAGGGTGAGGAGGCGGGAGAGCCGTGCCTGGGACAGGGCGTTCTGGGCCGGGAAGAGCTGCTGCTGGGCATCCAGTACTTCCAGATAGTTGGAGAGGCCTGCGGTGTAGCGGAGGTTGGCCAGGGAGACGGCTTCCTGCAGGGCGGTCACGGATTGGGCCAGTTCCTTTTCCATCTCGGCGAACTTCTGGTAGGTCACCAGGGCGGAGGAGACTTCGCCGAAGGCGCCCGACACGGTGGCCTGGTAGCGGAGGCGGGCCTGCTCCCACTGGGCCTCGGCGGCCTGTTTCTGGAACTTGAGGCTCGGCCCCTGGAAGAGCGGGGCAGTGAGGGTAGGGGCCACCAGCCATTCCTTTCCGGCGCCGGAGTATTGATCCAGATTGGGCGCCACCACACCCAGAAGGCCCGTGAGGCTGAGGGTGGGAAAGTAGTTTGCCTTGGCCACGCCCACGGCGGCGTTGGCCGCCACCAGTCGCTCCTCGGCCTCGCGAATATCGGGCCGGCGCTCCAGGAGCATGGAGGGCAGGCCGGCGGGGATGGCGGGCGGTAGGGGCTGGGCGGCCAGGTCCGAGCCGCGGGGAATGGCACCGGGATTCCGGCCCACCAGGAAGCAGAGGAGATTCTCCTGGGCGTGGATCTGCCGTTCTAGGTCGGGGATGGTGGCCGAGGCCGAGGCCAGGGCGGCCCGGGCCCGGGCGGTCTCCAGGGCCGAGGCCGCGCCTCCGGCCAGGCGGCGGTTGAAGAGATCGGTGGTCTCCTGGTAGGCCACTACCGTGGAGCGGGCGATCTCCAGCCGGTGATCCATTTCCCGCANNCGCACCCGGCCCCAGAGATCCACCTCCCAGGAAGCGGCGGCCTGCGCGACCCAGACATCCCCGACCGCGCCCCCCAAAGGTTGGTAGGCTGAGTACCGGCCCCGCTCCCAGGCGGCCGAGGCAGCGATGGCGGGGTACCAGGCAGACCGGGCGACACCGGCCCGGGCGCGGTACTCATCCACCCGCCAGGTGGCCACCCGGATGTCGAAATTGTTGCGGGTGGCCTCGGCGATCAGATCCTTGAGGGCGGCGTCGCCAAAAACATCCCACCAGGGCTGGTCCGCCAGGGAAGCGGCCTCCGCCTGGGACTGGCCGCGGAAGAGGGCGGGCGGTTCCACCTTGGGGCGCATGTAGTTAGGTCCCAGGGCACAGGCCGTGAGCAGCAGGGGGAGGGCGCAGGCGAGGCGCTTCAAGGCTTCACCTCCTCGGGTCCGATGTTCTCGATAGGCTCCTCGATCTTGCCGGGGCCGGCCAGCCTCTCCACCACCACGAACAGCACGGGGATGACGAAGATGGCGAGGACGGTGGCCGCCAGCATGCCGGTGATCACCACCGTACCGAGGATCCGACGGGAGACGGCTCCTGAGCCCGTGGCCACCCACAGGGGCACGCAGCCCAGGATGAAGGCNNAAACTGGTCATGAGGATGGGCCGGAAGCGCAGGCGGGCCCCTTCCAGGGCCGCGTCTACCAGGCTCTTGCCCTTTTCCAGCTCGTCCTTGGCGAATTCCACGATGAGGATGGCGTTCTTGGCGGAGAGGCCAATGAGCATGACCAGGCCGATCTGGGCGAACACCCCGAAATCGTACTTCCGGATCCACAGGCCGAAAAAGGCCCCGAAGATGGCGATGGGTACGCTCAGCAGCACCGAGAAGGGCAGGGACCAGCTTTCGTAGAGGGCGGCCAGGATCAGGAACACGCCGACCAGGGAAAGGGCGAAGAGTATGCCCGTCGTGCCGGCGGCCTTCTTTTCCTGATAGGAAAGGTCGGCCCAGTCGTAGCTCATGTCTTGGGGAAGCACTTCCTTGGCCACCTGCTCCAGGGCGGCCAAGGCCTGACCGGAACTGTAGCCGGGTGCGGCCGCGCCCAGCACCTGGGCGCTGCGCATGAGGTTGAAGCGGTTCGTGTACTCCGGTCCCTGCATCTTTTTCGGAGTGACCAGGGAGGACAGGGGGACCATGGTGCCATCGGCGCTGCGCACGGCGAAACGACCGATGTCATCCACCGAACGGCGCTCCTCCCCTTCGGCCTGGAGGTAGACCCGCCATTGCCGGCCGAAGCGGTTGAACTGGTTCACGTAGAGGCCGCCCAGGTAGGCCTGGAGGGTCTGGTAGACATCGCCCACGGCCACCCCCTGCTTCAGGGCCTTGTCCCGGTCCACGTCGGCGTAGATCTGCGGCGTGCCGGTGTTGAACAGCGAGGTCACGCCGGCCAACTCCGGGCGCTTGCGGGCCGCGGCGAGGAAGGCCTTGAGGTTGCGATCCAGGTACTCCGGCGGGCCGCCGCTGCGGTCCTGGAGCCACAGCGAGAAGCCGCTGGAGGTGCCCAGACCCGGGATGGCCGAAGGCAGAAAGCCCCGGATGTTGGCCTCGGGGATCTCCCGGGCCAGCCGCTCGTTGAGGCGCTGGAGGATCTCGCCGGCCTCCAGTCCCTTGCCCTTGCGGTCGTCCCAGGGCTTGAGGGCCACGTAGTCGAAGCCGTTGTAGGAGGCCGAGACCCGGTTCAGCAGGCTGAAGCCCTCGATGGTCAAGGCGTCGCGCACGCCCTCGGTCTCGAAGAGGATCTTCTCGATCTTGCGGCCCACCTCGTCCGTACGCTGGATGCTGGCCGCGGGCGGCAGCTGGATGTTGAGGAAGAAATAGCCGTAGTCCTCGTTGGGCACGAAGCTGGCGGGCAGGGCCTTGCCCATGAAACCGTCCACGATGAAGAAGCCCGCCAGGACGACCAGGGCGATGGCCGCCTTGCGGATGAAGCGGCCGGACAGGTTCACATAGCCGTCGGTCGTCTTGTGGAACCAGCGGTTGAAGCCGTGGAAATAGGGAGCCGCCCAGCCTTCCATCTTCTCCCGGGGCTTGAGGATCAGGGCGCACAGAGCCGGGGACAGGCTGAGGGCGTTGAAGGCCGAGATCAGCACGGAGATGGCGATGGTCACGGCGAACTGCTTGTTGAGCCGGCCCTGGATGCCCCCCAGGAAGGCCACCGGGATGAACACCGAGGATAGTACCAGGGCGATGCCCACGACCGGCCCCCCCACTTCCTTCATGGCCTGGAGGGTGGCCTCGCGGGGCTTCATGCCCTGCTCGATGTGATGCTCCACGGCCTCCACCACCACGATGGCNNACGATGGCGTCGTCCACCACCAGGCCGATGGCCAGCACCAGACCGAAAAGCGACAGGGTGTTGATGGAAAAGCCCAGGAAGGGGAAGAACGCGAAGGTGCCCAGGAGAGAGACCGGGACGGCGATCATGGGAATGATCGTGGCGCGCCAGTTCTGGAGGAAGACGAAGACCACCAGGGTGACCAGGGCCATGGCCTCCAGAAGCGTCCAGACCATCTCCTTGATGCCTTCCGTGACGGGCAGCGTGGTGTCCACGGCCACCTTGTAGTCGAGGTCGGCCGGGAAGCGTTCCTTGAGTTCGGAAAGGACCTTCTTGACCCCTTCGGCCACCTGCAGGGCATTGCTGCCCGGGGTCTGGGAGATGGAGATCACGCAGGTGGGTTGCCGATCGAAGCGGGCGATCTGGTTGTAGATCATGGCGCCCATCTCCAGCCGTGCCACGTCCCCCAGGCGCACCACGGAGCCGTCAGGATTGGTGCGCACGATGATCTTCCCGAACTCCTCCGGGGTCTCCAGGCGGCCCCTGGAGCGCACGGTGTAGGTCATCTCGTTGCCTGGGGCGATGGGCTCGGCGCCGATCTTGCCGGAGGGGTTCACGGTGTTCTGCTGCAGCACGGCCCGGTTGACGTCGGACACCGTGAGGCCGAGCTTGGCCATCAGGTCGGGCTTGAGCCAGATGCGCAGGGCATAGTCGCCCGCGCCGAAAATGATCACCTGGCCCACGCCGGGCACCCGGTACAGGGGGTCCACCAGGTTGATGGTCGCGTAGTTGCTGAGGAACAGCGAATCGTAGGTGCTCTTCGGCGAGTACACCGCGACCAGGAGGAGGGAGGTCCCCACCGTCTTGCGGATGGTCATGCCGTTCTGGTTCACTTCCACCGGCAGGAAGGGCTGGGCCTGGGCCACGCGGTTCTGGGTGTTGACCTGGTCCTGGTTGACGTCGGTCTGCACGTCGAAGGTCACCGTCTCGGTCATGGTGCCGTCATTGGCGTTGGTGGACTGCATGTAGAGCATGTTGTCCACGCCGTTCATCTGCTGNNCGGTTGATGAAGAATTTCGGCATGGCGTTACCTTCCCGGGGCCCCGGTGGCCGGGTTCGCCACCACAGGGTTCACGAGGAGGCCCTCGGTCACTTTCTGGGTACCCTCGACCACCACGCGATCCTCGGGTTGGAGCCCTTTTTCCACCACCACCAGGCTTCCGGCATGGGCGCCGGTTCGGATGGGGTGGATGCTGATGCGGTTCCCGGCGCCCACCACGGCCACCTGGGGGTTGCCCTGGATCTCCCAGATGGCCCGTTGGGGTATCAGGAGGGCGCCCTTGATGACGCCGATGTTAGCCCGGACCTTGGCGTACTGGCCTGGGCGGAGCAGGTGGTCGGGGTTGGGGAAGGTTCCGGCCAGGAGGATCGTGCCGGTCTTCAGATCCACGTTCCGGTCCGCCATGAAGGGGTCACCCTTCGGGCCGTAGACGGTGCCGTCCGACAGGACCAGTTGGAGGGTGCCCTTCGCGGCGCCACCTGCGGACCAGGCCTTGGCCCAGCCCATGTACTCTTCCTCATTGATGCTGAAAAATACCTTGATGGGGTCCACGGTGGACACCGTAGTCATCACACGCTGGCCGTTGACCAGATCACCCACCTGCACCTTGGCCACGCCTGCGATGCCGTTGATGGGGGAAACCACTCGCGTCCATTCCAGGTTCAGCCTTGCCCGATCCCAGGCGGCTTGGGAGGCGCCCACCATCGCCTCGGCCTGGCGTTGGGCCGACAGGGCGTTGTCCAGTTCCTGTTGGGAAATGGCCTTTTGGGCCACCAGGGGCGTGTAGCGGTCCACATCCAGTTTCGCCTTGTCCCGCAAAGCCCGATCCCGTTCCAGGGCGGCCTTGGCCTGGTCCGCCGCGGCCTGGAACTGCCGTGGATCCACCTCGAAGAGCAGGTCCCCTTGCCGCACGGCGGCGCCATCCTTGTAGACCTGCCTGAGGAGGTATCCCTCCACTTCGGGCCGGATCTCCGCGTTCACGAAACCGTCCAGCGTGCCCACCCATTCATGGGTGATCGGAACGTCCTGGTGAGTCACCGAGGCCACTCCCACCTGCAGCGGCGCCTGGGGGGCCGCCTTGTGGGCGCAGCCGAGGGCCAGGAGACCCATCAGGGAGGCGAGTTTCTTGCTTAGTGGAAGGGTTGCCATGCGTGCCATCCGAAAAGATCGAGGTTCAAGATCAAGGTGGAGAAGAAAAGAACCAAAGCTGCTATTTCAACACGAACAGACCCATGTCGCTGGCCAACAGCGCTAGGTGGTGTCCCCCCCTATGGTTGGACAAGGTTGAGGGTTATTCAGGCGGCGAGTGGACGGTCTACTTGCCAACGCGGCCCGTGAGGAATGGGCGATATTTCATGTCCTTTACTAAAATATGGTCAGTCCACCATTCTTTTAAATAAAGCAGGACATTGATTGGAATAATTGTATGATTTTTCATTGAATCCATGCATAGATTAGCTAATTCAACCCGAAATTCTTTGTGTTCATCCTGTTGAGCCTGGAGATCAGGGTACCCATGTTCTGCAAGGAGTTGCTCTTCCATTTTGAAATGATAATGAGCGAATTTCGTTAATTCATCTAAGATCTTGGCGACTTCGTCTGGATCGAAACCCTCTTTAGGTTCATCGATGAGTCGATTGATGACCCCTACAATTTGCTTGTGCTGTTTATCAAGCTCCTCAATCCCGACACTGAAGGAGTCGTCCCACACGATTTTTTTCATTGTTGAAATCCTTTTTCTTTAGCGATCAGGAAATAGCTAGGAACTGGCGTTCCCCTAATGCTGAGCGATGGATGGTGGGAGTCCAAGGTAAAGGGTTGTCTCGTCGGGATTCGTGGAGTGAGCCTCAGGCAGCCTGAAAGAATCCCGACATGGCACGGCTCCGGCTGACGTGAGCCCGCCGGGGGGGCGCCGTGGGGTCTGAGGCGATTGTCCCATGGAGACTTCCTTCGGTCGTAGTCATGTCGCCGGACTTCGACGACACCGTGGGCTTCCTTGACAGTCGGGGACCCGTGCTCATTGCGCAGGCCTCTTGGCATCAGATAAAGATATAATCCAGCGAAGCCACCGGTTTTTTCTTGATCTTGCGATCAAGAAAGCATACCTTCGACTGTCAACAATTCCCGACAGGATAGGCGTTTGATCATAAAATCTTTAATATAATATACTTATTAAAAAATGGAGTAACTCGATCATGGAAATAACCTGGAGCCCACGGTACGACACAGGCATCCGGATCATCGACGAGCAGCATCAGGAACTCTTCGGGATCGTCGATCGCCTTCGCCGGATGATTGAGGAGGGCGCTGCTCGAAACGCGGTGGAGGCCCTGCTCGGGGATCTCCTGGCATGTTCAGAGCGCCACTTTGCCACGGAAGAAACGTATATGAGCAAATTTAGCTACCCCGATTTCCCACAGCATGTGTCCGAACATGCCTCGATGCTCACCAGCCTTCAAGAACTGCAGGCCGGATTCCAGGAAAGCCATCAGTCTATGACCTTGATGGTGTCAACGTTCATGGTGGGCTGGTTGAAGCATCACATCAGCGATGGTGATTTGGGGTTCGTCACGTTCCTGAAGGCCCATAACCTCGCTTGATCCTTGCTCGGGGTCGGTACCTCTCTTGTTCCTAATGTGTTCTATGTGGAAATTTTCTGGGAACATTTTTAGGGAAAAAGACACTTGAGCCTCTTCACATGTTTGGGGATGCTGTGGCGTGCACTGCCATGGACTACTGGCCCTCCTAGAGTCCATTCATCCCCAATCATGGCCACCCCTGGCCCAGGAGAATCGCATGAACCGTCGATTCGCAACCTTCACCCTGACGGCCCTGGCCTGCGCCATGGTCGCCTCGGCCCAGACCTCTTCCACGTCGGGCGCCATCCGGGGCGTGATCAAGGACAAGGCCGGCAAGGCCATAGCCAGTGCCACCGTACTCCTGCGCAATCGCGAGACCGGTTACACGCGGACCACGATCTCGGATGCCCAGGGCGAGTACCGCATCGGCCTGCTGCCCGTGGGCAGCTACGAACTCACGGTGACCGCCTCGGCCATGAGGACCGTCAAGGATGCCAACATCCAGGTCCTGCTGGGCCAGAGCGCCGTCGCCAATTTCAGCATCGACAAGGCCGAGGCCGCGGCGACCGTAGAGGTCGCTTCCGTTTCCAGTTCCCTGGATACCACGCAGGTGAACGCGGTGGTCTCTATCGACGAGAAGATCGTCGAGAACGCCCCGTTGAAGGGTCGCAACTTCACCGACCTCGTGAAGCTCACGCCCGGAGCCGTCACCGGCGCCACCGGACGGCAGGTGGTGGAAGGCTCCCGCGGCATCATGAACAACCTGACCATCGATGGCGCGAGCTTCAACTCCAGCTTCTATGGGGATCCCCGGGGCGGCACAGCCATTCCCTTCAGCTTCGGGCTGGACACCGTGAAGGAAATGCAGATCATCACCGATGCCTACGACCCCCAGTACGCGGGCGCCGGTGCCGTCATCAACGCGGTCACCAAGCAGGGCGGCAATGAACTGACGGGCGACCTCCTGGATCAGTTCCGCAGCCAGAACCTGGTGGCCAAGCTCCGTCCCGTGCCCTACGATCCCCGGGGCACCACCAACACCAATAGTTCCCGGACCCTGGCCTTCAGCCAGCAGCAGCTCAGCGCCAACGTTGGCGGACCCATCATCAAGGACAAGCTCTTCTACTTCGTGGGCGTCGAGACGCTGCACTACTCCCAGAATCTGACCCCCGCCTTCGCCGTGAGCTCCAGCGGCAATAATTCCGTCGCGAACCTCAACACCTTCATCACCAATTTTGGCGGCATCGCCGTGGGAAGCGATGGGCATACCCTCGCTTCCGAATCCGGTCGGGCCATCACGAACGACCAGAAGAACACCACGGTCTTCGCCCGTGTGGACTGGATCATCAACGAGAGCCACCGGGCCTCGCTCCGGCTGAACACCCAGCATTACACCAACACCAATGGCACGAATCTGGGCGTCACTACGGGCCTCAGTGCCAATGGCGTGGACGGAGTGAGCAGCGTCTCCTGGGTGGCGGAACTGGTGAGTAGTTTCGGTGCCAACATGACCAACGAGGCCCGTCTGCAGGTGGCCGACGAGCGTCACCCCCGGGTGGCCAATTCGTCCGTGCCTGAACTGACCGTGGGGGGCGGATTCACTGCGGGGCAGATCTGGTACGCCCCCAGTCAGCTCAATGAGTTCAACAATCAGGTGCTGGACACGCTCACTTGGTCTGAGGGTGATTGGCTGGTCAAGGGCGGGGTGGACCTGCAGTGGTACTCCTACCAGAATCAGTTCCCTCANNAACGGCTGGATCGACTACAACTCCTCGCTGCTGGCCGGCTTCGTGCAGGCCCAGTACAAGGGGTTTATGGACCACCGCCTGAACCTCACGGGCGGCGTCCGCATCACCCGGGAGAACCAGCCGAACAATCCCCTGCCCAATGCCCAGCTCGCCGGCACGGATCAAGCGAATAGCAGCACTTCCATCGACCCCCGCTTCGGATTCAGCCTCGATCTGTTCGGGGATGGGAAGACCGTCATCAAGGGCGGCTGGGGCAGCTTCTCCAGCCCGAACCCGAGCTTGACCGTATCCAACACCATGACGGCCAACGGCAACACCATCTCGGTCTACAGCATCAGCCCCTCCACCAGTGCCGCTACCCTGGCGGCCTGGAACAGCGGCGCGCTCTCCTATGGCAACCGCACCCTGGGCGGCACGACACTGCTGCCCCTGGATACGGCCACGCTGACCACATTGGGTGGCGTGGGGGCCCGTACCGGCCAGATCTGGGATCCCAGCAACAACATGCCCCGGAAGATCAGCAGCACCCTGGGGGCGGAGCACAAGTACGACAATGGGCTGGTGCTCGGCGTGCGGGGTGAATACACCGTGTTCCAGAACCAGCAGTACTTCGTGGACGTGAACCTGGGGCAGCGCAATGCGGATGGGACGCTGGCGACCGGGGCCCACTACGACAATGGCTACCCCACCAACGTGAACCTCTTCACGACCGCCAGCGCCAGTCGGCCTGGCTACGCCATTATCCGGGGCCGCCGGGTCGATTTCACGGGCTTTGGCGATGTCTACCTCTCCGAGAACAACGGCACCGGCTCCTACAAGGCCCTCACCTTCACGGCCGCCCGCACGTCGGACACGGGCTTCGGGTTCCAGAGCAGCGTGACGTTCTCGCAGGAAAGGGACATGAACAGCAACGAACGCATCACTAACGGCGGCATCAGCGTGACCACCAACCCCGCCGATCCGGGCGCCAACCTGGCGCCTGGCGACAGTGACGTCAAGTTCCGGGGCGTGTTCACGGGCTACTTCCCGGTGATCTACGGGATCCAGGGCGCCCTCACCTTCCAGTACCAGTCCGGCCTGCCCTACTCCGCCTTTGCCACGAGCAATGTCAACGGCGACAACCTCACGAATGACTATGCTCCTGGCTACGGCGGACGCAACGCCTACCGGCAGCCCGCCCAGAAGTACTTCGACCTGGCCTTCAAGCGGTCCTGGAACATCACCCGCACCTTCCAGATCGAGGGCGGCGTCCAGGTCTTCAACGTCTTCAACTGGGCCAACCAGACCACCAGCCAGACGACAGCCATCGGTGCCGCACCGGCTAATACTCCCATCGCGAGCTTCGGCTACATCGATACCCTCGATCGGAACCCGCGCGAGGTGCAGTTCAGCCTGCGCCTGAAGTTCTGACGGCTGAGGCAACACGGAAAGGCCCCGCGACCGCGGGGCCTTTCTTTTGAGGGACAAACCAGTTCAGATCCTGAACCGGGCCACCAGGGCATTGAGCTGCTCGGCCAGGTGGCTGAGCTCGTCCACGGTGTGGGTGGATTCCTTGATGGTGGCGGCCATCTCCTCCATGGCGGCGGCGTTCTGCTCGGCGATGGCGGTGAGGTCGCCCATGGCGGCCACCACGGACTGGCTGTCCTGGCTCTGGGTCTCACTCTGACTGCCGATGGTCTTCATGCGCCCGACGGAGTCTGTGATGGCGCTCTGGATGCTGGTGAGGGCTTCGCCCGCGGTGTTCACCATCTTGGTGCCATCGCCAATGGCACGGTTGGAGGTCTGGATCAGGGCCGTGATCTCCTTGGCGGCCGTGGCGCTGCGTTCCGCCAGTTTGCGCACCTCTTCGGCCACCACGGCGAAGCCCTTGCCGTGCTCGCCGGCCTTGGCGGCCTCGATGGCGGCATTGAGGGAGAGCAGGTTGGTCTGGTTGGCGATCTCGGTGATCACCATGAGGATGTTGCCGATCTGCTTCGAGTTCTGATTGATGGCCTGCATGCCGGAGATGGCGCTGCCCACGGCCGTGTCGCCCTTGCCCGCCGCTTGTTGCGCCTGCTCGAACACCTTGAGGGCGTCCGCGACATTGGAATTGACCACTCGGGAAGCCCCGGCGATACCCTGGACACTGTCCGTAGTGGTGGAGACACTGGCCTTCTGGCTTTCGGCCGCATGGGCGATGCTCTGGGCGGTGCTGTGCATCTCGGACATGCCCGCCGACATCTGCAGCGAACCGGAGGCGATGTTCGTGGAGATGGCCATCACCTCCTGGACGATCTTGTGGATGTTGTCCACGAAGCGATTGAAGTGGCCAGCCAGGGCGGCGATTTCGTCGTTCCCGTGGACGTCCAGGCGAGCCGTGAGATCGCCTTCGCCTTCGGAGATGTCCCGCATGCGCTTCTGGATGTTCTCCAGGGGCGTGACGATGATGTTGCCCAGGAAGACCGCGGCGCCCAGGCCGGAACCCATCATCAGGAGGCCCAGCACGGCCATGCCGAGGACGGCACCCAGCTGATTCTTGTGGAGACGGTCCCGATTCGCGAGGAGCATGACGTAGGACTTCACCGGGGCGCCCTCGATCTTCACCAAGGAGCCCACCACCAAGTAGCCATCCATTTCGAACGCCAAGTGCTCCTTGGCTGCGCCGCTGGAGGCTTCCTTCAGCAACGCCTCGGCAAAGGGGGCCAAGTCCACCTGGGAGGCCTTGGCCTTGGACTTGGTCACGACCTTGGCGGCCTTGGTGGCTGCATCCTGAGAGACGAGGGCGGCCTGGGAGATATCGCTATCGTCCTTCATGCCGTCGAGACCGCGCTCGACCAGTCCCAGATCCTCGAACTGGACCCCGGACTGGATGCTGTCCGCCACCAGCCCCGCGATGCTTTCTCCCTTGAGCCTCAGTCCGTCGTTCAGGGCCGCGTTGAGCCGCCAGAGCGAAAAGACCGTGGAAGCTATGCCAAGCACGACCGCAAAGGCCAGGATCGAGTAGATCAGCTTCTTGCGGATGTTGAGTTTGTTCCAGAAATCCATGGTCCGCCCCTGAAGAGGTGTGCCCCTGCATCGGACTTCTCGACCTGGGAGTTAATTTTTGGGGCCTACCGGAGGGTGACCACCGTCGCGCCGGCTCCGCCCTGGGCCTGGGGGGCATCCTCGACCCGGGCAATGCCAGGGTGGCCACGCAGGGCCTCGCGGACTGCCGCTTTCAATTTTCCGGTCCCGTGGCCGTGAATGATGCGGATGAATCGGCGACCGGCGGCCAGGGCCTCCTCCACGAAGCGGTAGATCTCGCTGTCCACGTCATCGCTGGCCCGGCCGATGAGGTTGATCTCGGACTCCACCTCCTGGATTTCGGTCCGGACTCTCACCTTTCCGGACGCCTTCGGCAGCACTTCTCGAGCTCCGATGGCTTCCAGCTCGCCCAGGCGGCATTCCAGGCGGCGGCCCTGGGGCGTTTCCAGCGTGGCCCGGTCGCCTTTCAGGGCGACAACTTTGCCTTCGATGCNNCTGCTTCACCCGTTCGTGGGCCTCGGTTCCCAGACGATCCGCATTTTCACCAGCCACCTTCTGTCGGTCCTTGAGTTCGCGAACCAGCCGCTTGCCTTCGTGATCAAGAAAATCCAGCACCCGGGCGACTTTCGCTGTTGATTCCGCCTGGAACGCATCGCGTTCCAGGCGCAGGCGTTCCTCCCGCTGGCGCAGGATCTCACGGTCCTTCTCGGCGGCGGCCTGCTGCTGGCGCAACACCTCCGCCCCTTCGGACAGGCGCGTGCGTTCCGCCTCCAGCTCCCGGAGGAAATCGCGCCAGTCCTGCTCCCGTTTGCCCAGTACCCGGTCCGCGTGGTCCAGGACCTGCCGGGGCAGGCCCAGCCGGGCGGCGATGGTGAGGGCCCGGCTCTGTCCAGGCAGGCCCACCAGCAGGCGGTAGGTGGGTGCAAGGCGTTCCTCATCAAACTGGACGGAGGCGTTTTGAAAGCGGGCGTGGCGGAGGGCCCACTGGCTGATCTCGCCCAGGTGCGTGGAACAGAGGATCCAGCAGTGGCGGCGCGACAAGGTCTGAAGCAGGGCGATGCCCAGGGCCGCGCCCTCCTTGGGATCCGTGCCGGTGCCGAGTTCGTCCAAGAGAACCAGACCACCATCGTAAACGTTTTCTAGGATCTCTTTCAGATGCAGGATATGGCTGCTGAAGGTCGAGAGGCTTCCCGTGATGGTCTGATGATCACCGATATCCGCATGGAGGCTGGGCAGGGCAGGGAAGCTGGACCCCTCCCGCACGGGCACGGCGCAGCCACAGGAAGCCAAGGCTGACAATAGTCCCACGGTCTTGAGGACCACGGTTTTCCCGCCGGTGTTGGATCCGGAAATGATCAGGCCGGGCCTTCCCGCCTCCAGGACCAGGTTCAGGGGCACCACGTCGTGGGGCAGGGGGTCCAGGTTCATGGCCTCCCGCACCGCTGGCAGCAGGAGGGGGTGCCGGGCTTCCAGCAGGCAGAGGCGACCCTGTTTCGGGTCCGCTGCGAGATCCGGGAGCAGCCCGTTGCAGAGGGAGGCCCAACGCAGGAGTGCGAGACCCTGGTCGGCCCGGGCCTGGAGGTCCCGCCACCGGATAAAGTCCTCCCGGCGCTGGCGCAGATCCGCCAATAGATCACGCAGGAAGGCCTGGACAGCCTCGGCATAGTGGCGGTCGGCTTCCACGAACGCATTGTTGAGGGGCACGGCTTCCATGGGTTCGATGAAGACCGTGGCTCCGCTGCCGCTGCGGTCCAGCAAGAGACCCGGCACGAGGCTCCGGCGCTCCTGCCGCACGGGCAGGCAGGAACGGCCATTCCGCTNNGAATGCGCAGGGGGTCCAGTTGTCCATCGGCATTGAAGCTCTTCGACAGGCGTTCCCCCAGGGGCGCGGGATCCGGGAGCAGGGCCGCGGTCACCTGGAGCCGGTCGATGCCGAGGTGGGTGCCCGGTGGGGCGGGACGGGACTCCGGCCAGGTCAGGGAGGACAGGCTATGAAGCAGCCGGGACAGGGCCTTCAGCCCATCCCGCAGCCCCCGCCAGTGCTCCGGCAGCAGCCAGCCCGCCGGGTTCAGCAGCTCATCCAGCGATTCGTCCATGGCCAGGATGGGCAGCAGGTCCGGCGAGGCGGCCCAGAATTCCTGGAGCTCCATCTGGTGGAGGCGGCGGAGGCCCGCCAGCCCATCCCCTGGGTGCATGGAGCCCAAAGCCTCCCGAGCGGCCTGAGTGCGGGCGCCAGACTGGATCAGTCGGACCGCTTCCGGAAATTCAAGGGCGTCCAGTTCAGGGTTCATGGCAGTCTTCAGTCCTCAGTCCTCAGTCCTCAGTCTTGAGTCTTTAGTCATCAGTAAAACAAAAGGCCCGCTTTCGCGGGCCTTTTTCGCGCGACGCGAAGCGTCGTGGGGTATCAACCGATCATTCGGCGTTCCTGAGCGAGGCGCTTCAGCGTTTTCTTACGGGCGGCGAGCATCTTGCGCTTGCGCTTGGCGCTGGGCTTCTCGTAGTGCTGGCGCTTCTTCAGTTCACTGAGGATGCCGGACTTTTCGCACTTCCGCTTGAAGCGGCGAAGGGCGAACTCGAAGGTTTCGTCTTCTTTGACCTTGACCAAAGGCATGTGGATGCACCTCCTTTCCCGTAGATTTCAGCCGGGGCTGCCAGGCAGGACCGGACCGAATGAGAAGTCTATCTCAACTTTCGAGTTATGGCCAGCCAAGAAGCCTGCCGCTACCCTGGAGGCTCCCTTGTACCCGGAGCCACATGTCCCGCCCCCTGCTTCTGATCGTGGACGGCGAGCCCCTCAGGACTTCCGGGCTGGTATCCGCCATGGAGGGAGATGGCTGGGTGGTGCGTTGGATCCAGTCTGAGGAAGTCCAGTCCTACCCGGAGACCGCACTGGTTCCGGATCTGGTTCTGCTCGACCCCTCCGCCCTTGGCGGTGCGGGGTATGCGTTGGCCCGCACGCTGCGGGAGCGGAAGCCCGAGCTGCCGGTGTTGGTGCTGTCCGAAGGGTCGTCCCCCGATGCCACCACTCAGGGGGAGCCGGTGGATATCCAGGCCTTCCTGGATTCCACCCAGCCGAATGAGGCCATTGCCGCCTTCCTGCGGCGCTATCGACCTGACGGGGCCGAGCTCACCATGGACGAGGTTTTTGGTGATCTGATCGAGGAGCTCGAACATCCAGTCGTCCCTCCGCCGGCGGACCCCTTCGCCATGTTTGCCCAGGCCCCGGTGATGGAGGTTCCGCCGACCTCTGCACCGCTCCTCAGCACGTCCGATATTTTCGGCCCCGTGCTTGCAGAGGTCGAGGCTCATCCCATGGCTGTGCCGGAGCAGGGGAACGCCCCTGTCCCCACCACAGTCGTGTTTCCGGACCGGAGGACCAATTCCCATCCCCAGCCGACACCGAAGGAGGCCGAAGCGCAGAGTCCCGCCCATTACACCCTCAGCGGCATCTCGGGTGTGGACGATCCTTTTGCGTGGGCAGCGACCTCCGTCACGCCAGCTCCCGAAGGTACACCGCGCACATTGACGCGGCCCGACGTCTCCGGTACTCCCGAAGCCATCGAGGAGTACGGGAACTATTTCCTGCTGGAGAAGATCGCCGTGGGTGGCATGGCGGAACTCTTCAAGGCCCAGCAGCGGGGTGTGCAGGGCTTCCAGAAGATCGTGGCCATCAAGCGCATCCTGCCGCACTACAGCGAAAACGAGGACTTCGTCACCATGTTCATCGACGAGGCCAAGCTGGCGGCGCAGCTGACCCATCCGAACATTGCGCAGATTTTCGATCTTGGAAAGGCGGGCAATTCCTATTACATCGCCATGGAGTACGTGAATGGCCACGACCTCCGCACCTTGCTGAGGAAGGTGCGCGAGTACGGCCCGCCCATCCCGGAACAGGTGGCAGCCTTCGTGGCGATGAAGGTGGCGGCGGCGCTTGATTATGCCCACCGCAAGCGGGGCTTCGACGACCGGGAACTCAAGCTGGTCCATCGCGACATCAGTCCCCAGAATGTGATCCTCTCCACCGAAGGTGCCGTGAAACTGGTGGACTTCGGCATTGCCAAGGCCGCCAGCAAGGCCAGCCATACCATCGCCGGGGCGCTCAAGGGAAAGTTGCTGTACATGAGCCCCGAGCAGGCCACGGGCCAACCCCTGGACAACCGCTCTGATCTGTATTCCCTGGGCCTCGTGTTGTTCGAGCTGCTCACGGGAGAGCGGTGCTTTCAGGCCGATTCGGAATTGGGCGTGCTGGAAAAGGTCCGTCTGGGCCGCATCTCCAATCTGACGACCCTGAATCCGAATGTGTCCCGGGACATGGCCAACATCGTGAACCGGGCCCTTCAGAAGGGTGTGGAACACCGCTATCCCTCGGCGCGGTTCATGGAGCGGGATCTGCGGGAGTACCTCCAGCGGCAAGGAATCCACATCACTGAACATGATGTGGCAGAGTACATGACCGCGCTGTACAAGGGGTCCCGCGAGAATCTGGAGCACCTGGTAGCCACCCGGTTCCCGGTTCCCACCAGCCATACCAGCGGAATCCACCGGAAACTCGGGGATTTCGTTGGTACCACCACTCATTCTGGGGAATTCGCCCTGCAGGAAACTGTCCCGAGGTCGGTTCCGGAAGAGGTCCCTGAGGAGATTCCGGAGGTGATGGAGCCTCCTCGCCCCCGCTGGCTGCTCCCAGTCATTCTGTCGCTGGCTGTGATCCTGGTCATCATGCTGGCCGTGGCCGCCCGGTCCTGAACCGGGATAGACTCGACTCCCCTATGATGTTGTATACCGCCACGGAGCACGCCATGGATTTGAGCCAGGACCAGAAGGCCTTCTACGAAACCACTCGAGAGCGCTGCCGCTCCGAGGTTTCCCAGATCAACAACACCATCGCTTCCGAAGTCCAGCGGGTGAAGGATCTGCTCACCAGCCTGAGCAATCGCAAGACGGCCGTGCTTCAGATGTATGGCGCCGCCTGCGAAGTGCTGGGCGAAGAGAACGACCTCGCGGAAGAATCCATCGAAATCGAGTTTTAGCTGATTGGCTGCTACTCCACCCTCATCAGCGGCGCCGCGCACTTCTGGCAGTTGCTCTGATGGGGGGGATTCTTCTTCCCGCAGTGGCTGCAGATCTGGGTTCTGGCCTGTTTCCGCCGCCAGATGCGCAGGTACAGGATTCCGAGAAGCACGATCAGCAGGCCGCCCTTCTGCCAGGGTTGGAGAAAGAGGCCGGTGGGACTTTCTGCCTTGGGTTTTGTGGGCTGTGCTTCAAGGCTGAGGGTAGGCTGGTTCATTCGACAGAATCTTCCTCGGTTGCCGGTAGTTCTGGAGCAGAGATCAGGGCGCTGACCCCGAAGAGGCCGTCCTCGGGAAGGGGCGGTTCCAGGGCGGCCAGGGCCTCGGCCTCCAGGCGCCCCTCCCCGAAGTCCTCGAGACGGGGGAGGTCCTGCAGGCTCTTCAGGCCGAAGTGCAGGAGGAAGGCCTGCGTAGTGGCGTAGGTCATGGGCCGACCCACCACTGACTTGCGGCCTGCGGGAGTGATGAGCTGGCGCTCCATGAGGCTCTTGACCTGGTTGGCGCTGCTGGTAACTCCGCGGATGGCGTTCAGCTCGGTGATGGTGACGGGCTGGCGGTAGGCGATGATGGCCAGGGCCTCGATCTGGGCCGGGGACAGCTTGCCGCTGCGCGTGGTGGTCACCAGGCGCGAAACCATCTCTCTGTAGACGGGGCTGGTGGCCATGCGCCAACCGCCTCCCACTTCCAGCAGGCGCAGGCCGGAAGCACCCTGAAGCCGTTCCTGCAATTTTTCGATGCCCTGCTGAAGGGCGCCATCGCCCAAGCCCGTCAGCTCGCGGAGCCGCGCCAGATCCAGCACCTCGCCCGCGGCCGTGAAGAGTGCCTCCAGGGCGCCAGGCAGGTCGCCGCCCTCGTCCCAGAGGGGATCCTGGTGGAAGAGGTCGATGTCGTTCACCGGTAGGCCCCCAGCCGCTGTCCCATCTTCACGTCGCCTTCCGTGCGCCCAGGCGACCAGTCTGTGGCCTTCGGTCCGCCGATCAGCAGCACCACGGTGGAACCAAACTCGAAGGTGCCGAGGTCGTCGCCGGCGGCACAGGGCAGCAGGTCCACGGCAAACCCCCCATCCACGGGCAGGGTCCGTCCCCCCAGCCACCGGGCATCGATCACGACGCCGCCCACATGGGTGGCGCCCACCAGCACCGCGGCCACCTCCAGCCCTTCGCAGGAGCCGGTGCCCAGGGCGGTCCAGCTGGCCCGGCGGTTGCGTTCGTAGAGCCGCGGTACATGGCGGGTGCTCGCGTCGTTCACCGGCCACAGTTCGCCCTCGACGCGACTCACGGCGCTGACCTGGCCCTGCAGCGGCACGTGGATGCGGTGGTAGTCCTTGGGCGAGAGGTAGATCGTGAGGAAGTGCCCGCCCTCGAAGCGCGTCGCGGCGGGATCGTGTTTGAGGAGTTCCGCGATGCGGTAGGGCAGGCCCTTGGCCTGGATGGCCATGCCGGACTCGAGGCGACCGCTGGCGATGATGCGCCCATCCACCGGACTGTTGATGAATCCTGGAACCGTCGCTTCCTGGAGCCGGAGACCGGGCTTCAGACGCCGGGTGAAGAGGGCCTGGAGGCTGGGGTAGTCGGACAGGGGATGCTCTGCCTCGGCCAGATTGATGCCGTAGTGACTCGCGAATCGGCCAAGCAATGGCACGCGCCAGGTACGGGGCAAGGTTCGAGTGGCGGCCCACCCCACGATCCGGGAGCCCAGCTTCTTCGGGTAGAGCCCNNGGCGAACACAAGCGCGAGGCGCGCGGGCTGGGGCCAGGACACATGCATCCCATCAGGATAACCGGGCCTCCAGTGGTCCCGGGGCGCCGGTTCGCCCACAATCGACCCATGGATTCCCACTCCGCCAGCCTGATCGCACTGTCCCTCGCGTGGATTGCCTACGGGGCGCTGCACTCCATGCTGGCCGCCCAGGGTGCCAAACGCTGGCTGGCCGCCGTCTGCCCCGCCTGATGCCAGCCTACCGGCTCTTTTACAATGTATTCGCCGGTGTGGCGCTCCTCCCGATCCTGTGGCTGCTGTGGCGCGATTCTGGCCCTTGGCTCTGGCGCTGGTATGGGGCCATGGCCTGGGTGCTGAACGGTCTCGCCCTGCTCGCGACTGGTCTTCTGCTGGTGGGGCCAGGGTTCTACGACCTGTCGGAGTTCCTGGGCCTCCGGCAGCTCCGGGAGCGCAGGGTCCTACCTGAGGACCAGGAACCCTTCCGGATCGCCCCGCTGCATCGGTACGTGCGCCATCCCTAGTATGCCCTGTCGCTGGTGATCCTCTGGACCCGGGACATGAATGCCGCGATGGTCGTGTCTGCCCTGTGGATCACGGGCTATTTCATCCTCGGCTCGCGGCTGGAAGAGCAGAAGCTCCTCGCCCGGTTCGGGGACACCTACCGGGACTACATGGCCCGGGTGCCGGGGCTGCTGCCCCGGCCTTGGAAGATCCTGGGCCGCGACGAGGCCCGCAGACTCGGAGGCCGTTGAGGTGTTGATTGCAGCGGGCTTCTGAACCACCCGCGGACATGTCATCGTGGAGGGCATGAACATCGTCCACCTGCTAACCGTCATGGCCGCCGCCTTCGCCGCCGGGGCGATCAATTCCATCGCGGGGGGCGGCACCCTCGTGTCTTTCCCCGCCCTGCTGGGCATCGGCCTCACGGGCCAGCAGGCCAACGTCACCAGCACCCTCGCCCTCTGGCCGGGCTCCATCGGCGGGTTCTGGGGCCACCGCGAGGACCTTGCAGGCATCAAGGATTTCGCGAAGCGGCTGATGCCCCCCTCGCTCCTGGGAGGTGCCCTGGGCGCCTGGCTCATGCTCGTCACCCCCCAGAGCGTCTTCGACATGTTAGTCCCCTGGCTGATCCTGACGGCCACGGTGCTCCTGGCGGCCAACGACCCGGTCGGCAAGCTGCTGAAGAAGATCCACGGCCACGAGCGCACGCCAGGCTGGTGGGTCGCCGCCATCTCCTTCCAATTCATCGTCGGCATCTACGGCGGCTACTTCGGTGCCGGCATCGGCATCCTCATGCTGGCGGCCCTGAGCCTCCTGGGTCTCACGGACATCCACCAGATGAACGGCCTCAAGAACCTCCTGGCCCTTTGCATCAACGGCATCGCCATCTTCGCCTTCATGGCCATGGAGTTCCTGCGGCATCCGGGCAACGTGAAGTGGCACTACATGCTGCCCATGGCCATTGCCGCAGGCCTGGGCGGCCTCTTCGGCTCCCACATGGCCCATCGCGTGGGCCGCAAGACCGTGCGCTATGGGGTGGTCAGCATCGGGTTCATCCTGGCGGCCTGGTACTTCTACAAGACCTACGCCGCTTGAAAGAATTGCTTCCCAGCAAACAGAGGTGCCATGTCTGAGACCGCGATTACCTTCGACGATGTCCTGCTGATCCCGGCTTACAACCACCACGAATCGCGCCGGGTCGTCGACATCGGCATGACTGACAAGACGGGCAAGCTCACGCTCGGGCTGCCCATCATGACGTCCAATATGGATACCGTGACCGAGGACGCCATGGCCAATTTCGTGGGCGAGCGCGGCGGCATCGGCGTGCTGCACCGGTTCGTTTCCGTTGAGGATAATGTTTCGATGTTCAAGCGCTGCCGTTTCCCCTCCTTCGTGTCCGTGGGCACGGCGGAGGCCGAGATGGAGCGCATCGAGGCCCTCCGGGATGCGGGGGCCCAGTACTTCTGCGTGGACGTGGCCCACGGTCACGCCAAGTACGTGGGCAAGATGATCAAGCGCATGCGCATGATGCTCCCCAATGAGTGCATCATGGCGGGCAACGTGGCCACCTACGCCGGCGCCGACTACCTGGCGTCCGTCCATGCCGACATCGTGAAAGTGGGCATCGGACCTGGCAGCGTCTGCACCACCCGCATCAAGACCGGGTTCGGCGTGCCCCAGATCACGGCCATCCAGGAATGCGCCCGGGCGGACCGGTCCATCGTGGCCGACGGCGGGATCCGGACCCCTGGCGACATCGTGAAGGCCCTGGCCTTCGGCGCGGATTTCGTGATGGTCGGGGGCATGTTCGCGGGGACCCGCCCCACACCCGGGGCTCCGATCCTGGACGAGAAGAGCGGCTCGAGCTACAAGGTCTACCGGGGCATGGCGAGCAAGGAAGTGGCCGATGACCATCTGGGCGGCCTCACCGGATGGAAGACCGCCGAAGGCGTGGCCACCCGGGTGCCCTATCGCGAGGATGAGGAGGAGATCCTCGCGGATATCGTGGGTGGCCTGCGCTCTGGCCTCACCTACGCCGGCGCGAATACGGTCCGCGAGCTCCAGCGCAAGCTCAACTACGTGCTGGTCTCCCCCGCCGGGAGGATCGAAAGCCTGCCGCACAAGACCCTTGGGTGAGGGCACCTAGGGTCTGTTTTCAAAGTGGGG
>PMJK01000141.1 GCA_003158505.1 Holophagaceae bacterium | reverse complement strand
ATGGCACAATCGGGTCATCAATTCACCCTTCTGGAGGAGGATCCCGCATGATCACCCGCGATCTCATTCGCACCACACTCGGGACCGCCGCCCTGCTGGCGGCCACGGTCCTGGCCGCCGCCCCCCCCCAGGAGCCGGCCAAGGTCGGGTTCGTCTACGTCGGACCCGTGGGCGACTCCGGCTGGACCTTCCAGCACGACCTGGGCCGGCGGCAGATGGAAGCCAATCTCCAGGGCAAAGTGACCACGCGCTTCGTCGAGAACGTGCCTGAGGGTGCCGATGCGGAGCGGGTCATCCGCGAGATGGCCCAGGGCGGCACGAAGGTCATCTTCGCCACCTCCTTCGGCTACATGAATCCGGCCCTGAACGTCGCCAGGCAGTTCCCCAACACGGTCTTCATGCACGCCACGGGCTATAAGACCGCCGCCAACCTGGGCATCTACAACGGTCGCTTCTATGAAGGCCGCTACCTGAGCGGCGTCATCGCGGGCAAACTCACCAAGTCCAACGTGGCGGGCATCGTGGCCTCCTATCCCATCCCGGAAGTGGTCATGGGCATCAATGCCTTCACCCTCGGGATGAAGAGCGTGAATCCCAAGGCCGAGGTCCGCGTGGTCTGGGTGAACACCTGGTTCGATCCCGGCAAGGAGCGCGAAGCCGCCCTGGCCCTCATCTCCCAGGGGGCCGACATGCTGACCCACGAGACCGATTCCGCCGCCACAAACCAGGCCGCGGAGGAAAAGGGTGTGAAGGTGTTCTGCTACAACTCCGACGAATTGAAGTACGCGCCCAAGGCCCAGGTGGGCGGCGTCCTCCTGACCTGGGGCGACTACTACACCAAGGTCGTGAGCGAAGTGCTGGCGGGCACCTGGAAGTCAGGCAGCGTCTGGGGCGGTCTCAAGGACGGCTTCATCAAGATGGCCCCCATGAGCGCGGCCGTGCCCAAGGATGTGCAGGCCCACGTGAAGAAGCTGGAGGCCCAGATCGTGGCCGGGAAGCTCCATCCCTTCACGGGCCCGGTAGTGGACCAGGACGGCAAGGTGCGCGTGCCCGCCGGCCAGACCATCTCCGACCTCGACCTGGAGAAGATGGACTACTACGTGCAGGGCGTGGCCTCCAGGATGCCCGGCAAGTAGCTGCACGACAGCCCAGGAGAGCCAGGAAGGACCCGCCATGGACCTGAAGGCGTTCATCCGCCGCCTACCCAAGGCTGAACTGCACCTGCACATCGAGGGTTCCCTCGAACCCGAGATGATGTTCGACCTGGCCCGCCGCAACGGCGTGATCCTGCCCTACGCCAGCGTCGAAGAGACGCGGGAGGCCTATGCCTTCTCGGACTTGCAGTCCTTCCTGGATATCTACTACGCGGGCGCCGCGGTCCTGATCCATGAGCGGGACTTCTACGAGCTGGCCATGGCCTACTTCCGTCGCGCCCAGGCCGATGGCGTGGTGCATGCGGAACTGTTCTTCGATCCGCAGACCCATACCGCGCGCGGGGTGGCCTTCGAGACCGTGCTGGCGGGTCTCGAGCGGGCCGGCCAGGATGCCCTGGCTCAACTGGGAGTCAGTTCCCGGCTGATCCTCTGCTTCCTCCGCCACCTCTCCGAAGCCGATGCCTTCGCGATCCTGGAGCAGGCCCGACCACACCGCCACCGCATCCATGGCGTCGGCCTGGATTCCTCGGAGCAGGGCCATCCTCCCGCCAAGTTCGAGCGGGTCTTCGCCTGCTGCCACGACCTGGGCCTGCGCCTGGTGGCCCATGCGGGCGAGGAAGGGCCGCCAAGCTACGTCTGGGAGGCCCTGGATCGCCTCCGGATCGAGCGCATCGACCATGGCGTGCGGGCCACGGAGGACCCGGAGCTGGTGGCGCGGCTGGTGCGCGAACGCATTCCCCTCACGGTCTGCCCGCTCTCGAACATCAAGCTCCGCGTCTTCCCGGATATGGCCCAGCACAACCTCAAGCACATGCTGGACCGGGGGCTTTGCGTCACCCTCAACTCCGATGATCCCGCCTATTTCGGCGGCTACATCGGCCAGAACTTCCTGGAGATCGCCCAGGCCCTGAACCTGTCCCGGAACGACCTGGTGACCCTGGCGCGGAACAGCCTCCACGCGAGCTTCGTCACCCACGCCGAGCGGGCGCCCTGGCTGGTCGAGCTGGAGGCAGTGGCAGGGCAGGACTGAACGCCGGGCTGCGCTCAGCGAAGGCCCGGATGGCCTGGGCGCATGCTTCGGGGCGGGCCTCCAGGAGCCAATGGGGACCCTCGAGGGTGATGACTTCCAGATCGGGCAGATGGGCCTGCAGCCAGCGGGTGGCGGAAGGCGGGACCAGCCGGTCCTGGCGGGCACAAAGCGCGAGGGTGGGTACCTGGATGNNGGGAACATGGTCAGGGCGAGGTCGGTCAAGGCCTCCGTGTGCCATCGTCCAAACAGCAGATGCCTAAGCAGGAGCAGGGACAGCCGCTGGGGCGGCAGGGCGCGGAGGAGCGGCGCCGTCCAGGCCAGTTCGGGACTGGGATTCCGCGCGAAGGTGACACAGAGCACCAGGCCCCGTAGCTCCTCTGGCTGTTCCGCTGCAAGCGCGATGGCGATGGGGCCCGAGAAGGATTCCCCCAGCAGCAGAAAGGGGCGGTCCACCGGCAACTGCGTCCGGGCGAAAGCCACGCAGTCGGGGTAGGAAGTCAGCTCCGCCGGGTACCGCACCACCCGCGGGTCGAAGCCGTCCAGGAAGGGCAGGATCGGCCCGAACATCAGGCCTGTCCCGTCCATGCCGGGGAGGAGGACCAGGGCGGGAGGTGGTGTGTCGGACATGGGAACAGTATCCCAGCGTCGCGCTGCTGCTGTGGCGTTGAGGTTTTTCAAGGGGCTGGGAATGCGTAGAAAAGCGGAGGTGTGCGGAGGGCGGAGAGAGCTGAGGAAGGCAGGCTAAGGTTCAGTTTCCTTTCTCCGCTTTCCTCAGCTTCTCGGCTGTCCTCCGTTTATTTCAATCTTTTTGGGCACAAGTTCCCATGCTCACGGGTGTCCCGCGAAGCGGCGTTCAAGGGGCCGCTACATATCCACGAGCTTGGGGTGGACCAGCCGGTCGAAGTCCTTGTAGGCCATGCTGATGAGCTCGGTGTGCGACCCGGCATTGAAGGCAATGTGATCGTCCTCCGCCAGGTGGGGCTCCACGTAGACACTCATGCCGTAGAGGTTCCCGAAGGGCGGCATGGCGCCGGGTTCGCATTCAGGGAAGTCGCCCATGAAGTCCCGCTCGTCCGCCAACTCCGCGGTGAGGGCCCCCGTGGCCTGGCGCAGGCGCTCCAGATTCACCTTCCGGGTGGCGGGGACCACCGCCATGACCAGGTCGCCATCCAGGATCACCACCACGGTTTTGGCCATTTCCCTGCCGGGGATGTGGGCCGCCCCGGCCACGGATGTGGCGGTGAAGGCAAGAGGATGAGGGATGATGGCGTGCGCCACCCCGTGCGCATTGAGGAATTCCTTGACCTTGTTGGTGGGCATGGCGGCCTCCTTGGGCAGAAAGCAAACCAAGGATGGGTTCCCGNNTCTTGCCTTACCGTCCAATCGTTTCAAGCCGCTGCTGAAGTTCCTTGATGCTGAATGGCTTGGGCAGCAGGGTGACGAACGGATGGGTCTTGGCAAGATCCAGTGCGACCTGGTCGGTCCTTCCGGTGGAAAGCAGGACAGGCACCTCGGGAAGGATGGCGCGAAGGCGGGGCAGGGTGCCGCTCCCACCCAGCCCCGGCATGTTCATATCGAGGATCACCACATCGGGCACGAATCCGGTTTCAATCCTCGCCAGCGCTTCTTCACCATTTGGCGTTGTGATGACGGCATGGCCCAGGGATTGAAGGATGGTTTCCACGGAACTCTGGATCATTTCATCATCGTCGACCAGAAGCACGTTCAGCGCCCGCTTGGACATCTCGGATCGAGTCCCAGGAACTGATTCAGCAACTTCGATCGCAGGTTCGCAGGCAGGGAACTGCATCCTTACCTGGGTGCCCTGGCCAGGCTCGCTGTGGATCTCAATCTGCCCCTGGTGGGCCTTCACCGCACTGTAGACCATGGAAAGGCCCAAACCCGTGCCCTTGCCCACCCCCTTGGTGGTGAAGAAGGGGTCCATGGCCCTTTCTAAAACGTCCTTCGGCATCCCGGTTCCTGTGTCCTCCACGGTCACCTCAATCCAGTCGCTGTCGATATTCCGGGTGCGAAGGGTGAGGGTGCCGTTCTCGGGCATGGCGTCCACGGCATTGACGCAGAGGTTCATGAAGGCGTGGGTCAAGGCGCTGGCATCGCCACGGATGGGATGAAGTTTAGGGGCCAGATTCACCACGAGGCGCACCTTGGAGAAGGTGGTGCGTTCGAGGAGGCGGATCTCTTCCTGAAGGATGGCATTCACATCCAGGACGCGGTCCTCAGCTTGGCTTTGCCGAGCAAAGGCCAGTAGGCTCCTCACCATCTCTCCGCCGCGGGTGGCTGCCTTGGCAATGGTCTCGAAGGAGCGGTAGGCCTGACTCCCTTGGGGTTGGCCCTCGATGTTGACTGAGGCCAGACCGAGAATGGCCCCAAGTATGTTGTTCATGTCGTGGGCGATGCCTCCCGCCAGAGTTCCCAGACTCTCCATTTTCTGGGACTGAAGAAGCTGGGCCTGGAGCTTCGCAGATTCTTCCTCAGCGTGCTTTCTATCGGTGATGTCGCGGATGATTCCAGTGACAAACCAGGTATCGAGGGCATCCCATTTTGCAAGCGAGATTTCCGCCGGGAACTCGCTGCCGTCCTTGCGCAAACCTTGAAGTTCGGTCGCCTGGCCTCGGATGTTCGGCGCACCTCCCAATTTGATCCGATCCTCTCCAAATGAATGCGCATCACGATAGCGCTCTGGCATCAGCCGCGTCAGGGGCTGGTCGATGATCGCAGCGGCTTCGTAGCCGAAGATCCTCTCAGCGCCGCGGTTCCAGCCCACAATGTTTCCCGTATGGTCAATCGTCACGATGGCGTCGTGGGCGGATTGTGCCACCGCACGGTATCGCTCCTCACTGTCCCGCAGGGCACTTTCGGCGGTCTGCCTCACTTGGATCTCGGCGGCGAGTTCGCGGTTCTTTTCGTCAACCACCTTTTCGCGGAGGAGGGTCTCCTGCAGATGGGTCCGGAGCAGCGCGTTGTTTGTNNGATGACCTTGCGCGGAGACTGGAAATCAAGTTGCTCCATGGAGGGGATGAACGTCATCAGGGAGAAGGGCGTGGCCTTCACGGGGACCAGCATGGCGTGCGCGCCCCTGCCGGTGGTGTTCCCGTCTGCATTCGGAAGCTCGTAGGAATGGCCAGGTCCGATGTTGGCTGGCAGGACCGATTCGCCGGAGGGAATCAGGCGCCTTGCCCTGGGGGGAACATGAAGGTACTCCCGCTCGAAGACGATGGCATCGGGGTAGCGGGATGTTCCCCCGATCCCTTCAATGAAGTAGTGATAAATCTGGTGAAACGAGATCCAGCCCAGTACCTGTCCCGCATACTTGCCTTTGAAGAAACAGGGGGAGGAGATGAGAATTCGCAACTCCTTGGCGTTTCTGTCGCAAAGGATGGCCGACTCGGAATGATGGGGGGTGAGGAGGTTCTGCCAGTCTCTTCGCCCACTCTGTTCCTGACCCTGCGGAGGGCTCTCGTTCAGCAGAAGTCCGGCTGCATTCACAAAGGCTATGCGCTCATACAGGGGCAGCTCACCCAGCTTCTTCGATTGCCGCACCTGGTCGAATCGCTCATTGACCACCAGGAGGCTCGCCTGGAGGCCATATTCCAGAGACATCCCGAGGGCCTGGTTTTCGAAATAGGCATAGAGCGCTCGGCTCTCGGCGAGGTCCTTCAGGCAATCCTTCTGTTCCGAAAAGAAATAGCTGAGCGCTGTGGCCCGTCGTTCACTGTCCAAGGCGGCCTGTTTCTGGGCCGATTCCTGGATGGCGACCTGCGCCCGGACTTGGACGACCGCCAGATACCCGATGGCCACGACCAACCCCAGGCCGATGGAGAACACGGCCACCCGGCGGAAGTTGATCAGGGATCTGAGAACCAGCTTCATCAGTGAAGAGCTCCACAGTGGCTGCCAGAGGGAGCCTGCTATCTGCCTACGAAGTAATCCGGAAACGATGCGAACGCCGTTGGATAGTATTTCTTCACGATCCGCTGGTAGCTTCCATCTTTCCGGCTTTGCGCCAGGAACTTGTTGAACGCTTCCCGGAGCTGGGGCGAAGCCTTGGGAAAGGCGACGGCCATCCCCTGCCGGGGTGAGATCGGGCCAATCACCTTGATCGTCCCCGGCCACTTCTCCAGAGCCACGAGGGCATCGGGCACGTCGAGGATGGTCATCTCGGCCTCGCCCTTGATGATGGCCGGGGCGAGTTCATTCAGGTTGCCATTGAAACAGATCACTTCGGCACCGGTCGCGTAGAGATTGTAGAGGTCGGGATCGAGGCAGGTCTTCTTCAGGGCAAGGACCTTCCGGCCCTTGAGCAAGGCCTTGACCTGCGCAATGTCCTGCTCGATGTCCTTCGACGGCTTGATCGGCTTGAGCTTCGAGTCGGCCCGCGCCACCAGCCAGATCTGGCTCGGGAAAGTGGAATTGGAAAAGTCCACCACCTTCTGCCGCCAGGGCAGGATGGTAAAGCCGTTGGCGATCAGATCACCCTTCACGGGCGAGGTCGACAGCAACTTCACTTCCCCGCCCTTGGCTTCGACCTTTCTGCCGATCAGGTCTTCCACGGCCGTGTCCCAGTTCGTCTTCACGTACTCGTACCTCAGGCCCTGGGACCGGGCGAACAGTTGCATCAGCTCGACATCCATCCCGTCGCCAGCCCCGGTGACGAAATTTGCGTAGGGAATGCCCAGGTGCCGCAGCACACCGCTTTTCTTCACCTCGGGCAGGTCGCCCGCCCAGACGGTCCCACACAGGAACACAGCACATGCCATCACTGCGTGGATGACCGCAGTGCGGTGAGGAATGCGCTTCGGTTCGAGCATTGTGATTACCCCCAGGTCCATTATCGAAAGACCCGGGCCCGAGCATGACTTTTGGCGCCCTTGTCGCCCGCGTCATCCCCTTGCTCACCGGCCGGGGCAGCCACGCTCATTTGGCCCGTTGGAACAGCGCCTCCATGGCCACCCGGCCGCCGATCACGTGCACGGCCAGGCCGCCCAGGATCAATCCCGCCGCGACCAGGTGGCTGGGGGTCAGGGTCTCGCCGAGGACCAGCCAGGCCGAACTGATCCCGAACACCGGGACCAGCAGCGAAAAGGGCGCCACGGCCGAGGCCCCCTTCTTCACGATCAGCCAGTTCCACAGGCCGTAGCCCACCAGGGTCGACAGGAAGGCCAGGTAGGCGATGGCCCCCAGGCTGACCCAGCCCAGGTGCCGCAGGGCGGTCAGGACCGCGCCGCCGCCATCGAACGCCCAGGACAGGGCGAAGAGCGGCAGGGGCGGCACCAGGCTCGACCAGACCATCAGGCCCAGGGTATCGACCCGGCCCATCTTCTTGGTCAGGAGGTTGGCGGCGGCCCACATGAAGGCAGCCAGGAGCAGCAGCACCAGGGCCGACAGGGGCATGCTGAGCCCCCCCTTGGGCGTCTTGGCCCAGCCCATGAGGACCAGCCCCGTCCCGGACACCACCAGGCCCACGGCGTGATGCCACCGGAAGCTCTCCCCGAAGAACGCCACGGCCAGCAGCGCCGTGAAGAAGGCCTGGGACTGGAGGATGACCGAGGACAGGCCCGCCGGTGCCCCCCACCGGATCGCCGTGAACAGGCAGCCGAACTGCCCCACGCCGAGGAACAGGCCGTAAGCGGCCAGCAGCCGCCAACTGACCTTCGGCCGCCGCACGAAAAAGATCGCCGGGAACGCCGCCAGGACGAAGCGCAGACAGGCCAGCAACAGGGGCGGGATCTCCCGGACCCCCACGGCGATGACCACGAAGTTGAAGCCCCAGAGCGCCGTGACGACGAAGGCGGTGCCGATGAGCAGGGGAAGCGGGAGCGCGTCCTTCATTGGATCCTTTCGATTCCTGCCATCCCCCATTCTGCAATGGGTGAGCCGCAGGAAAAGCCTTCAATGAGCGGAGGTATGCGGAGGTGCTGCGGGAGCGGAGAAAAGCAGGCCAGGCTTCAGTTGTCTGTCACAGCCCCCTTCCGTTCCTCGGAGGAAAGAAAAAATCTACCAGTGAGGAACGGTGAGAAAGCGGCCTTCTTGTTCACCGTGCTTCACTGTTCCTCACCGGTAAAACAATCATCCTGGTTATCGGCGAGGCTCAACCTGAGCTCTTTTAACAAGCCAAAGCTGAAACCATAGATTCCACAGATGTCACAGATGGGCGCCGACCCAACATGCATGGGCCCACCGAAAGCGGCCTCCGGCCCTGCTAGCGGTCAGCGGGGGCGCCGGGGTCGCGCCTTGTGGGGGGGCTTGTGTCCCGGCGCCCCCACTGAAGCCCATGCTGGAAGTTGGATACCTGAAAACAGCCATCAACTCGCGTTTTTCAATTTGTGTGAATCGATGGAATCTGTGGACCCAAGCCCTTTTTCTGCGTCATCTGTGGTTCCAGCTTTCGACCCACGCACTTGATCTTTATTCAGCTCTTGATCGGTGTTCATCGGTGGCCAATCCTTCTTTTCCAAGGGCTCATCCCCACCACCGGTTCTAGACACCTGTGAACCATAACAAAGCCGGTGGCGGATCTCAGACATGCCTGGGCAATAGATCAGATCCAACCTACCCTTGAGACCGCGATCCGAGGAGCCAGCCCATGCCGAGTCCCCAGACGCCGATCCGCTCCGGTTTCGGGCCCAGAACCACGGCCCGAGAGGCCCTGCGCGGGATCAGCCTGGAGGGCAAGGTCGCCATCGTCACGGGCGGCTCCGCCGGCCTCGGCCTGGAGACGACCCGGGCCCTGGTCGAGGCCGGGGCGACCGTGCTCGTGCCGGCCCGCAACGCCGACAAGGCCCGTCGGGCGCTTGGCGCCCTCCCCCGCGTGGAACTGGGCCAGCTGGACCTGCTCGACCCCGGGTCCATCGACGCCTATGCGACCCAGTTCCTGGCCACGGGGCGGCCCCTGCACATGCTCATCAACAACGCCGGCATCATGGCCACGCCCCTCCAGCGGGATGCGCGGGGCTATGAATCCCAGTTCGCCGCCAACCACCTGGGGCATTTCCAGCTCACGACGCGGCTCTGGCCCGCGCTGTGGCGCGCGGGGGGGGCGCGGGTGGTGGCGCTCTCCTCCCGGGGCCACCAGCGCGGAGAGGTGGATTTCGCCGATCCCAACTTCCTCCATCGCCGCTACGACCGGTGGCAGGCCTATGGCCAATCCAAGACGGCCAATGTGCTCTTTGCCGTGGAGCTGGACCGGCTCGGCGAGGGAAAGGGCGTCCGCGCCTTCGCGGTGCACCCCGGGGGCCGTGCTCACGGACCTCAGCCGCCACATGACGGACGGAGAACTGCACGCCTTCGGCCTCACCCGGGCGGACCGCCCGGGCACCGTGCCACGGGGCCGCTCCGTGGCCGAAGGCGGCGACTTCAAGACCCAGGCCCAGGGCGCCGCCACCACCGTCTGGTGCGCGACCAGTCCCCGGCTGGCGAACCTGGGCGGGGTCTACTGTCAGGACGTGGACGTGGCCCCCCTCCTGCCCATCGAGGCCCCGGGCAATGTCGGAGTGCGGCCCTACGCCATCGATCCCAAGGACGCGGCGCGACTCTGGGGACTGAGCGAGACCCTCACGGGCGTGAGGTTCGAAATCTGAAGCATCCCAGGAACCCGGGCCCACCCGGCTGCATCCCATCCCAACCTACCCAGGAGGAAGCCATGGCGACCACCACCACTCAGGAAGAAACGACCGCCGCCTACCGTAAGAAGGTGCGGGACTACCTGGGGCACCAGGATCCCCTCGAGGTGCTGGGCAGCACCCCGGACACGCTGGCCGGCCTCGTGCTCGAGCATGGCCGGAAGCGGATGCAAGTGCGGCCTATCGAGGGGAAGTGGACGCCCTGCGAAGTCCTGGGCCACCTCTGCGACTGCGAGTGGGTCTACGGCTACCGCGCCCGGCTCATCCTCTGCGAGGAGCATCCCCCCATCCTGGGCATGGATCAGGATCTGTGGGTGGCGGGGCAGCACTACAACGAACGCGAGCCCATGGAACTGGCCGAGGAATTCCGTCAGCTGCGCTCCCACAACCTGCGTCTGTGGCAGGGCCTGAGTCCGAAGGAGTTGGAGCGCACCGGCCAGCACAACGAGCGGGGGCAGGAATCCCTGGGCCTGCTCCGAGTCCTCATGGCCGGGCATGACCTGCTGCACCTCGATCAGATGAAGCGGCTGCTCATGGCCATCGTGTAGCGACGGGGGGAACACGACAGTCCCGCCTGGCGGGGTCCAGATTGGGCTAGGGGTCGGGCCGGCTAAGCAGGCTGGAAAGACTCGGCACGTTGCGCCAAGGGCATGGTCGCAAAAGTCAAGGAATTGAAAAGGGACACAGTAGGAGCTTGGTTGGAATAGGCCTTCAAGGTGATTCCATCCGGGTGGCGGGTGATGGCTTCTTGAATGAGCTTCATGGTCAGGATGCGGCCCAGACCCTGCCCGCGCCGGCTGGGCGCGACAATGAGCCGAGCCACATGAACATTGGGATCCCGAACATAGGCTTGGCCGAACCCGACGAGTTCGCCCGCTGAATCAAACAGCGAAAAGGCATTCTCGGGCGTGGCCCCAATGGCCGACCAGACCGATTCGGATGTGCCGGGGAAGCCGAGGAAGGGACCAGCCCACTGCCTGAATAGATCGGTGGTCCCGACCCACGACAGGATGGTCTGCAGATCTTCTGGGCAAGCAGGATGGAGTGAGTAGTTCATGGTGACGCCTCTTGATGAGAGCTGACCGGACCTCACAAGCATCGGTCCCTGGTCCTGGCGGCGAAATAGGGTTGATTACCTAGTCCCGCGGAAAGGTGTGTCCCAGGGCTTGTCCCGCGGTCGGCACGAATCCCTGGGCCTGCTCCGGAGGCTCATGGCCATGGTTTAGCGGCGGGGGAGCCGGGCCCGGCTCATCCTGTGCGAAGGGCGCCCCACCAACCGGCAAGGTCCAGTTGGGTGCGAATGCAAGGAACTGGACTTGAAGCGGAGGAAAGCGGAAATGCTGAGGAGAGCGGAGGAATAGCGGCAGGCAACCCCTGTCTTTCTCCGCTTTCCTCAGTGCCTCCGCTCTCCTCCGCTTACCTACTTCTTTCATCTTTGAAGGCCGGAATGGCCAACACCTTGAATCACCGGCCGGCCCATGTCCGTTGGGTCGGCGCGATCTGCGTCCATCTGCGGTTCCAGCTTTTTCCCTTTGTGTTCTTTGTGGCTGGGCTTTTCCGGGTGGGCTACATGGGCACGAGGGTCGGGTGGGCCAGGCGCTCGAAGTCCTGGTAGGCCATGCGGACCACTTCCCTGTGGTTGCCGGCGCTGAAGGCGATTTCCGCGTCCTCCGCCAGGTGGGGCTCCACGTAGACCTCCAGGCCGAAGAGGTCGCCGAAGGGCGGCAGGGTGCCGGGCTCGCAGCCGGGGAAGTCGTGGGCGAGTTCCCATTCCTCGGCCAGGTCCGCGTAGTAGGCCCCCGTCGCCAGGCGCAGGCGCTCCAGGTCCACCTTCCGGTCGGCGGGCACCACCGCCAGGACGTGCTGGCCGTCCAGGTCCACCACCACTGTCTTGGCCATCTCCCGGCCGGGGATGTGCGCCGCCCCCGCCACCGTCCGAGCCGTGAAGGCCAGCCGGTGCGGGATCACCTGGTGGGGCACCCCATTCGCCTTGAGGAATTCCACAAGCCTGGTCATGGGCATAGAAGCCTCCTGGGACCGAACACGGAGCAAGGATGGGTTCAGGACGTGCCGGAAGCCACAGGTGAATAGAGGCCTGGGTCGAATGACTTCAACCTGAAAGGAATTTAGAAAGCGAAGGAGAGCGGAAGACCTGAGGAGAGCGGAGGCAAAGCGGCAGGCGAACCCTGTTTTTCTCCGCTTTCCTCCATGCCTCCGCTCTCCTCCGCTTACCTACATCTTTTGAAGTCGGAGTGGCCGACACCTCAAATCACCGCTTGAGTTGAGTGGAGGTTCAGGTGGTGATGAGAACTCTGAGCTATATTTGCATTTTAATTGCAGTATTTCAATAATCAGTCCCAATGCTGAAGATGTAATGCTTTAGGTGTTGCTAATTGAAATTGCCGAGAAACACCATCGCCCTGATATTCCGTACTATAGTTACCAATGGCGCCGTCTGTAAGTTTGCTCCATTTCCAGAAGATTCCACCGTATAGACCAGAATCTAATTTAGGTTTAATGCCATCATCAACCAATACAACAATTCGTGTTGAGGCAAATGGATGAACCTCATCGAGAGAATATAAAGGTAACCTTGCAACAGCAATGACAGCTTCTTGAAAACTCTGACAGACTGCGGAATCATGCTTACCATTTGGTGAAATGGTTTTTAAAAATTTTCCAAGACTTTGTGACGCATTAAGTAAAAATAATATAATTCCCCATATTAGGGTAGTTACTGAGAATACCTGTTGGTTAATATCAGGAAAAATTGATTTAGGACCAACTACACCTTGTTTTACACATTCGACTAAATATCCATGTAAGCACATCCGCTCTTTAACGTGGGTGAATTCGAACGAGTAGAATCTAATTCTGCTTTGATGATGCTTAATTGCATTAGCCGTCGTCAGTACAAATCTTTTAGAATCTTTTATTTCTCTAAAAAATGCTTTAGCAGCGGCTGATCGTTTATAGTCTACCTCATGTTTATAGAATCCTTTGACAATGGCTTCTAGATCATCGACGTGCTCTGCTGAAGCGTAAAGCGATAATTCGATATAATCAATTACTTCATTTCGAAGATCAGAAAATATTGTTAATTGGTTAAATTCAATGATTTTAAAATATTGCTCTAAACGTTGACAACATTTTGTAATTTTATTGCATATCCGATTTAAAGAAATATTATATATTCCAAGTGGAGGTCTAATGTTTTGTTATAAATGATAACAAATTGACGAATCTAATCCTGTTAAGGGCGAAATGGCTTGCAGACAGGTTTCTGCTCCTAATGCAAGGTCAATTCGAAACTCAGGCTTTGATATAGTCATTGGAGTGGCCTTGTTGATGGAACCACCCTACTAAGCATTAGGCGAACCAATACCCTTGAGGGCAGGTCGCGTAATTCCGGATGGGTATAAACATCTCTATGATTTCAGGCTCATTCCCTGAATCTGCAAGCCGAAAAAGGGGAGTGTATCCATCATTGGGGTGCGATTCTCGACCCGCTAGGTACTGAACCAAGGCGGGTCCCCGTTTCGTGGGCTGCCCCGCAGCCCACTCCGCGACCCGCCAGGGGCTCAGCCCATCGGCTCTTCATGCCCGCACTTGGGGCAGATGAGGACTTGGATGGGGTCTTTGCCTCGGGGCTTCTTGGTCTTTTCGCCCATGATGGGGTTCTTGCAGGCGGGGCAGGTGACGGGGACGGGCTTGTCCCAGGCGGTGAAGTCGCACTTGGGGTAGTTGGTGCAGCCGTAGAAGACCTTGCCGAAGCGCGTCTTGCGGGGGCTGAGGCCGCCGCCGCACTTGGGGCAGGGCACGCCCAGGATCTCCTTCTTCACCGTCTTGCAGGTGGGGTAGTCGATGCAGCAGACGAACTCGCCGTAGCGGCCCTGCCGCTTCACGAAGCCCTTGCCACAATTGGGACAGATCTCCCCCGTGGGCTCGTCCGGGGGCACGGGGATGCCCTTGGGATCGGCCTTCACGATGCCCTTGCACTTCGGGTAGTTGGGGCAGGCCCAGAAGGGGCCCCACTGGCCCTTGCGCAGGTTCATGGGCGTGGTGCCGCAGAGCGGGCACTCCGGCGCGTCGCCGGGCTCCTCCATCTTTTCCAGGTCCGCCGTGTAGTCGCACTTGTCCGCTTCTTTTTCGGCGCTGTAGTTGGTGCAGCCCACAAACAGCCCGTTGCGGCCGATGCGCTTGAGCAGGGTGCCCGGGTGCTTCTTCCGGTCGCCGCACTTGGGGCACTTCTCGCCCGTGGGCACGCCGATCTTCAGGTTCTGCATGTCCGTGCCCGCGGCGGCCAGGGACTGCTCGAAGGGGCCGTAGAAGTCCGTCATGGCCTTCTTGAAGGTGAGCTTGCCCTCCTCGATGCGGTCGAGGTTGGCCTCCATGCCCGAGGTGTATTTCGGATTCAGCAGGTCGTGGAAGCCCTGCAACAGCAGGTCGGTCACCGTCATGCCCAAGTCCGTGGGCTTGAAGCGGCCCTCGTGCTTCTTCACGTAGTCCCGGTCCAGGATGGTGCTGATGATGCTGGCGTAGGTGGAGGGCCGGCCGATGCCGTCCTCTTCCAGCTCCTTCACCAGGGTGGCTTCGTTGAAGCGGGCCGGGGGCTTGGTGAACTGCTGGTCCGCGTCCAGCTTCTCGAGCTTGAGCGCCTCGCCCAGCTTCAGGGCCGGGAGCAGCTCCTCGTCCTCGTCCTCCTCGTCCGGCAGCTTGGCGGCGTCGGTGATGGCCTCGGCGTCCACCTCAGTCTTGTCCGTGCGGTAGACCGCCAGCCAGCCNNGGCGGCCTCCATTTGGCAGGCCATGGTGCGCCGCCAGATGAGGGCGTAGAGCCGGAACTGATCGGGCTCGAGGTGCCCCCGCAGCGATTCGGGCGTCCGCGTGATGTCCGTGGGGCGGATGGCCTCGTGGGCGTCCTGGGCCCCGGCCTTGCCCAAGTAGATGCGGGCCTTGTCGGGCAGGAACTCCTTCCCGTACTTCTTCGCGATGAAGGCACGGGTGGCCTCCACGGCCTCGGGGGCCAGGCGGGGCGAATCCGTGCGCATGTAGGTGATGAGGCCCACGGGCCCCTCGCCGAAGTCCGCGCCCTCGTACAACCGCTGGGCGTTCTGCATGGTGCGGCTCACGCTCATCTTCAGCTTCTGGGCCGACTCCTGCTGCAGCTTGGCCGTGGTGAAGGGCGCGGCGGGGTTGCGCCGCTTCTCCTTGGTCTCCAGGCCCGTGACCGTGTAGTCCGCCTTCTCCAGCTTGGCCTTGAGATCCTGGGCCTGCTTGGCGTCGGACACGCGGCGCTTGGTCTCCTTGTTGCCCAGCTGGAGGGGCTGGCCGCCCAGCTTCACGAGCTTCATCCAGAAGGTGGGCGGCAGTTTGGCGGCGAACTTGCCCTTCAGCACCCAGTACTCGACGGGGTTGAAGGCCAGGATCTCCCGCTCCCGGTCCACGATGATGCGCACGGCCACGCTCTGCACGCGGCCCGCGCTAAGGCCGCGGCGCACCTTGTCCCAGAGCACCTGGCTGACCTTGTAGCCCACCAGCCGGTCCAGCACGCGGCGGGCCCGCTGGGCATCCACGAGCTTCTTATTGATGACCGTGGGCGCGGCCATGGCCTTCTGGATGCCCGAGGCCGTGATTTCGTTGAAGAGGACCCGGCTCACCGGCAGGCTCTTGGGGGGCTTGATGGCCTCCAGCAGGTGCCAGCTGATGGCCTCCCCCTCGCGGTCCGGGTCCGTGGCCAGCACCAGGGCGGAGGCGGACTTGGCGGCGGCCCGCAGTTCCTTGACCACCTTCTCCTTGGCCGGGCTGATCTCGTATTCCTCCTGGAAGCCGTTCTCGATGTCCACGCCCAGCTTGCGGGGCAGATCCCGGATGTGGCCCACGGAGGCCATGACCTTGTAGCCCTTGCCCAGGTACTTGGTGATGGTTTTCGCCTTGGAGGGGCTTTCGACGATCACAAGCTTCTGACCCTTCGCAGGCTCAGCTGGAATTGCCGCACTCGTCTCGCCGTGGTTCGGCTGCTTGGTCACTGGACACTACCCCCGGGGGCTAAGCCGCCTTCTCAGAACAACTTTTTCGGCTCGAAGGGAGGGGCGGCATAAGGCGCCGTAACAGGGCTGCCAGAAGAACGCTGTCTGCCCTGAACGGCCCCTAAGGATGGAACCTAGGGGCAGAGGTTTGTCAAGGGGTCCGTGCGAGGCCAAGGTCCTCTATAAGGTCGTTCGGGGAAAGGCAAATTCGTGCGGCGCCTTCTCTTAGCAATGCATTAGGCCCTTCGGCAGAAGAATCTTCCGGGGCGCCGGGGCAGACCCAAAGCTCCTTGCCCAGGTCCAGGGCGAGGCGAGCCGTGACCAGGGAACCGGACTTCAGCCGCGCCTCGGTGACCAGCACGCCATCCGACCAGGCCGCCAGCAGCCAGTTGCGCCGGGGGAAGTGCCATTTGAGGGGCAGGGCCTCGGGGGGGAAGGGCGTGATCACGCCCCCGCCGGCGGCCACGATGCGGTCCATGAGGGGCTGGTGTTCGGGCGGATAGGGGTGCTCCAGGCCCGACCCCATGACGCCCCAGGTGGGGCCCGCTTCCAGGGCGCCCGCGTGGGCCGCGCCGTCGATGCCCCGGGCCAGGCCCGAGATCACGGCCACGCCAGCCTCCGTGAGGGCCTTCGCCCAGGCCCGGGTGCGGGCCTTGCCCTGAGGGCTGGCCTGGCGGCTGCCCACGATGGCGAGCCGGGGGCCCTTGGCCGGGGGCAGGGTCCCCCGCACCCACAGGGCCACGGGGTAGGGCAGCGGTGCCAGCAGGTCGTCCACCCCGGGATCGCCCGGCAGCAGCAGGCGGCCGTTGAGGGCCTGGGTCTCCTGCTGGCGGCGGGGCAGGTCGGCCTCCAGGCGGGCCAGGGCCTCGGCCTGCTCCGGGGCCAGGTTCGGCTGCGCGTCCGCCTGGAGGGCTGCCCAGCACTCGGCCTTCTGGCGCTCGGTCCAGTCCAGCACGGTGAAGGCGAGGGCCCAGAGGCGGAGGTCCACGGCGGTTCCAGGGGGGATGCCTCCCATCCTGGACAGGTGATGCCCCGCCCTGCAAGCGAGGAGTGGGCAGGGGAGGCGAACTTGGCTCGCCGCCACTGCGGGGGCCAGGGGGGAAGCAGAGGCCGCCGAAGAGGCGGCCGGGCGGTCCCCCCTGAGGCGCGCAGACCCTTTCCCCTTGCGTAATGCCCCTGCTTGGCTAAACTGGTTCTCTTGGTTGTTTTCACCTTTGGTTCGTGAGGTTCCCATGTCCCGTCAGTGCGAAATTTGCGGCAAGAAGCCCCAGTTCGGGAATAACGTCTCCCATTCCAACAACATCACCAAGCGCCGGTGGAATCCGAACATCCAGCGCGTGCGGGCCCTCGTGGGTGGCGTCCCCAGGCGCATGCGCGTCTGCACCTCCTGCATCCAGGCGGGCAAGGTCCTCAAGGCCTGCTAGATCCTCCTTTCCAAGTTAAAAGCGGCCCGAGGGGCCGCTTTTTCACGTACGGCCCTCGCGAAGGGGCCGCCTCCCCAGGGCTCGGCGGCCCAGGCTTCGGATCCACGGGCAGCCGGGCCCCTGATCGCTCGGCCCAGGGCGGGTCCGCAAATTCATGGCGGCTGGGAGTCGGCCCGATACAAGGGCGTCTTCAATGGTGGACCGCGCCGTTGATGTGCAAGATCTCAGGAGCAGCCGCATGGACTACATGAAATGGACCCCAGCTTTGGAGGTGGGCTTCGCCAAGATCGATGAGGACCACCGGGAATTGGTTGCGGCCCTGAACCGGTTGCATTTGGCCATGGACCTGGGGAAGGACAAGGCGGAGCTGGCCACTGTCCTGAATTTCCTCCGGGATTACACGGTCAGCCACTTCAAGACGGAAGAGGCGCTGATGATCCAGTACGGCTACCCGGGCGCCGCGGCCCATTTCGCGGCCCACGCGACCCTGGTCCTGAAGGTGTGCGACTTCATCGTTGATTTCCGCGCCGGACGGGTGGCGCCTACCGAGGCCTTGGTGGAATTCCTGGAGTCCTGGCTGGTGGAACACATCCTGGGCCAGGACCGTGAGTTCGGGGATTACCTGCGCGCCAGAGGGGTCGCGGCCTAGGACCAACGCCCCGATACACTGGCCCCATGCTGCTGGCCCTCGACACCACCACGGAGATCCTGCACCTGGCCCTGATCCAGGGGGACCGGGTGTGGGCCCGGCGGGTGCTGTCCGGCGTGGGGCGGGGGCACAGCGAACGGCTCCTCCCCACCCTGAACGACCTGATGGCCGAGGCCGGGGCGGCCCCGAAGGAGCTGTCCGGCGTGGCGGCCTGCCTGGGGCCCGGGGGCTTCACCAGCCTGCGCATCGGCGTGGCCACGGCGGAGGGCTTCGGCCTCGCGGGCCTGCCCACCTGGGGCTTTTCCGCCTTCGAACTGCGGGCCGAGGCCCTGCGCCAGGCAGGCGTGAGGGGCCCCTTCTGGGTCCTGCTGGACGGCCAGCGCAACGAGGCCTTCCACCAGCGCTGGGAGGAGGGCCCTGCGGAACCCGCGGCAAAGCATCTCCTCACGGCGCTGCCCGAGCGCGTGAGCGGGGAAGCCTGGTGGGCTCCGGAGGCCTTCGCGGCCAAGGTCGAGGCCCTGCTGCCCGCCCATCGCATCAGGCTAGAGGACGAAGGCGCGGCCACCCTGGCGGGCCTGGTGGCCCTGGCCCGGCGCGTGTCCCAGTGCCCCCCGGAAGCGCCCCTGGTGCCCTTCTACCTGCGGGAGACGGACGCGGCGGTGAACTCTCCCCTGGCGGCGGCCCATCTGTCGGAGGCCCTGCGCAAGGGCGTGGCCCGATGACGGGCAGGCCGGAGGGAGACCATAGATCCCGGGAAACGCATGCGTTCCACAGGGGAGACTGGAAGCCGGAGAGCAAGATTCAGCGGCTGGGGGCTGGGGAGCCGTTGCCCGAATGGGTGGTGCGCCTGGATCGCACGGCCTTCGGGGTGGCCTGGAAGGCCCCGGCCGAGCACGAGGCCCTGTGGCTGCTCCCCGAGGTGGCCTTCGCCCGCTGGGCCTGCATCCCGGCGGCGGGGGAGGCGGAGCTGCTGCGTATCGCCGTGGACCCGGCCCATCGGGGCCAGAGCCTGGGCCGCCTCCTCCTGGAGGCCTGCCAGCGCGACCTGGAGGCGGAGGGACTCACCCATCTCTATCTGGAAGTGCGGGTGTCCAACCAAGCCGCCATCCAGCTCTACCGCGCCTGCGGCTGGAAGCCCTGCGGCCTGCGGCCCGGCTACTACCCGGACGGCGAAGACGCGGCCCTCTACCAGCGTGGCTAGCCCTTTTCGAACAGCACGATGCGATTGCTGTTGGTGCCCTTGTCGTTGTTGCCCACGCCCCAGATGTGGGCGGTCTTGGTGAAGGTCTGGCTGTTCACGAGGACGCCGTGGGCCTTGAAGCCGGCCCGCAGGCCCAGGGGGAGCACGACTTCATCGAGTTTCACTTTTCCCCGTCGGATTTCGCCCACCTCGAAGGCCACGAAGCCGCCCCGCTGCGTGAGGCGGTAGAGCTCTTCGAAGACGGTCCCCATCGTCTCGGACCAGGCCACCACCGTGCGGGGCGTGCTGATGCCGCGCCCGATGGCCTCGGCGTCGAGGCCCGTGAACCAGCAGCGCAGCCAATTGTCGCCGGTGTAGTCCACCACGTCGAGGAAGGGGGGCGAGGTGACCGTGAGGGCCATGCAGCCCTCGAGCAGCATGGTGGTCTCGCGCGCGTCGCCCGTGAGGAAGCGGGCATCCTGGGCCGCGAGGGACAGGTTCTGCCGCTGGATGGCCCCCAAGCCGGACAGCAGCTGCTTCGTCTTCTTCAGGATCAGCGCGTGGGTATCGCGATAGGTGGGTACCTGCTCCCGCTGGGCGTTGATCGACCGTTGTTTTTCGGCCGTGAGCGCCTGGTTGGGGGGCAGGGTATAGACCGAGAAGAACCCGGGGCTGTGGCCCGTGAGCCGGTTGGTGGCCACCATGCGGATCCAGGTGTCGAGGTCATCCAGTCCGCCCGAAGCTTGTCGGCCCAGGAACCAGTCGCGGAGGCCACGGATCTCGGCTTCCGTATCCGGATGAAAGAACATGCCGAGGTCCAGGGCATCGGAGGTCCCCCTGAGGGGGATTTCCTTTAGCCGCTGGGCCACAGCAATGGGATCCGGTGGCGTCAGGCGGGGCTCGGCCAGCATCCTCGACAGGGGGTTCACGTCGTTGGCCGCCACCCGGCGGCCCAGGAGGGCCGCTTCGATGGCCGTGGTGCCGCGACCGCTGAAGGGGTCGTAGACCCGCTCCCTGGGCCGCGTCAGGCGCTCGATGAAGTGGCGCGGCAGCTGGGGCTTGTAGCAGGCGCGGTAGGAAATCTCGTGGAGATTCGACGCCTGCCGTTGCTTCGAAGTCCAGAACTCCAGCGACAGGCGCGGGTAGGCCGTCCCTTCGGCCTCCACGGCGTCCCAGGCCTCGTCGGGCGGGGGCGGATCGAAGATGGGGAGGCCGCTGCCGGGAATGAATCCCGTCAGAAGGTTCCGCCGCACCGCCTCCGCATCGTCCGTCACCATTCGCTTCCGCCTGCCTTTCCGCAAGGTTCCAGGATAGCCTGCTGGAGATGCCAATCAGTCCCCAGCCCAAGCGCCACCCCGAGCTGACGCGCCTCTACGTGGCGGTGGGCCTGGCCGTGCTGATCCTCATGACCATCCTGGCCTACAAGGCCGTGGGCAACCGCATCGCCGGGGGCGGACTGGACGCGCCCTCGCGCTGGGCCCTCCTCGCCCTGGGCCTGGCCAACGTGCTGGCCATCGGCACCCTGCTCTTCATCGTGGCCCGCAGCGTGGCCAAGCTCTACTTCGAGCGCAAGAGCGGCATCCTGGGCTCCCGGCTGCGCACCCGCATGGTGCTCACGCTGTTCATCGTGGGCATCGTGCCGAGCCTCATCCTCTTCATGGTGGGCCGGAACTTCATCAACAAGAATGTGGAACGCTGGTTCAGCCCCGAGACCGAAGTGGCCATCCGCGACGGCGGGAAGATGGCCGAGGATCTGCGCGCCGCCGCCCGGGCCCGGCTGGACTTCGGCGCGGGCCGGCTGCTGGCCTCGGCCTCGGCGGAGCCGCAGGTCATCCGGGCCGCCTCGGGTCTGGACCTGGTGGCCTTCCTCGGAAAAGGTGCGGAAGCGGGGGTGAGGGCCCTCGACCTCGGGCCGGATTGTCCGCCGCCGGTGCTGGTGGCCTTGAGCGGGGAAAGCACCCAGGAGTCCCGGGAAGGCCTCTGGATGCTCCGCATAGTGCCCCGGGGGGATGGCGCCTGGGCCGTGGGCGTCTTCATGCCCCGGGAGAAGCTGGACCGGGTGCTGGCGTTGGAACAGCGGTTCCGGGAGAGCCAGCAGATCCGGGCCGCCAAGGACACCCTCCAGACGCTGCCCCAGAGCACCTTTCTCTTCCTGACCCTGCTCACCCTCTTCTTCGCCGTGTGGTCGGGCCTGGCCCTGGCGAAATCCTTGAGCGAACCCATCCGCGCCCTCGCCAAGGCCGCCCAGCGCGTGGGCAGCGGCGACCTGGATGTGGAGTTGCCCGTGATGGGCGAGGATGAGCTGGCCTTCCTGGCCCGCACCTTCAACGTCATGACCCGCGACCTGAAGACCAACCGGGCGGCCATCGAGACGCAGGCCAGCCGCATCGAGCAGCAGCGAGCCTACCTGGATCAGCTGCTGGCGGCCCTGCCCGTGGGGGTGATGAGCTGGCGGGCGGATGGCGAGCTGCGCACCTTCAACGCCGCCGCGCGAGCCTGGCTGGGCCTGGAAGACTCCGATCCCACCGAAGCCCGGTGGGAGACGCTGGCCGCGCTGCCCCGCATGGGGCGGCTGCCCGAACTGCTGGCCGCGGTGCGGGAATCCAGGCGGGGCGTCCAGGAGGAGATGCGGCTGGGTGGCGAAGGGGAGGGACGGCCCGTGCGCGCCATCCTCGAACCGATCCAGGGCGGCGGCGTGCTGGCGGTGCTGGAGGATCTCTCGCTGCTGGCCAAGGCGGAGAAGCGGGCCGCCTGGCAGGAGGTGGCGCGGCGCATGGCCCACGAGGTGAAGAATCCGCTGACGCCCATCCAGCTCACGGCCCAGCGCCTGTTGCGCCGCAACCGCGAAGGCCGCCTTGATCCTGCCGCCATCCAGGAAGGCGCCGAGACCATCCTCGCGGAAGTGTCCAGCCTGTCGCGGCTGGTGGACAGCTTCAGCCGCTTCGCGCGCCTGCCCGTCCCGCAGTTCTCGCCCTGCGATCCGACGGACCTGTTGCGGCAGGTGGCCGCGCTCTATGGGCCGAACTACCCCGAAATCCGATGGGATGTCCGCCTGCCCGAGGAGCCAGTGTCCGCCCTGTGGGATGACGACCTGGTGAAGGCGGCCCTCATCAATTACGTGGACAACGCGGTGGCCGCGGTCGAAGGCAAGGGCGCGATCCAGTTGTCCCTGTCCGTGGAGGGCGAGGCCCTCCGGTACGATGTGGCGGATGACGGAGTGGGTGTGCCGGACGTGGACCGGGAGCGGCTCTTCGAGCCCTACTTCTCCACGAAACGGAAGGGCACCGGCCTCGGCCTCGCCATCGCCCGCCGCATCGCCCAGGATCATGGCGGCGAAGCCCGCTACGAGGCCCTGGCCTCGGGCAGCCGGTTCAGCCTGGTGCTCCCGAGGAGGGCGGGAAAGGCCTGATCAAACCCGGCTGCGGCGGCGATACCGGCGCAGCCAGATCCCCAAGGGACCCAGCACGAGCCAGGCGAGCAGGACGATCTTGACGAGCGGGGACACGGGTCCTCCCTTAGGGTGCCGGGCCTAAACAGCCTCTCATGCCGGGGCGTATGCTGGCCGGATGGAGAAGGCCCCCTCGGACCGCAGCGGAACCTGCCTCATCGCAGGGTGCGGGTACACAGGGGTGCGCTTGGCCCGGCGCCGGTTGAGCGAAGGCCCGGTGCTGGCCCTGGTCCGCCGAACTGCCAGCGCGGAGGACCTCACCCGCCAGGGCATTCCCGCCCTCGCCATGGACTTCGACCAGGCGGCGCTCGCCGGGCCGTGGCACCCGCCCTCAGACCTGAGCACGCTGGTCTATCTCGCGCCTCCCTCGGGAGCGGGAACGGAGGACCTCCGGCTTGCACGGTTCCTGGGGGCGCTGGGATCCGCCCGCCCCGAAGCCTTCGTGTACATCAGCACCACGGGCGTATACGGCGACACGGGCGGGGCTCCGGTGGACGAGGACAGTCCCACGGCGCCCCGGGACGACCGCTCCCGGAGGCGGCTGGACGCCGAGCGGCGCGTGACCCGGTGGTGCCTGGACCGGGCCATGCGCTGCGTGGTGTTCCGGGTACCCGCCATCTACGGCCCCCACCGCCTGCCCCTGGATCGCTTGCGATGCGGTGAACCCGTGCTGCGGGCCGAGGACTCGGGTCCCGGCAACCGGATCCATGTGGACGATCTGGTGAGCGCCTGCCTGGCGGCTCTGGAACGGCCCGTGGCGGGCGTGTTCAACCTCACCGATGGCCTGCCAGAGAGCATGGCGGCCTTCACGGCCCGCGTGGCGAGCCTGGCCGGACTTCCCGCGCCGCCCCAGATCCCCTGGGTCGAGGCCCAGGAGGTCCTGAGCCCGGGGCTGCTGTCCTTCCTGCGGGAATCCCGCCGCGTCACGAGTCGCCGAACGGGGGAGTTGGGGTGGACGCCCTGGTATGCGGATCCAGGGGCCGGCATTCGCGCCAGCCTGGCTGAGATGGGCCTGGCGATTCCTCAGTAGCGGAGCACGCTAAAGACGGGCAGGCCTTCCACCTTCTCCCGGCCCGGGAGAGAGGTCAGCTCGATGAAGACCGTGAGGGCCACGGCCTGGGCGCCGGTGCGCTGCACCAGCCGCTGGGCGGCGGCGGCGGTGCCGCCCGTGGCCATGACGTCGTCCACGATGAGGACCCGGTCCCCCGGCTTGAAGGCATCCGCGTGGATCTCCAGGGCGTCCGAGCCGTATTCCAGCCCATAGGGCTCATCGAAGGTGGCCATGGGCAGCTTGCCGGGCTTGCGGGCGGGCACGAAGCCCACGCCCAGCTTCTGGGCCAGGGCGCTGCCGAAGATGAAGCCGCGGGATTCCAGACCCAGCACATGGGTGGGCTGGAGGGTGAGCACCGGCTCGGCCATGGCGGCCACGGCCTCGCTGAAGGCCTCGGCGTTTGCCAGCAGGGGGGTGATGTCGCGGAAGAGAATCCCCGCCTTCGGAAAGTCCGGGACATCGCGGACGAAGGAGCTGAGGGATGAGATGGGGGCCATGGCTACCTGCGAATCTCGAATGGATGGGGAAGGGAGGATCGCATATCTGGAGGTCTCCAGTCCAGCCGTGAGACGGAGGCGAAGGGCGGACCCTCGGCCAACCTCGCCTGGAAGACTTCGAGGACGCTTTCGGGTCCCTCGGCCTCCCCGTACACGGTGCCGTCGGGTTCGTTCCGCACCCAGCCGGCCAGGTCCAGGGCCTGGGCCTCCCGCGCCACATACCGGCGGTAGCCCACCCCTTGGACGTCCCCGTGGACCCGGAAAAATATGAGCATAAAACTACCGGTTAAAAGTCGCGTCGAAGTCGGCCTGCCGCGCCAGGGTCTCGGGACAACCCAGGTCGAGGCGCAGGGGCGTCACGCTGGCGAAGCCGTGGAAGACTGCTTCGGCGTCGCTGCCGGGGGCCTTGGCATAGGTGGGGCCGGCGTCGCCGCCGATCCAGAAGTAGGCGGTGTTGCGGGGATCCATGCGGCGCTCCACCAGGTCGTGGTAGGCGCGGCTGTCCTGGCCCGTGAGGTGGAAGCCCTTGGGCTCGCCCTTGGGGAAGTTCACGTTCCAGATGCGGTTGGCCGGCAGTTCCATGGACTCCCAGCGCTCCAGGAACCGGGTGATCCAGGGCTCGGCCTGCTCCATGGAGCCGCCCGGATGCATGGAGAAGGCCGCGGCCCGCGAGCCCTGGAGCCGCCCCTCGAAGGCGGCGCCCACCGTGCCGGAATAGAACACGTCCTCGCCCAGGTTGAAGCCGTGGTTGATGCCCGAGAGCACCCAGTCGGGGCGGCGCTCCAGCAATTCGCAGACCCCCAGCAGCACGCAGTCCACGGGCGTGCCATCGCAGGCGTAGCGATCCGGGCCCAGCTCGGTCAACCGCAGGATGTTGTGCAGGCTCAGGGCCGAGGAGATGGCCGAGCGGTTGCGGTCGGGGGCCACGGTCACCACGCGGCCGAAGGGGGCCGCGGCCCGGGCCAGGGTCGCCAGCCCCGGGGCCCAGAGGCCATCGTCGTTGGTGAGCAGGATCAGGCGTTCGGACATGCCCCAGTCTATCGCGTGAGCCAGGCCGCCATTCGATGTCAGGATGGAAATCACCCCCTAGTACCATGAACCCCGACCTCCCAACGACTTCCGCGCTGCCGATCCCCCTGCGGGAAGAGCTGGCCGTGGCGGGCCGCGCCGAGATCCTGGCCCGACTGCGTGAAAGGATCGTGGCCTTCGCGGCATCCCGTTCTGCAGGCGCCCATGCGGAGGACCTGGCGCAGGAGGTGCTGGTGCTGATCCATGAGAAGTACGGGCATCTGGACCGGGTGGAGGATCTGATGCCGTTGGCGTTCCAGATCCTGCGGTTCAAGCTGGCGGCCCACCGCCGCAAGGCCTTCCGCCGGGGCGAGTACGACGCGGTGGACGTGGATGTCTTCCCGCCGGTTTCGGACGCGCCGGATCCCGCCACGGTCCTGGAGCGCAAGGAACTGCTGGCGAAGCTCATGGGTGGCATCGCGCGCATGGGCGAGCGCTGCCGGGAGCTGTTCCGCCTCAAGCTGCAGGGCCGCAGCTTCCCCGAGATCCAGGCACTTATGGGTGCGGCCAGTCTCAACACCATCTACACCTGGGACCATCGCTGCCGGAAGCAGCTGCTCGAAGCCCTGGGCGGGAGCTGGGAAGGATCGGCCGGAAGGGGGGCGCCGTGAAACCGACGGAGGCCGCCAAGCTCTTGGGTGGTTACGCCACGGGGACCCTCTCCGAGGCGGAGCGCCAGAGGCTGTTTGCCGCGGCCCTGGAGCGGCAGGAACTGTTTGATGCGCTGATGGACGAGGAGGCGTTGCGGGAGCTGCTGGCGGGCCCCGGGGCCAAGGCCCAACTGATGGAGGCGCTCGCCCAGGCCGGTCCTCCGAAAGTCGCTCCCTTCTGGCGCCGCCCCGGCCTGCTGGGCGCCGCGGCGGGCCTGATCGTGGCCGCCACCGCGGGCCTGGCCTACCTGCGCAGTCCCGAGAAGGCCCCGCCATCGCTGCAGGAGCTCGCCAAGCCCCTGCCAGCCGAGGCTCCCGCTGTTCCCACTGCGCCCCAGGCCACCCAAGCCCAGGCCAAACTGAAGGCCCCTGCCGCCCCACGAAAGGAAACCGCCCAGCCATCCCCCGTGGTGGAGGCAACCCCCCCCCCGGCCCCCGCGCCGAAGCCGTTGGCCCCCCCGGCGGCCACCGCAGGGGCCCCTGTCCTTGCCAGGGAGGACGCAGCCCGGATGAACGTTCAGGCGGCCTCCCGCCAGGCGGAAGCCGAGGACAGGATGGCCAAGAAGGCCGAAGCACCGCGTTCCGTCGGGGCGTTGATGGAGGCCACCGGATCGGTTGTTCCGACCCCCGCAGTCCCAAAGGCGGTGGCCTCCCGGCGGGATGGGACGAACCTGGGGGGGGCGTTGGCCATACCCACCTGGACCCTGGACACGCTTTCCGATGGAAGCACTCAGGTCACGGTGATGGCACCACCGGGGACCCAAGCCTTGCTTCTCAAACGCCCGGCCACCGGCGTCGAAGTGACGAAGCTCTTCATGGTGGATGGACTGAAGGACGGGGCTACCCGGTGGCAGGGAAAGGTGAGGTTGGCCGAAGGCGATGTCCTGGATCTCTACGTGCTGAATGCTCCCGTGGCCGATCCGGCTAAGCTGCCGGAAACGGGACCCGTGAATGGCTATAGGGTGCGGATCCACCCGGCAACAAGGCATTAGGAAAGCGGAGGAAAGCAGAGGGGCTGAGGAGAGCGGAGAAAAGCCATTCAAGGCCTGAATCTCCTTCCTTCTCTGCTTTCCTCCGCAATTCCGCTTCCCTCCGCTTATCAATTTCTTTTCCCCGGGTGTTTCCTTTTTCGATGACGTGAAAGGATCCTGCCTCTCGCGTCATTCCCTCCTGAACCGCGCCATGCCGGCGCGGGTCATCCGGGAGAAGACCATGTTGCTGCGCCGCTCCACCACCGTTCTGTTCACCTGTTGCGCCGGGCTCGTCGCCTCGATCCAGGGGGATGCCCAGACCCGCAGTCGGCCGCTGCCCGTCCGCCAGAGCCCGCCCGCCGAGGGCGGCGAGGCGGACACGACGCTCTCCCCCTATTTCTTCGTGAAGGGCGGAGACAGCGCCCTGGACCAGCTGCCCCTGAAGTCCACCTCGGCCAAGGTGGCCATCGCGGGCGTCATCGCCGACGTGAAGGTGACCCAGGTCTACCGCAACACGGGCACGAAGCCCCTGGAGGCCATCTACGTGTTCCCGGGCTCCACGCGCTCCGCGGTCTACGGCATGACCATGACCATCGGCGAGCGGGTGCTGAAGGCCCAGATTAAGGAGCGAGGCCAGGCCCGGGCGGAGTACGAACAGGCGAAGGCAGAGGGGCGCAGCGCTTCGTTGCTGGAACAGCACCGCCCCAACGTCTTCCAGATGAACGTGGCGAACATCCTGCCGGGCGATGAGATCCGGGTGGAGCTGTCCTACACGGAATTGCTGGTGCCCACGGAGGGCACCTACGCCTTCGTCTATCCCACGGTGGTGGGCCCGCGCTACGCCGGCAGGGCGGGCACCGAGTCCAGCACCGGCGAGCTCTGGGTGGCCAATCCCTACACCCACGCGGGCGAGAAGCCGGCCACCACCTTCGAGCTGGAAGTGAAGCTGTCGGCGGGCCTGCCCATCCAGCGCATGAGCTGCGACACCCACAAGACCTCCATCGCCTACGACGGCAAGGCCGAGGCCACGCTGCGCCTGGATCCCACCGAAGCCCAGGGGGGCAACCGCGACGTCATCGTGAAGTACCAGCTGGCGGGCGGCGCCGTGCAATCGGGGCTGCTGCTGGATCAGGGCAGGGAAGAAAACACGTTCCTGTTCCTGGCCCAGCCGCCCAAGCGGGTGACGCCCAAGGATCTGCCGCCCCGGGAATACGTCTTCATCATGGACGTATCGGGCAGCCAGATGGGCTTCCCCATCGAGGTGTCGAAGGTGCTCATGCGGTCGATGATCCAGAGCCTGCGGCCCCAGGATCTCTTCAACGTGATGGTCTTCGAGGGCAGCTCGGCGCTCTGGTCGCCTGCCTCGCAGCACGCCACCTCCGAGAACGCCCAGGCGGCCCTGGCCTTCGTGCGGGCCCAGAACGGCGGCGGCGGCACGGAACTGGGCAGCGCCATGCGTCGGGCCCTGGGCCTGCCGCGGGTGCCCGGTATCTCGCGCACCTTCGTGGTCTCCACCGACGGTTACATCAGCGCCGACGGCCAGGTCTTCGACATCATCCGGAAGAACCTGGGCTCCGCGAACCTGTTCGCCTTCGGCATCGGCTCTTCCGTGAACCGCCACCTCATCGAAGGCATGGCCCATGCCGGGCAGGGAGAAGCCTTCGTCATCACCCGGCCCGAGCAGGCCGCGGCCGAGGCCGAGCGGTTCCGGGCCTACGTGTCGTCGCCGGTGCTCACCAACCTCAAGCTCACCACCAACGGGTTCCACATCCAGGACCTCGAGCCCATGCAACTGCCCGATGTGCTGGCGGACCGTCCCGTCGTCTGCCTGGGCAAGTGGACGGGCGAGGCCAGGGGCACGGTCACCCTGTCCGGCATAAGCGGCGCCGGGCCCTGGAGCCAGACCTTCGAGGTGGGGAAGGTGAAGGACCGGGATCACGGCGCCCTGCGCCAGCTCTGGGCCCGCCAGCGCATCCAGATGCTGTCGGACTACGATCAGTTCGGCCCGGACTCGGATCGCAAGGCCGAGGTCACCAGATTGGGCCTTGCCTATCATCTGCTGACCGCTTACACCTCCTTCGTGGCCGTGGATACCCAGGTGCGGAACGCCGGGGATCCCTCTACCACGGTCACCCAGCCCCTGCCCATGCCCGAGGGCGTTCCCGATGCGGCCGTGGGTGGCATGAACCGGCAGACCCTGGCTTACTCCGCAGCCCCCGCCCCGCCCATGATGATGAAGGGAAGTGCTCCATCCTATGCGATGGCCGAAGTCGCGGCGCAGGATAAGGCGGAACAGCGGGAGAAGGCAAAAGCCGCTCCGGGTCATCCCAGCTCCTCCTTCTCGGGCAACTCCGGTGCCTCAGGTCTCCGCATCCTGGCCTTCTCCGGCATCACCGGCACCTCGGATCCCGCTTCCCTTCACCGCGAGTTGGAGGCGCGCCTCATGGATCCCGCCCTGGTCGCCGCGCTGTCGGGGCTGCCCTCGGGCACGACGCTGGCATTGAAGGTGGATGGCTCAGGCCAAGTGATGTCAGTCGTCTTCAGCCCGTCCTTCCCCGGGGCAGCCAAGGCGAAAGCCCTGATCGCCGCCTGGCGGCTGAGGACCTGGACCGGCGGCATGGCTGGCTTCATAGAGCTCACATTGGGCTGAAAGGCTGCACTAAGAACTCATGACAAGACCTATCATCGGAGACCCACCACCTGAGGGCCGCAGACAACTTGGCCCCTTCAGGCGGTTCCTGCCCGAGGATCAGGAATAAAAATGAGTTGATCGATCACTATCAAACCCTACATTCGGCCGAGTGCTAGGTTACAGACAGCCAAAAGGGGAGAACCATGTCGACTGAAGCAAGATGCCCATTTTCGGGCGACGCTCACACAAACGCAGTGGCTGGAGCCCCCTCGAATGCAGACTGGTGGCCCCATCAACTGAAGCTGAACATCCTGCACCAGCACTCCTCCAAGTCCGACCCCATGGGCGAGGCGTTCAACTACGCCGAGGAGTTCAAGAGCCTTGACCTGGATGCCGTCATCAAGGACCTCCATGCCTTGATGACGGATTCGCAGGACTGGTGGCCCGCGGACTTTGGCCACTACGGACCTTTGTTCATTCGCATGGCATGGCACAGCGCCGGCACGTACCGCATCGGCGATGGCCGCGGCGGGGCGGGGAACGGCAGTCAGCGTTTTGCCCCCCTGAACAGCTGGCCGGACAACGT
>PMJK01000124.1 GCA_003158505.1 Holophagaceae bacterium | reverse complement strand
ACGAATTCGCGATGGGCTCGTCCACTGAGAACAGCGCGTTCGGCCCGACGCGCAACCCGTGGGACCTCAGCCGGATCCCCGGTGGATCGTCCGGCGGATCATCCGCCGCGGTCGCCGGCTTCGAGGCGCCGCTGGGGATCGGTACCGACACCGGCGGGTCGATCCGGCAGCCGGCCGCGGTCTGCGGCCTGGTCGGCCACAAGCCCACCTACGGCGGGGTGTCCCGGTACGGCCTGGTCGCGTTCTCGTCCAGTTTGGATCAGGCGGGCCCGTTCGCCCGTACTGTCCTGGACGCGGCACTGCTGCACGAGGTGATCGCCGGGCACGATCCACGGGACTCCACGTCGATCCCGGCCCCGGTCCCACCGGTCGTCGCGGCCGCGCGGCAGGGCGCCACCGGCGACCTGTCCGGCGTCCGGGTCGGGCTGGTCCGGGAACTGGCGGGCGACGGCTACCAGCCGGGTGTCGAGGCGGCCGTCCGGGACACCGTGGCGCAGCTGGAGAAGCTCGGCGCGACCGTGCAGGAGGTGTCCTGCCCGTCGTTCGGGTATGCGCTGCCCGCCTATTACCTGATCGCGCCGAGCGAGTGCTCGTCGAACCTGGCCCGGTTCGACGCGGTCCGGTACGGCCTTCGGGTCGGCGACGACGGGGAGCGTTCGCTGGAGGAGGTCATGGCGCTGACCCGGGACGCCGGCTTCGGCCCCGAGGTGAAGCGGCGCATCATGGTGGGGACCTTCGTCCTCAGCTCGGGCTACTACGACGCCTTCTACCTGAAGGCCCTGCGGGCTCGAGCCCTCATCACCCAGGATTTCGACCGGGCCTTCGAATCGGTGGATATCCTCGCGACACCCGTCAGTCCGGGTACCGCCTTCCCCTTCGGAGACAAGACGGACGATCCTCTGGCCATGTATCTGGCCGACGTTTTCACCGTGACCGCTCCTCTGGCCGGGATCCCCTGTCTCTCCATGCCGGCGGGATTCATCACCGGCCTACCTGCCGGCATCCAACTCATCGGGCCGGCCTTTTCGGATGTCATGCTGCTCGAGACAGCCCATGCCTTCCAGTCACTCACCTGCCACCACCTTGAGACCCCACCCTTTTCCGCATAGGAGCGAACCATGGCCTTTGATGTCGTCATGCCCCAGATGGGCGAGAGCATCGCTGAAGCCACCGTACTGAAGTGGCACAGGCAGGTGGGTGACATGATCGCCAAGGACGACACCCTTTATGAGATCAGCACGGACAAGGTGGACGCGGAAATCCCTGCACCGGCCGCGGGCACCCTGCTGGAGATCCTCGTAGAGGTGAATGCCACGGTCCCCGTGGGCACAGTGGTCGCCCGCATCGGTGATGCCTCCGAGAAACCCGCCGGCATCTCCAGCCCAGGAACCGCTCCCGCAGCCACGATGGCCGCCCCGGCTGCCGTCACCAGCCATACGCCGGAGGAGGACGACAACAGCCTGGAGGGTCGCCTAAGAACCAAGAGCAGTCCCCTGGTGCGCGAGATGGCCAAGCAGCATGGCGTGGACCTCGCCAGGGTCCAGGGCAGCGGTCAGGCGGGTCGCGTCACCAAGGAGGACCTGGAGGTGTACCTCACCAAGGGGCCCGCTACGACCCCATCTCCCGTCAATCCTGCGCCTATCCTTCCGGCCGTCCATGATCCCTCCGCCCCGACCATGGGGCAAACCCCCGCTCTGGCCGTTGCCCCGGCGCCCAGCATGCCCGCCTTTGCCGTGGGGGAACGGGTCAAGGTCGAGCCCATGAGCCGCATGCGGAAGATCATCGCCGACAACATGGTGGCCAGCCGCCGAACCTCGGCCCATGTCTACACGGTCTTCGAGATCGATATGACCCACGTGGCCCAGCTGCGCAACAAGCACAAGCAGGCCTTCGAGGCCCAGTTCGGATCCAAGCTCAGCTTCATGCCCTTCGTGATGATGGCCGCCTGCAAGGCCCTTCGCGCCTACCCTGTCGCCAATGCCTCGGTGGACGGCGACAACGTGGTCTACAAGCAGGACATCAACCTTGGCGTCGCCGTGAGCCTGGACTGGGGCCTCATTGTCCCCGTGGTGAAGAACGCCGACATGATGAACCTGGGTGGCCTGGCCCGCAGCCTCAACGACCTGGCCGAACGCGCACGCACCAAGCAGCTCAAGCCCGACGAGATCAGCGGTGGCACCTTCACCATCACGAATCCCGGCGTCTATGGCGACACCTTCGGCCTCCCCATCATCAACCAGCCCCAGGTGGCCATCCAGGGCGTCGGCGCCATCGTGAAACGCCCCGTGGTCATCACCGGGCCCGATGGCACCGATTTCATCGCCATCCGGCAGATGATGTTCAGCAGCCTCGGCTTCGATCACCGGATCATCGATGGGGCAATCGGCGACTTGTTCATGGCCTTCGTCAAGAAGGAGTTGGAGACTTCCACCTTCGGTCTTGAATGACCGCCGCCAGGCGGTCCCTGCGAAAATCGGCCGGATGGCAGATTTTCGTCATGCCTAGGAGGAAGTCTCCCTGACCAACTCTCGGTACAGGGCGAACTCTCCCTGGAAGTGCAGCTGGATGATGGCTGTTGGCCCATTCCGGTGCTTGGCGACAATGAGTTCCGCCGAGGGATCCGGTTCTTCGTTGGCAGAGGGCATCATCTTCCGGTGGATGAAGGCCACCATGTCCGCGTCCTGTTCGATGGCGCCGGAATCCCGGAGATCGCTGAGCTGGGGACGGCCGCCAGTCCGGTGCTCCACCTCGCGGTTCAACTGGGACAGCACCACCACGGGAATGCCGAAGTCCTTGGCCATTAGCTTCAGGCCACGGCTGATCTCGCCGATGCGGACAGCCTCATTCTGCTTCGCACCGCGGCTGCCCTCGGGACTGCTCAGCAGCTGTAGGTAGTCCACGATGACGAACTCCACCTTCCGATTACTCTGGCTGCCCTGCTTTAGGATCATGTTCTGGATCTGGGGCACGGTGATCGAGGCCCGGTCGCAGATGAAGAGGGGCATCTGGACCAGTTCATCCCGGGCCCTCAGGACATTTTCCATCCGGCCACTGGCCCGGCCCGACTGCAGATCCTTCATGTTCGTATTGCTCTGGGCGGCCAGCAAGCGCATGAAGACTTCCTCGTGGCTCATCTCGAGGCTGAAGAAGGCTCCGCAATGCCCGGGACGGCCCTCCCGGTCCTGGGCGGCCCGCAGGATCCAGTTCAGGGCCAGGGCCGTCTTTCCGATGCCAGGCCGGGCCGCCAGCACGATCAGGTTGCCAGGCTGGAATCCCTGGGTCAGCTCATCGAAACGGTGGAAACCCACCCGGACGCCCGGGGAGAGTCGCCCTTCCATCCGGTCCGAGAGCCGCTCCATGGTGTCATCCGCCACGGCCTGAATGGCCAGGAGCCCCTTGGCCTTGGCATCGCCCTGGGCAAGGTGGAAGAGGCTTTGAGCCGTCTGATCCACTAGAACTTCCGGGGCTTCTTCTTCTTCGGCGGCCTGGCGGACCAGCTGGGCACCCAGATGCACCAGCCTGCGCAGCTTCGCCTTGCGGCGGATCACGTCAGCCAGCACCTGGGGGCGCTCCACATCTTCGCCAGCAAGCAGTTCCACCAGGCCCGGATAGCCGCCCACCTTGTTCAGGCTATCATCCTGGTCGAGCGCATCCTTCAGCGTGAGGGAATTGACCTCGACCTGGGCTTCAATGAGGGTGCGAAGGGCCCGGAAGACCGCCCGGTGGGCCGGGTGGACGAAGTCCTCCTCAGCCAGCGCAAAAACCGCCTCGCTGGCCACAAAGCCGGCCCCTGGCGCACAACAGGTGGCCAGGAAGGACCTTTCTGCATCGATATCCTCCGGAAGCCGTTCCGGAAGCCAGTCCGCCATNNACCACTCCTGCCGAAGTCGCTGTAACAAAATCATCCTGCCATCAAAACCGCGAGGACGACATAAGAGGCCGTAACGAAACAACCAGAAGGGAATTGGTTATTTCGAAACGGCCTCTAATTTAGAGTCCCGGAGGAGTGTACCCGCTGCCAGTGACACCCACAAAGATCGGGTTGGTNNATGGCGATGGGATAGATGCCCTTCATGATCTTGTTCCAGGACGATCCGGCCAGGTAAGGTCCAGTCTGGGCGCGGGAAACGCCCGCCTCGACCACCAGCCACGCGTCCTTGCCAGTGCCAGTGGGCATGGGCACTGTCAGAGAGATTGTCCGCAGGCGGACATCTGAGCCAGAGATGGCGGGGAAGCTGCTCGAGGGAACCGTGGCCACCACGGCCCCGTTCACCACCACCCTCACTTCATCCACCGGCACCCAATCAGGAGCGTAGAGATTAATGCTGAGGTTGACGCTCGGATTGGCCCCCGTCACCAGCCCGCCAGGGCCGACGCCATTTACCGATACATCCAGGAGAGGCCCAGTAGAAGCCACGGCGGCGCCGTTCTTCAGGGCCGTCAGCACCGCGGCCATCACAGGTGCGGACATATCCGCATAGGAAACCGCGACACCGTTTTGCAATGCCGTCGACACCATGCTCAGGTTGGCCTTGATGAGATCGGTCGCAGCCGAACCGATATTAAGGTAAGTCCGGGCCAGACCCACGGGCGTGTCCAGGCTGAACAGGGCGGCGGACAGGCCCAGTCCCTTGGTGAAGGCGGTGGGCGTCTGCTGGTTCAGGATGGCGTACCAATCATCCCGGACTAGCGAGAACTCCGCATACCAAGGTGTCGGATCAGCAGGATTGCAGCCCTCGGCCCGAAGCAGTTCCAGGGCATCGAAATCTCCGTTCTGAGCCCCCAGGGAGGCAGGTCCAGTCTGAACCCACCAACTGTTGACCCCGGACTTATAGGGCACAGTGCGATCGAATCCTTGAAGGTGGAAGAGGCCGTTGGGCCCGCGGGGCCGATGCACGATGTTGTAGGAACCCTGGGCCTGCGTGATGAAATCGGCCAGGATCCACCCCGTGGAGGGACTGGCCCCCCCATTTCGATCGGCGGTGGGCGCGGGGGTGAAGAGCGCGGTCGCGAACCCGTAACCTGCGAGCGTCGAGCTTCGGGCTCCGACCACGAAAGGATCGTTCCCCAGGGGCGCCCGCTGGGCATCGGAAACACTGGGCGTGTCGATCTCGGCCCTGAACTCCGCCTGCAGGGCAACGGGATCGGTGAGTAGGTCCTGTTCCGTGCGGGCCACCACCTGAACGCCTTCAGCAACCGCGGAACTGAGCATCTCTCCGGGGTTGAACCCGCCGGTGGTCGCCTGGGTGGGCGCAGGAAGATCGAAGGAGGTCCAGCCCGTGGGCAAAGTCGGCGGGAAGACCACAAAGGAGTGGTTGACGTCCGTTTGTCCGTTAAAGGCGGTCACGGGCAGAGAATTCAGATTCGACATGGGCCCGCGGGTGGCATGGACCAGGTAACTTCCGGGGGTGAAGTACATCCCGGCGGTCGAGGCCACCCCGAAGGCGGTGCCGAAGATCTGATTGCCGGCGGTGTAATGGTAAGCCCCGTTGTTGAGCCCCACCCCTGCCTTGGCCTGGGTGACAGGGCTGAACGTGCACTGCAGCATCCTCAGGCGCTGCACATTCGGATCAGGCCCGTTGACGCCCAGAAAGGTCAGGCGCATGGGGTTCATGCCCCCGAATTCCAGTGTCCCCGCCTGGCGGGCCGAGAATCCATGGACGGTCTGCAGATTGTCGATCACGTTGCCGGCGGCATCCGTGACGTCGCCTCGTTCAGGGCTCAAGGGTTCGGCCAACTTCCAGATCTGGGTCACGGAAGGAATGATGGGGGTGGGTAGATTGGGTGCCTGTGAACTGTAAATTGGGTTGGCATTGACGTAGACATTGGTCCCCAGATAGAGCGGATCACTCTGCTGGTTCGCATTCCGGGCGCTGAGCCGGTACCGGTAGGCGAAGCCCGGATTGTTGGGATCAGGGACCACTGGCAGGTAAAAGCCCATGAGGCTGTTGGCCGAAACGACTTCCGTGGGCTCCTGCCACTCGACCCGCTCCAGCAGCCAGTTCTGGGGCTGGCTGGCAGGGTTGCTAGGGTCCGTGGGATCGAAGGGGGCCGGGTTGGCCGGGTTGGGGTCGACGTACTGGTACCGCTCGAACCGGAACTCGGTCTGGAGCGGCCCGCCGCGAACGGCGGTGCCGAAGGAGTTGTAGGACAGGAAGCCCACGGCCCCACTGTTGAGGGTGGCCCGGTCCTGGGCCATGGAACTGAAGACGATGGTCGTCTCGGCCGGAAGCGCACTTGAAATACTGGGTCCGCCCACGATGTAAAGACGGCGGCGGTAGGTGATCGATTGTCCAGGGGCAAGGCTCGGTTGTCCGGGTGCGGTACCAGGCGGTAAGAGGCTACCCACCACCAGCCGGCCTGGAACGATGGGGCGGATTTCCGTCAGGGCGTGCTGGGGGTCCGAAGCCACCAGCAACATCCCCTCATCCAAGGGGAGGATGCCGAGGGAAGCATGGTAATCGAAGGTGTTGCCCGCGGATTCAGCTCCCATGAGTCCCACCATGGGGGCCTGCACGCTGGTCTGCAGGGGCTGGGTGAAATCGGTCCCTGGAATTTCCACTCCCCAGGCCGTGAGAAGTGCATTTCCACTAAAGTCAGACACCGCAGGCACCACGAATCGGTATCCTCCACCGTGCTGGGAGAGGTAGTCGCCGAGGCTCTGCACGGGAAGGGCGGATCCGCTGCCGTTGGTGAGGGTTGTCACCAGGGTGAAGAAGATCTGGGCTTGGCCGAGGGTGATCTGGTGGAACACCGTCACCCCGGGCACCCGGCCCTGCACGTCCGTGGGCACACCCAGCTTTCCCTTCGGATCCAGCAGGTAGCCCTGCATGAGGAGCTGGGCAGAATTGTTTCCGTTGCTTGGAAGGTACTGATCAAAAACCAGGGGCAGGTCGGGATCCTGGTTCGCCACGGGACCCAGGCGCTCCAGCATATCGGATGGCATCGACACGCGGTGGAAACTCTGGTCCAGAGCAATGCTGCCTGCATCGAGCACCGCCCCGCCAGAAGGAGCCCCGAACTGCCCGGGCCGCTCGCCGAAGGCGGCCCCATCAATGGCTATCTCCACCGAATCGTTGCCGAGGAAGAAGTCGCCGGGACCTGCTGTGGCCTTCAGGCCGTAAACACGGTCGCCTCCAGAAGATGGGATCTCCTCCACTGTCGTATCGGGCCTTGAGAGCCCCGTGGCACGGAAACAGCCCATGCCACCGCCCCCGAAGGCCAGGATGAGGGGAACCAGGACCCGCAGGTGCCTATGAAAGACACTCCGGGAGGAGGTTGGGACGGAAGCAAGGCTCATGTTCATCAATAGGTCTCGGGGTGCGGAGGTCCATGGGTCGGGGCGGACGAAAGGTCTATGCTAACTCACGATGCCCATCTCCGCCTTCCTTCATCGCTGCTGGCAACGCCGGTGGTTCCTTGTCTTGATTCTGGCACTGGCCCTCCTGGGAGATTTGCTCTGGACCCTGGGAAGGTTCCCTGCCCTGCATCGTCTTCAGATCTACTCCGCCGACCGCATGCCTTCCGTGGGGGGGGCTGTTCTGGTCCTCGGTGCGGGTGTCTATGGTGACGGGGAGCCCACGTCGATCCTCGAAGGCAGGCTCCGGACGGCTCTGGAGCTGTACCAGAGTGGCAAGGTGCGGTGGTTCCTGGTCTCGGGGGACAACCGCCATTCCACCTACAACGAGCCCCAGGCCATGCGCCGTTGGCTCATCAAACAAGGGGTGCCTCTGACCAACATCGTGAGCGATTATGCTGGACTCCGCACCTGGGACAGCCTCAAGCGCGCCCAGGCCGTCTTCGGTCTCCGTCAGGTGGTGGTCGTGACCTCGGATTTCCATCTGCCCAGGGCACTGTACTTGGCGGACCACATGGGCCTCAGGGCCTGGGGCGTACCTGCGAAGACTGATGACCGCCCCTGGGCCTCTCGAGTCCGCTTCTGGAGTCGGGAGTACATCGCCCGCCATCTGGCCTTATGGGACGCTTGGTTCCCACCAGATACTCGTCTTGGGCCCAGGGAACCCACGCCCGATGACTGGAGTCCTGCCCCGTGAAACACCCCCAGGACATCGTCATCCTCGCCGCTCGCAGGCTTCCGCAGGGCGCCTACGGCGGCAGCCTTGCAAACCTGGGCGCGGTCAGTCTCGGATTGACCGTGGTGGAGGAGCTTACCAAGGATCCGGCTCTGCCTCACCCGGGAAGCCTGATCTGGGGCATGGCCCGCAACCACACCCAGGGCATGAATCCAGCCCGCACCCTGGCCCTGAAGGCGAGCCTGCCCCACGATACCCCGGCATTCACGATCAATATGGCCTGCGGATCCAGTCTCCAGGCGCTTATTCTCGCCACCCAGCGGCTCGCAGGGGACCCGGCACCGATCCTCGTCGGCGGCAGCGAAGCCATGTCCGACACGCCCCATCTGATGCCTGGACTGCGCTGGGGGTTCCGCATGGGGCACCAACAGGTTCCAGACGTCATGCACCAGGACGGTCTTCGCTGCCCTGTGACGGGCCTGTTGATGGGAGAAACCATCGAGCGGCTGGTGGTCAAGCGGGGCGTCACCCGGCTGGAGGCCGACGACTGGGCCGCCGAGAGCCACCACCGGGCTGCCCGGGCGGACTTTGGCGCGGAATGCCTGGTTCACCCAAGGCTGGACCGCGATGAGACCATCCGGCCGGAGGTTTCGGTGGGGATTCTATCCCGACTCGCTCCGGTTTTCGATCCAATGGGCCAGGTGACAGCAGGCAATGCCTCAGCCATGTCTGATGGGGCGGCGGCCTTGATGCTCTCCCGACGGGATCAGACTGGAGGAGTCAGCCCCCTCGGCAGGATCCTGGGCTGGAGCGAGGCTGGCGTGGATCCTCTGGACATGGGCGAAGCGCCCGTTCCCGCCGTGCGGCGCCTCCTGGCCACCCATGGGATGACCGTGGCCGATATCGATCTCTGGGAATTGAATGAGGCCTTCTCGGCGCAACTGCTCGTCTGCCAGCGGCAACTTTCAATCCCGCCAGAACGGCTGAACGTTGCCGGAGGGGGCGTGGCTCTGGGCCATCCCATTGGCGCCAGTGGTGCTCGCATCGTTTGTACCCTGGTCCATCAGCTGCGACAGCGAGGAGGCGGGTTGGGAGTGGCGACCCTCGGCATCGGCGGGGGACTGGGTCTGGCGGTTCTGATCGAGGTGGAAGCCTAACCACACCACCCGGCGGAATCGCCCGCCCACTAAACCAGCGCCTCCACATCTGCGAAGATGAAGGGACCCGGATAGGCCGGTTGAGGATTCCATGACCGAAGCTCCACTGATCCGACTCACCGACATCACCAAGTTCTATCAGATGGGCGACATGGAAGTCCGGGCGCTGGACGGGATATCGATGGAGATTCGCCGCGGGGAGTACGTGGCCATCATGGGTCCCTCCGGTTCCGGAAAGTCCACGATGATGAACGTCATCGGCTGCCTGGATACGCCCACCAGCGGCACCTACGAGCTGAATGGCAAGCTGGCCTCGGCCATGACCGACGATGACCTGGCCAAGATCCGCAACGAGGAGATCGGCTTCGTCTTCCAGACCTTCAACCTGCTGGCCCGCACCACCTCCCTCCAGAACGTAGAGCTGCCGCTGATCTATGCGGGCAGGAAACCTGCGGAAAGGCATCAGATGGCTCAGAAAGCCCTGGAGAACGTCGGACTCGGCACCCGCAGCGACCACATGCCCAACCAGCTCTCGGGCGGCCAACGGCAACGCGTCGCCATCGCCCGGGCCCTGGTGAACGACCCCTCCATCCTGCTGGCAGATGAGCCCACTGGAGCGCTGGATACCAAGACCAGCATCGAGATCATGGCCCTTTTCGAGGAGTTGTACCAGAAGGGCAATACCATCATCCTGGTCACTCACGAGGAGGACATCGCCCGTCATGCCCATCGCATCGTGAAGCTCCTGGACGGCAAGATCATCCACGACCAACCAAACATCCCCATCACGTCAGAACAGCATCTGGCCAACCTGAGTCTCTGAGCGGGAATTTCAACCTAGGATCTGACCTCCGGTAGAATCCTTGGATGCAGAAACTCGTCCAGGGCATCCATCAATTCCAGACCCAGATCTTCAGCTCTCACAAGGAGCTGTTCGAGCGCCTGGACCAGCGGGACCAGACGCCAGAAACCCTCTTCATCACCTGCTCCGATTCCCGCATCAGCCCGAACCTGATCACCCAGACCCAGCCGGGTGAACTCTTCATTTTGCGCAACGTCGGAAACCTCGTGCCGCCCTTTGAGAGCATGGGGGGGATGGCCGCCGGCATCGAGTTCGCGGTGGCCAGCCTGAAGGTGAAGGACATCATCATCTGCGGCCATTCCAACTGCGGTGCCATGAAGGCCCTTCTTGAACCCGATGATCTGGAGGGACTGCCGGCCACCAAGGCCTGGCTGGCCCACGCTCGCGCCACCGAACGCATCATGTGGGAGAGTTACGGCCATCTCGAGGGCCAGGCCTTGCTTCATGCCACGGTCGAGGAGAATGTCCTGGTCCAGCTGGAGAATCTGCGACGGCACCCCGCCGTGGCCAAGGCCGTGGCGAGCGGCATGCTCCACCTGCATGCCTGGGTGTACAAGATCGAGACCGGCGAGGTCTTCGCGTTCGACCCGGTCCGGGACCAGTACAGTTCCGTCACGGGCACCGATGGACTGGTGCCCCTCGATGCGGAACACCGGGCGACTGACCTTTCGATTTGACTAGATGGAAAGCCGGTCCAACCGATCCGGCCGATCCCGCCAGCCTTCATCCACCTTCACGAAGAGTTCCAGGCGCACCGGCCGCTGGAGCAGCTTCTTCAACTCCCGCTGGGCGCTCTGGCGGATGTCCTTGATCATTTCTCCGCCGCTGCCGAGCAGGATCTTGCGATGGCCATCGCGGTCGACCAGGATCTGGGCGGCGATGAAGACGCCTTCGGGCCCCAGGTCCTCGGGATAGTCCTCTTGTCCTGGTTCCAGCCACTGTTCGATGAACACCGCCACCCCGTGGGGAACTTCCTCACGGGTCTTGCGGAGTACCTTCTCGCGGATGAATTCGGAAGCCAGAGTCCGTTCAGTCTGGTCCGTGAAGACTTCCTCCTCATGGAGCCAGCCGGGAAGCGTGGCGTCCCGTTCGAGGATCGTCCAGAGGGGGTCCAGGTTCAGTCCCATCTTGGCACCGATGGGGATGATCTCCTTGAAGGGAAGCAGCTCCTTGTA
>PMJK01000112.1 GCA_003158505.1 Holophagaceae bacterium | reverse complement strand
TCATGACCTCCAATGTGGGCAGCCGGGAGCTGTTGTCGGAGAAGAACCTCGGCTTCGTCGAGCAGGATGGCCGTCCGGATGCCAAGTCCAGCGACGCCATGAAGGTCCTGAAGCGCACCTTCCCGCCCGAATTCCTCAACCGCATCGATGAGATCGTGGTGTTCAATCGCCTGGGCGATGAAGAGTTGCGCAAGATCGTCCGCCTGCTGGTGACGGATCTCAACATTACCCTCCAGAAACACAACCTGGTCGTCTCTCTCACGGACGCCGCCTGCGACTGGCTGGTGAAGACGACCCTGCGCGACCGTGCCTACGGCGCCCGACCTCTGCGACGGGCCATCCAGAAGCAGGTGGAGGATCCCCTCGCCGAGCTGATGGTCGGGCAGGAGACCGTGCCTTCCGGTTCAGTGAACTTCGATCTGGTGGACGAAAAGCTGGTTCCCACCTTGTCTGATACTGGAGACGTGGCCGCAGGCCAGGAAACCCATCTGGTCGGAGCGCCTGAATGACGCAGCGAAGCATGGTATGGAACCGGGTCCGGCCCCGGTTGTGGAGGGGTTTGCTGCCCCTAACCCTTGTAGCGCTCGTGGCCGGATCGGCCCTTCCCCTATTGGGACAGGACATCGAACCCATTGTTTCCATCGAGGTAATTGGCGCCCAGAAGCAAACCTCGGAGACGGTGATCTTCAAGTCGGGCGTGAGGGTGGGCGACGATCTAAGGAATCTGGACTTCACGGCGATTCTGGAGAAGCTCTGGAACAGCGGATCCTTCGACGACATCAAGCTCGAGCTGGAGGATGCTCCTGGCGGCAAGAAACTGGTGATCCGGATCAAGGAACGGCCCCTGATCAAGGAGATCGACTACCGTGGTGGCACGGAAGTGGGCCTCACCAACATCAAGGACAAGGTCAAAGAGAAGAAACTCGCCATCAATCCGGACACGGTCTACGATCCTGAATCTGCCCGGAAGATCAAGAACCTGATCATCGAGCAGGCCGGGGAGAAGGGATTCCGGAATCCAGTGGTGGACATCACCCTCGAACCCATGGCCGGCGGCGTGGCCCGCCTGGTGTTCGACATCAAGGAGGGAGGCAAGGCCAAGATCTACCTGGTGACCTTCAAGGGCAACAAGATCTTCAGCAGCGCCCACCTCCGCTCGGTCATGGCGAAGACCCGGAAGCATTGGATGTTCAGCTGGCTGACGACCCACGACCTGCTGGTGGACAAGAATCTGGACGAGGATTTGGAGAATCTCAAGAAGGCCTACTGGCGGCAGGGCTACAAGGATGTCTTCGTCGGCAAGCCCATCATCGAGGTCGAGGATCGCACCACCGCCGCTCAGAAGAAGAAGAACGAACAGCGGGTGAAGGAAGCGAAGACACCCAAGTACGATCTTCGGGCGACCCTAACCATTCCCATTCTGGAGGGTGAGCGCTATTTCGAGGGCAGTTTCAAGGTCGAGGGAGGCAAGCTCTTCAAGGGTGACTTCTACCTGGAGAAGTACGCGGAAGTGAAACGGGACGACAGTTCCTTCCTCCGGAAGATCTTCAACGTGAGGCCCTCGCTTGAAACCCCCAAGCCGGGGGACAAGCCCGTGCCCTTCGACCTGGACGCGGTGAACCAGACCGTGGACAAGCTGAAGGAGGCCTATTCCAACCAGGCCTACATCCTGTTCCGGGCCGAGAAGAAGTTCGACGTGCATGAAGAGGGTGGCATCAAGAAGGTGGACACCACCCTGAAGCTGGACGAGGGCGAACCCTACACCATCCGGAAGATCGAGTTCGAAGGCAATCTCACCACCAAGGACAAGGTGCTGCGCCGCAGCATGCTCATGCGGGAGGGGGACCCCTTCCAGACGGACCGCTTCAAGGACTCGCTGCTGAGCATCAGCCAGTTGAGCTTCTTCGACGTGAAGAGCTCCGAGCCCAAGGTGGACCTGGTGCCGGACAAGCCCCAGGTGGATGTAGTGATCCGGGGCGAAGAGACCGGGGTGAACGAGGTGCTCTTCCAGGGCGGCTACGGATCCCTGTTCGGGTTCTCCCTGGGGGTGAGCTTCTCCACTCGGAACTTTGGTGGAGGCGGCGAGACCCTGTCCTTGAGCGAGAACCTCGGGAAGTACGCGAAGAGCACCACGCTGGGTTTCACCGAGCCTTTCGTCTTCGACCTTCCCTATTCCTTCTCGTCCAGTGTCTCCAATGGCATGGCGGACTACGATGCCTCCCGGGTGGGGATCCAGAACGCCTATAAGCAGTTCACCCGCAGCCTCGGGCTATCGGTCGGCGCACGCCTCAGCAACTGGCTTCCGGACAAGCCCTGGGCCTGGTTCACCACCTACTCCACGGGCTATACCTTCTCGCTGATCCGCATCGAAGGCGGGCAGAACTTCTACTTCAGGGACACACCGGAGATCCTCACGTCCTCAGTCAGCCAGAGCATCACCTACAGCACGGTGAACCACCAGTTCAAACCCACCGATGGCACCCGGGCGTCGTTCTCCCTGGAGTACGGCGGATGGCAGTTCGGCGGCGACGTTCCCTTCCTCCGGGCCACCTGGAGTGTCGCGAAGTTTGTGAGTCTCAGCGATCGGAACATCTTCGCCATCAACGCGTCCTATGGGTACCTGCAGGACTTGGGCAATGATCCTCTCCCACTCTACAACCTGTACCGGCCAGGGGGAGAGAACAGCATTCGAGGCTATCTGTACGGCCAGGTGGGGTCGGTCATGCTCGACAACAACCAACATCCCGTGGTGGTAGGTGGCAACAAGCAGTTCATCGTGAATGCCGAGTACCAGTTCAAGATCGCGGACGAGTTCCGCCTGGTGTTCTTCTACGATGCGGGGAACGCCTGGTCCTCCGGCACGAAGATCTTCAGCCACAATGAAGTGACCTACCTGGACCAGAACAACAACTCATACTCCTATATCAATCCCACCCTGGTGCGGTCCGCTGGCCTGGAATTCAGGTTCTTCCTGCCCATCAGCCCAGCGCCGCTGCGGTTGATCTGGTCCCGGAAGCTGAATCCCTACCCATTCGACACCCAAAGCAAAACGGACTTCCAGTTCTCCATCGGAACCACCTTCTGATTCCTGCCGGAAATGGCCGCCTTTCCACGCTATCATTCCCCCCTTGTTCTGGAGATCCCATGCGCCCGCTTGCACCGTCCCTGGCAGCTCTGTGCCTGTCCGCAGCCCTCGTCGCTCCCCTGAAGGCCCAGGAGGCGCCCCGATTCGCCTTCTTCAGCATCAATCAGCTGGTGCACACCTCCAAGAAGGCCGGCGCCATTTTTTCTGAGCTCGAAATCACCGGAAAGAACCTGCAGGAGAAGCTTCAGGCCAAGGGCCAGGAACTGCAGACCCTCCAGCAGCAGTTGAACTCCCCGAGCCTGGACCCTGACAAGAAGGAGGTCCTGGCCAAGAAATACCGCGATGCGGAGTACGAAGCCAAGAAGATGCAGGAGGACAGCCAGGTAGAGTACCAGCGCGTGGAAAAGAAGGTCGGCGGGGACATCACCAAGCTCGCGGCCCCCATCGTCGAGCAGCTCGCCAAGGAGCAGAAGCTCCAGCTGGTCCTGTCTGATCAGGCCGTGCAGATCCTCTCCTGGGGCGACCAGGAATGGATGAAGGCCTTTACCGCCGAGGTGGCCAAGCGCCTGGATGCCAACGAGCCTGCTCCCGCCCCGGCGCCGAAGCCCACCTCCGTGAAGCCAGCCGCTCCCAAGAAGTAGTCCGGCCGCCAACGGCCCCATGAAATGACCGCCGCACGACGGCTGCTCCTGCTGCTCACCGGAATCAACCTGGTGAACTACCTGGATCGGTACGTCGTTGCGGCCGTCCTCGAGCCCCTGGGGAGGGAACTCCACCTCACCGACGCCCAGCTCGGCCGCCTGACCCTGGTTTTCATCCTGGTCTACATGTGTGCCGCGCCGCTCTTCGGGTATCTGGCGGACCGTTTCCACCGACCCCGGCTCGTGGCCGCTGGCGTGGTCTTGTGGAGCCTGGCCACCCTGGGTGCGGCCTTCGTCCACAGCTACCCCGCCCTGCTGGTGACCCGGTCCCTGGTGGGCGTGGGCGAGGCCGCCTATGCGACTCTGGGCCCGGCCATGCTCGCTGACGGATTCCCCGAAACCGACCGCGCCAAGGCCTTCACCTGGTTCTACCTGGCCATTCCGCTGGGTAGCGCCTTCGGCTATGGGTTGGGAGGCCTGGTGGCCGGCGCCTGGGGCTGGCGCGCCTCCTTCCTGGCTGCGGGCTTGCCGGGGCTGGTCCTGGCGCTGTGGATGGCCTTTCAGCGAGACCCCGTCCGGGGAGCCATGGACCTGGCACCGGATACCGATGCGACCCTGCGCTTTGTCCTACGGCTCCGCCATGTCTTCCTCAACCGGATCTGGCTGGCCTGCACGGCGAGTTACGTGGCCTACACCTTCGCCATGGGCGCCCTCAGCATGTGGGGTCCCACGCTGCTGCAGCGGCGGTTCGCCGTCAGTACCGCCAAGGCGGGCCTGGTGTTCGGCGGGTTGGCCGTGGTGACGGGCATCCTCGGCACCTTCCTGGGCGGCTGGCTGACGGACCGCTGGCAGAAGCGGTGGCCCGATGCCGGGGTGGGGATCTCCGGTCTCACCCTGCTGGCCGCAGTCCCCGTGGTGGCCTGGGCCCTGGGCACCCTCAGCCTCGAAGCCGCCTACCTGATGTTCTTCCTGGGCATGTTCCTGCTCTTTGTGAACACCAGCCCCGTGAACGCGCTGACGGTGAGCTGTCTCCCGGCCAGCGTCCGCGCCACGGGGGTCGGGCTGAACGTGCTCTTCATTCACCTCATGGGGGATGCCATCAGTCCCGAGCTGGTGGGACGCCGGGCGGATGCCCTCCATGCCATGGGCCTCCCCGGGGGAGAGGCCCTGGCCCGGGCGCTCCTGCTGGTACTTCCAGCCATTGCCCTCAGCGGGCTGGCGCTCGGGTGGGCCCGCCACCGGCCCCGGTCGGCCTAGACAAGAAACGGGAGGGGCGACGAATCGCCCCTCCCGTTTCTTGCGGGGTTCTGGATCAGAAGGAGTAGGGATCCACGACAATGCTGCTGCCACCGGCGCCAAGGAAGAAGAGCATCTGCTTCTGGCCTGCGGCGGTGTTGGCCGGGATACTGCTGTCGAGCAGGAAACCGTGGTCAATGCCCGTCTGGTCGAACTGGAAGTAGCCTTCCTTGGGGGTCGTGGCGGTCGGGGCGGTGGCGGCTACTCCGAACTTGACGGTCGTGGGCGTGGCGCTGGCCATGAAGGGGGCGGGCAGGCCGGCCGCGTGGGAGGCACTGGTCGCGTAGGCGAGCTGGGCGAAGCCTGGGGCGAAGTCGTAGCCGAAGAGGGTGCGGCCGCCCAGAGCCTGGCCAAAGTAGCGGGTGGTGTAGTTGGGGATCGTGAGGTCGCCCACGGCCTCCTGGACCGCCAGGCGTCCGGAGAGCCGGGAAGGCAGGGGCGTGGCCAGGGGCAGCGTCATGGAGGCGGGATCCACGGGATCGATCAGGGCCTGGGCCACCAGGAAGAACTGGGTATAGGCCGTGGTGCCAGGGACGACGGTGCCGCCGGAGGCAGCGCTGAGGCCGGCGTTGACGACGGGACCTAAGTTATGACTATCCTTCAGGATGTAGGCCAGGGTACCGCCGGGCACGGACAGGAAGCCCTTCATGTCGCCGTTGAGCGTGGTCTGGCTGTAGGGCGCGCCCGTGGTGGCGAGGGTCGTGTTCCCGGCGAGGTAATAGGCGCCCACGATGGAGCCCAGGCTTTGGCCCACGAAGGTGATGTTGCCGGTGGCTCCGGGTGTGGGATAGCCCGCAATGGCGCTTCCGGCAAAGGCGGTGCCGAAGGGCACGCCGGTGCGCATGAGGATCTCGAGGCGGTGCAGGTTCAGGGCCGCCTGCTGGACATTGGTCCGGCCCGTCAGCAGCGAGGTGAGGGACATGAAATCCGAACCCCAATTCGCCTCTTTCTGAGCTTTGACGGTGGCGGAATCACCGGCCAGGATGGTGTTGGCCGGACTGGCCAGGGCCCCGTGCATGGGCAGGTCAATGGCGATGGTGGCCTTGCCCGCCTGTGCGATGGTATCTGCGGCAGCGGCGGCGGCCTCCTTTTGGGAGGTGATGCCGTGCTGGAAGATCACCGTCGGGTAGGTCGCGGCCCCACCGGTGGGGATGAAGTAGACGAAGGGGATCTGGCGATCCGTGTTGTAGAAACCGGCGAGGGCACCGCTGACCCGCACCGCCTGGGTGATGCCAGTGCTGAAGTTGTAGGGGTTCGTGGCGCCCTGGGCGACGGTGCTTCCGCCCGCGAGGGTGGTGAGGTCGACGCCAGCCGAGGTGGCGGTGGTTGCGATGGCCGGGTCGATCTGCAGATCTGCGGAATGGAAGGTCCCGAGTACCACCGTGGAGATATGGGAATTCGGGGCACCGCTCAGGGGGGCGCCGAGGAGACCGTAGTAGGTGGCGGCGGGCATGACCGCGCTGATGGTGATGCCATTGTTCCATGCCTTGGCGGCGCCGAAGGTGCCGGCCGCGAAGGCCCGGATGATGGCGTCCAGGGGCTTGAGGGTGGTGCCATCGGCAGCGGTGGTTCGAATCCCGCCGGCACCGGTGGTGATGAAGCGGCCCATCAGGCTGATGGTCGCCCGGGAGGCGATGCCCGTGGCCGTGGCGCCAGCCTTGGCGGTGGTGTCGGCTGCGGCGTTGGTGATGAGGTCGTTCATCACCTTGTCATAGCCGGAAAGCAGGATGGCGCCTCCGCTGGTGAGGTCCGACCGGATGGGCTCCAGGCCGGCCAAGTCGCCGGTGAGGGGCGCGGTGGACTTCAGCGCCTCGAAGTAAGGCGTGGCTGAAATGGCTCCGCCCGTGGCGGCATCCTTGACGCCGTTGGTGATGACGTAGAGGTACCGGGCGCCTGGGGTCAAGGGCACCATGGGGAAGAGGAGGAATTCGGTCCCGCTACTCTGGACGCCGGCGTTGGGGCTGCCGGGGGAGGCGGTGTAGTTGAAGCTGGCGGAAATATCCTCGAAACCGAGGGTCGTGTTCTCTGTGAGGCCGTTGGCATCGGGCAGCACCTGGAACACCTTCACGGTGCTCGAATTGACCGTGGTGTTGACCACTGCATTGGAGAAGGCGAAATAAATGGGGGCGTTCACACCGGATACGGCGTGGGTGGAATAGGTGGTGTCGGGGTAACCGTAGCTAGGTCCGCCGACCTCGCGGTAGGCGACATAGGCCAGCGCCTCCGATGGCTGCATGGGCACGCCGTAGGGGCGAGCGCCCGCTACCGTTTTGCCCGTCAGAGGATTGAACCAGGCCGCGGTGATGGGATCAACGGCCGTCGCCGTGGCCAGAATGTTTGGCAACGGCACGGTGCTGGTGAGGGGATTGAACAGCGCCGTATTGGCGCTGGGCGTGCTCGGTGTGACGGGGACGGGGGCATTGGAATTCCCGCCGCCGCTGCACCCGAGGGCGAGCATCAGGGGTAGGCCCAGAAGCGTGAGGCTTAGGGATCGACGCATGTATTGACCTCCAGGGGGGAGTGGAAGAAAGACGGAGTGGATGGGTTCCAAGACGATAGGACCGTCCCGGAGGGAATTCCAGGGAAAAGGAAGGAGCCCCAAAAGGGGCCCCTTTGCGATGAACAGGGTGTCTATTCGGTGACGGCGAAGACGACCTTGTCGTTCTTGAATCTGCTCACAGTGATGAGCTCCACCGTGGCGGTCTGCCTGTCCTCGCTGATGGTGAGCTTGTAGTGCTCGTCCTTCAGGTAGGAGCCCGGAACCACGTTCACTTTGCCGATCTTCTTGATGCCCAGGTCGGCGGCCTTGATCGTGATGGTCTTGCCGGAACGGAGGTCGAGGCTATGGGTGAAGACTTCGTCGCGCCAGTTCTTGCCCGCGCGGTCCCTGGCGAAGATGGGGATCTCGATGACGCCATCGGCTTTCAGCGTGTCGCGCTTGCCCACGAGGTAGTGCAGCGAATTGAGCTTGGCCAGATGTCCGGCGTTGTCGAGCTGAAGTTTGGTCCGCTCCTCGATGAGGTTGCTGCGCTCGCTTTGAAGGTTGGTGATCTCTTCCTCGATCTTCGTCTTCTGGCTCTCCAGGTCGGTGACCTCCTCCTGCAGCTTCTCGTTCTGGGCCATGGCTTCGTCGCGCTCACCCTCGATCTTCTCGCGTTCCTGGCGAATCAGGTCGTTGGGAGTGAGCTTCGCCTTGCCCTGTGACACCCAAGTGCCATAGGTGCCATTGGCGTAGAAGTGGTAGACCTCGAAACCCGGCGCCAGCTTGTCCAGGATGGCCACGCGGCTCACCAGCTTCTTGGCCTCGGCCTCGGGCACCCCCTTCTTCTTGAGGAAGCGCATGGCCATGCCGTAGTGGCTGTCGTTGAGATGGGCCACATCGGGCCTGGGCAGGTCGGCCTTGAGCTTGGCGAGCTTGGTGTTGAGATCCTTGATCTCCTTGTCTTTGTCCAGCACTTCCTGGAGCAGGGCCTGGTAGGAGCTGTTCTTTTCGTTCTTGATCCGCTCTTCAAGAGCTTTCTTCTGTTCGTCGGTGAGCTGGAGGGTCTCGGTATTGGGCTTGATGTCATTCACGCCGGCCTGGGCCAGCTTCTTCTGTTCATCACTGCCGGCCTGGTTCAGCTGCTGGCGGGTCTGGTCGGCCTCGGCGGCCTTCTGGGTCAATTCCCGGATCTGAGGGTCCTCCCGCTTGCAGGCGGTGGAGACCATCACAAGGGACGCGGCCAGCAAGACCAAGGCCAGCGTCGTGCGACGGAATGGATTCATGAGTTCCTCCACAGGAATGCAGCAAGGGGCGCTTCTAGGACGGGAAACCTCCCACCTTAGCCCTCCAGTCTAGGACATGGCAAGGGCTCCCGCCTCATCCGAAAGATATAGGCTCAATGGACCCCGCGGTATACTCGATGTTCCCTCCAGGTCATTGCTCGGAGGAGTTCCGAGGAGTCCGGCATGGCCACCCAGGGGCGTCACCTGTTCACATCTGAGAGTGTCACCGAAGGACACCCCGACAAGATGGCGGACCAGATCTCTGATGCAGTGCTGGATGCGGCCCTGAAGGACGATCCCCGCAGCCGCGTGGCCTGCGAGACGCTCCTGACCACCGGACTCGTGCTGGTGGCGGGCGAGATCACCACCCAGACCTACATCCCCGTGGCCACGCTGGTTCGGGAGGTGGTCAAGGACATCGGCTACGACCACCACATCAAGGGTTTCGACTACGCCACCTGCGCGGTGATGGTGACCATCGACCAGCAGAGCCCCGACATCGCCATGGGTGTGGACACGGGCGGCGCGGGCGACCAGGGCCTGATGTTCGGCTACGCCTGCAGCGACACCCCGGAGCTGATGCCCGCCCCCATCCACTTCAGCCACCTGCTGACCCGGAAGCTGGCCGAGGTCCGCAAGAACGGCCAGCTGCCCTGGCTGCGCCCGGACGGGAAGTCCCAGGTCACCGTCGAATTCGACGGCGACAAGGTGCGGCGCATCCACACGGTGGTCATCTCCACCCAGCACGATGAGCACGTCACCCAGAACACCATCCGGGATAGCATCCTTCAGGACGTGATCAAGGCTTCGCTGCCCGCCGACCTGCTCGATGCGCAGACGATCTACCACGTGAACCCCACGGGGCGCTTCGTGGTGGGCGGCCCCATGGGGGACACGGGCCTCACGGGCCGCAAGATCATCGTGGACACCTACGGCGGCGCCGCGCCTCACGGTGGAGGCGCNNATCGCCAAGAACATCGTGGCCGCGGGCCTGGCGGACCGCTGCGAGATCCAGCTGGCCTATGCCATCGGCGTGGCGGAACCGGTCTCCATTGCCGTGGACACCTTCGGCACCGGTCAGGTGTCGGATGAGGCCATCGTCTGCGCCGTGCGCGAGATCTTCAGCTGCACACCGAAGGCCATGATCGAGGCCCTGGATCTGCGCAAGCCCATCTACCGCGCCACGTCTGCCTACGGCCACTTCGGCCGGCCCGAGTTCAGCTGGGAGAAGACAGACAAAGTGGATGTGCTTCGCAAGGCTGCGAAGTAGGGCTTCAGTCTTCAGTGCCGCGATCTATGCCTCCTGGCTATTCGCGGGGCATTCCGCAGACCTGCACTTGGTTCCGGCCGTTCTGTTTGGCATGGTAGAGGGCTTCATCCGCGAATTTGAGAAGGTCCTCCGCCTGGGGGATCTCACCCTGGCCATCCCGGGCGGCGATCCCCATGCTGGCGGTTTTTTTCAGGGTGACGCCATCGAGCCGATGTTCCAGTTCGGAAAATCGTACGCGCAGGTTTTCGGCCACCTGGATCGCGGCAGGAATGTCGGTGTGGGGCAGCACCAGGGTGAATTCCTCGCCCCCGTAGCGGGCCGCCAGATCCGTGGTGCGCACACTGG
>PMJK01000122.1 GCA_003158505.1 Holophagaceae bacterium | reverse complement strand
ACCAGCACCATGCCGTAGGGCTTGGAGATCTGGCGGTCCCAGCAGACGAGGCTCTCGGGCTCGAAGCCGAGCTTGGTGAGGTCGAGCATGAGCTTGTCGCTGTCCAGCAACCGCAGCACGATCTTCTCGCCGAACAGGGTCGGCAGGATGCTCACGCGGTAGTCGATGACCTTCTGCCCGCCCCCCATGTTGACCCGCAGCTTGATACGGCCATCCTGGGGCAGCCTCCGTTCGGCGATGTTGAGCTTGGCCAGGATCTTCACGCGGGATGTCAGCGGATCCTTCAGCTTGAGGTTGGGTCGCATGACCTCCATCAGGATGCCGTCAATGCGGAACCTGATGCGGTAGGTCTTCTCATAGGGCTCGATATGTATGTCGGAGGCACCACGCTTGATGGCGTCGATGAGCACCATGTTCACGAGTTTCACCACCGGCGCGTCCTCGCTGCCCCGCTTCAAACTGCCGACGTTGACACTGTCATCATCGTCGTCAACGGCGTCGAACTCTGCGTCGGCGTCGAGTTCCTGCTCCAAGTCGGCTAGATCGAAGTGCTCATCCGTATCGTTGAATGATTCTTCGAGATTGGCGACTGTGGGACCACTGGCCGCCGGCCCGCCTCCACCACTTTGGGTCGCACTGCGCCCCACGGTGCCGTCGGCAAGGCGCACGGCACTGCTACCCCCGTAGTACTTCTCCACGGCCCGAACGAGGCCCATTTCGCTGGACACCACCGGATCCACGTTGTACCCCGTGTGGAACCGCACATCGTCCATGGCAAAGATGTCGGTGGGATCCGACATGGCCAAGGTCAGGACGTTACCGGTGCGCTGGAGGGGCAGCACCTTGTGCCGCTGGGCCAGGTCCCTGGGAATCAGGGCAATGACGCTGGGGTCGATGGGCGGCCATTGCTCCAGGTCCGCGGCGGGGACCCCGTACTGCATCCCGAGAAAGCTCACGATGTCCTGGTCTGAGCAAAATCCGGCGCGAACAACGATGCTTCCTAGCTTCCCGCCCTCTCTGCGCTGGATTTTCATAACCTCATCCAGTTGGGCATCTGTAATGAGCTGGGCCTTGACGAGCATTTCCCCGAGCTTGCTGACCACCGACTGCCTCCAGATTGGGGTAAGGCGATGGTAGCACCCCCCGCAGGTTTCGAAGTCTCAACCATTGTATGCTTTTGCCATGCCTTCCCCAGATATCCAGCCCCAGCGCCTGTTTCTGGCCCGGCAACTGATCCGGGAGAAGGGTCTGTCGAAGACAGATCTAGCATTGCTTGAAGATATTCTCCGGGAAGGGGCCCGGGACCTGGAACCCCTGATGGAGGCAGACCCGCAGCGGGCCGCCACTCATGAGGAGTCGCCTGCCCAGGCAGCCCTCCGGCGAAGCCTGGGCTACTTTCTCGCCTTCCTCCACACGTTTTCGCCCCGGCGGCTCGGGGAGGCCCGCAGCGCCATGGGGCTGGTCCTGCTTCATAGCCTGGGGCGGCTGGGCGATCAGGCTGAGTCGGCCCACCGCGAATTGCTGATGGAGCAGCACCAACCGGAGTGGGTGACCCAGCTTTTGGACCTCCTGGCCTCGCTGCGGGCCATGTCCCTGACACCCTCGGAGAACAATGGCAACCTCCGTTCGCTCTGGTCCACCTTCCTGGCAGATCACCGTGAGGCTTTTCGCGGAATTCTTGCAGCGATTCAGGATAGCGAATCAGGCGCCTCATCGGTGGCCCGCCTGAATGCCCAAATGAAGGCCGTGAACCGCGCCATCCAGGGCCAGGGGCGCCTGGAAGAATCCTTGACTCGCCTGGCCGAACAGCTGGAAGCCTGCATCCCCGCGGAGATACACCCCCGCGTAGAGCCCCTGCTTCTGCTCGAGCACGTGGTCTCGAACCTGCGTCTGAGCCTGGTGCGCCCCCTGGATCGTGGCATTCACTGGCCTGCGGTGGAGCAGGTCCGAGGCAGCCTTCGCTGGCTTTGGGACAACCTGGGCTGGTCCCTGCCGCGCATGGATGCCGACCTGTTCCGGGAGAGCATGCCTCCGGAACTCCGCCGCCTGATGCAGCAACTCCGGCGGAATGACCGGTCCGCCTTCTCGGTCGTGGCCCGCGCCCTGGCAAGCCATATCTCGCTGCTCGGCCTCCTGGAGTCGCTCGAGCCCGCTGCCAGCACCGGAATCCGCGACCGGTACGCGGCAGTCCCGACTTTCCTCGTCCTGGAAGCCGAACTGGGGCGGCAGGCCGAGCGCGCCTACGACCCTGCCCGCGGGGAACTGCTCGACCCATCCCTATCCGAAACGCATCGTCTCCGGGCTTTTCTCCGGCGGGCGGTCCAGGTCCTCCAACAGGATCAGGGGACTTTGCGGAGCCTCCTCCAGCAGGCCCTGGCCGGCCAGGATGCCGATCAACTCGCCCAGACCCTCGACAACCTGCGCGGCCTCCTCATCAATCACCAGAAACAGCTCGTGGGCGAACTGGTGGGGATCTTCTCCCCCGAAGTGCAGCAGCGGCTCTTCCCCGAATCCCCCAGCATGATGGAGGAAGGCGAACAGCTGCGGCTGCGCATCCAGCGGCTGTGGGAGCAGGTGCCACCCCTCTATGGACAATTGCAGCTTCATCTGGAATTGCAGGATTGGCCTCGGTTGGCGCTGGGCCTGTCCCAGACCTACCGGCACCTCCTGGCCTTCCGCCGGAGCCCCGAGTTCCCGCTCATGCGGGGACCGGACCGGGAGGAGGCTGAGGGTCTTATCCGGGAACTGGGTCGGCTCCTGGAATCGCCCCAGAATGTGCCCCAGGCCCTGCGGGACGGGATGGATCTCCTGGGCGAGCTGCTGCGTTTCCTTGAGCTCTTCCTCCTTCGGATCAATGCCCGAATCCCCCTGATCCGACAGGATCTGGAAGTGGCTCAGGAGGCCCTGAGACTCGTCGCGGGGCTGCAGGAGAATCCTTCCGGAACGGATCGTACCCGCCTTTCCCACAAGCTCATCCAGACAGCCAAGCGCCTGGGGGTGCGGGATCCCCAGGCCTTAACCCTCCTCAAACGATGGGTCCGAGCCGAACGTGGCCAGAGAGAGGGTTCGCCGCCCGCCCTGGACCAGTTGGCCGCCCATCTGCGCCAGCTCGCCCTGCGTCTCGAAGCGGCCTTGGGTTAACTTGGGTTAACTGGAGCCCCCTCGCATGCCGAAGAGTCCACCATCAGGGAGCCCCATGGCCCGCATTCACTGGTTGGACGTCCATCCCACCGCCAGGGGGAAAGCGCTGCGTGAGGCCCTCGCCGAATGGGGAACGGAGATCATCCCAAGCCCTGGTCCAGGCTCGCTGGTACTGGTGGCCGACCACCCCGATCCTGGCCTGATCCCCGCGGAGGGGACCGAGATCCTGTGGTGGGTGGAGAAGGCGGAACCGGAAGAAGTGAGTGCAGTGCTTAACCTCAGACCAGGCTGGGTGCTCCTGCAGGACCGTCCCTTGGAAGCCGCGCGGGAGGCATTGCTGCACCTGCGCCAGCGCGACCTGGGCAGTGAGGGCTGGCTGCGTCAGATGATGCATCTGGCCTCCCTGGACGAACTGCTCCGCCTGGTGCTGGACCGCGCCATCCGGCTTTCCGGCGCCCGTGGCGGAGCCATTTGGCTGCGCAGGGACGACGTCTTCTATCAGCGGGCAGGAGATGGGTCCTTTCCCGAGGCTCCCCTACCTCCTCAGGAGGCAGCTGATCTCGTGAGGCAGGGCGAAGCCTTTCTTTTGGCACCATCCGGACAGCTGGGCATCCTGCGCCTGGCCGATCCCAAGGAGTCGCCGGAACAGTTCCTGCGGGGCTTCGATGACATGGAACCGCTGCTGCTCAATGCCTGGCAACTGGAGGAGAGCCGTGCCCTGTCCTTCAAAGACGATCTCACCGTGGCGCAGAATCGGCGTTGTTTGGAGGCTGAACTGCCACAGGCTGTGCGGTCTGCCGCGACCAAGTCGGAACCCCTGGCTCTGCTCTTCCTTGACGTGGACGACCTCAAGCGCGTGAACACCAGCCATGGCCATCCCGTGGGCAGCTTTCTGCTGGAATCCGTGGCCAACACCGCCCAGCGGCTGTGCCGCGCCCATGACCGCCTCTACCGCTATGGCGGCGACGAGTTCTGCATCCTCTTGCCGCGCACCACCGCCCAGGGCGCCCGGAAGATGGGAGAGCGTCTCCTCCAGCTGCTGCGTGACCAGCCCCTGGATCTGGGTACGGTCCGCCTCCCCGTATCCCTCAGTGCCGGGGTCGCAGCCTTCCCCGAACATGCCGATGGCGCCAGCCATCTCATCGTACAGGCCGACCGTGCCCTGCTGCGCGCCAAACGCGAAGGCAAGGGCCGGGTGGTGGTGGCGGGAGACCGGGCGAGGGTCTGAAAATTCACGGACAAGCTCTTAATCCCTACTTCCGCTTCTTCTTTTTCCCGCCTTTGTCGGATCCGAACACCTTGGCGAGGAAGCCTTCCTCATCAGCCTCGACAGAATCACCCTCGAGACTGTGACGAAGCTGCTCGACGAGCTGGCGCTGTTCAGCGTTCAGGGATTTCGGAACGGCCACTCGGAGATGCAGGTAGAGATCACCCCGACCGCCGCCCTGTAACCGGGGGACCCCGGCGTTCACCAGTTTCACGACGTGGTCTGCGGGGGTGCCCGCGGCCAGCTTCACATGGTCGGAGCCGTAGGGCGTCTCCACCGCGAGGGTTCCGCCGGTCACCAGCAGGGGCCAGTGAACCTCCAGCCGCCGGTGCAGGTCGCTGCCGTCTCGTTCATAGCGGGAATCCGGCTCCACGTCGAAGACCACGTATAGATCGCCGGTGCGGCCGCCGAAACGGCCCGCCTCGCCCTGGTTCTGGAGCCGGAGCCGCGTCCCGCGGTCCACTCCCGCAGGCACCTTGAAGCTGACCTTGGATTTCCGGTGGATCCGTCCCTCGCCATGGCAGGTGCGGCAGGGTTTGGGAATGATGCGGCCCCGCCCTTCACAGCGCGGGCAGGGGGCGAGCATCTGGAAAAAGCCCTGGCGCATGGCCACCTGCCCCGCACCTCGACATTGGGGGCAGGTCTCGGGTCGGGATCCAGCCTCGCAGCCGGATCCGTGGCAGGTGTCACAGGCCTCGAGGCGGGGAATGGACAGCTCCACCGAGTCCTTTCCAAAGATCGCATCGTGGAAGCTGAGCTTGAGGTTGTACTGAAGGTCGGCACCCCGCTCCTCGCCCGAGGACCTACGGCGGCCACCTCCGAAGAGGTCGCCGAAAAGACCGCCTCCGAAGAAACTGCCCAGGATGTCCTCGAAGTCCGCAAACTGGTTTGGATCGAACTGGAACTGCTGCCCGCCCCCTCCCGCGCCGCCCAGGCCGGCGTGGCCGAACTGGTCATAGACCTTCCGCTTCTCGGGGTCCGACAGCACGCTGTAGGCTTCGGCAGCTTCCTTGAACTTCTCTTCCGCCTCCTTGTTCCCGGGGTTGCGGTCGGGATGCAGTTCCATGGCCAGCTTGCGGTAGGCCTTCTTCAGCTCATCGGCCCCGGCCTCCTTCGAGACACCGAGCACTTCGTAGTAGTCGCGTTTCATCATCCCATCCTGAACTTCCAGGATAGCCGATGAAGCCGCAGACTAATTGGGTGGAGCCGCTTCGTCTTCACCATCCAGCGAGGCCATCATCGCTTCGCTGGCAGCCAGGACAGCGTCCGTTAGAAGGTTTTGCGCCTCCAGCAGCTGGCCCTCACAGGCGCGCAAGGCTTCGGCATCCTGGGCTGCCACCGCCTGCCGGGCCCTGGAGAGCACATCCCTCACAAAGGACTGCTGCTCATCCGAAAGGTACTTCCCGCATTCGATGAAGCTCTTGTCACAGGAGAAGATCAACCCCTCCGCAGAGGCCATGTATTTCAGGGCATCCCGCTTCTTCACGTCGGTTTCCGCATTGGCCAGGGCCTCGCGGATCATGCGCTGGATCTCCAGCTCGGAAAGGCCCGAACTGGGTCGGATGCTCATGCTCTGTTCCAGCCCGGTCATGAGGTCGCGGGCCGAAACCTTCACGATGCCATTGGAATCGATGTCAAAGGTGACCTCGATCTGCGGTACCCCCTTGGGCAGGGGCGGGAGGTTGATGAGATCGAACCGGCTCAGGCTCTTGTTGTGCTCGGCCAGCTCGCGTTCGCCCTGGAGCACGTGGATTTCCACCCGGCTCTGATTGTCAGAGACGGTGGTGAAGGTGCGGGCATCCCGGATGGGGATGGTGGCATTCCGCTTGATGATCTTCACGAAGCCGCCGCCCTGGGTCTCGATTCCCAGCGAGAGCGGGGTGACGTCCAAAAGTACCAGATCCTTGACGTCTCCCCTCAGGACGGCACCCTGGATGGAGGCACCGAGGGCCACCACTTCATCAGGATTGATGGCCCGGTTCGGTTCCTTGCCGAAGAAGTCCCGAACCAGCCGCTGCACGAGCGGCATCCGCGTCTGGCCGCCGACCAGAATGATCTCGTCCACCTGTTTGGGGGTCTTGCCGCCCTGCTCAAGCGCATCCTTGATGGGGATGAGGGTCAGATCGACAAGATCCTTGACCATTTCTTCCAACTGCTCACGGGTGAGGGTGGCCTCCAGGTGCTGGGGTCCGCTGGTTCCCTGGGCGATGAAGGGCAGTCGGATCTCGACGCGATCCAGTGTGGAGAGTTCGCATTTGGCCTTCTCGCTGGCTTCCTTGAGGCGCTGGAGGGCCATGCGATCGCTGGAAAGGTCGATGCCAGTCTTCTCACGGAACTGCTGGACCAGCCAGTTCTGGATGGCCTGGTCGATGTCCTCGCCGCCGAGGAAGGTGTCACCGCTGGTGGCCAGTACCTCGAAGACGCCGTCGTTCATCTCCATGAGGGTGAAATCGACCGTGCCACCGCCGAAATCATAGATGCCCAGGATCTGTTTGACGCCCTTCTTATTGAACCCGTAGGCCAAGGCCGCGGCCGTAGGCTCGTTGATGATGCGCTGGACGTTCAAGCCTGCGATCTTGCCCGCGTCCTTGGTGGCCTGGCGTTGGGCATCGTCAAAATATGCCGGGACGGTGATGACGGCATCCGATACTTCTTCGTGGAGGAAGGCCTCGGCCGCCTGTTTCAGGGAGCGGAGGACGATGGCGGAAACTTCAGGAGGAGCATAGTCCCGTTCACCCACACGGAGCCATGCGTCACCGTTGGGAGCCGCCACCACGGGAAAGGGGAGCCGGGTGACCGCCTCCTGCACTTTGGGTGACTGGAACCGCTGGCCGATGAGCCGCTTCACGGCAAACAGGGTGCGCTGGGGATTGGTTACGGCCTGCCGCTTGGCGATGTGCCCCACGAGCACATCTCCCTTGTCGGTGAAGGCCACCACAGAAGGCGTGGTGCGGCTGCCCTCGCGGTTGGGAATGATGCGGGAATCGCCGCCCTCCATCACGCAGACGCAACTGTTGGTCGTGCCCAGGTCGATGCCGATCAGTTTGCCTGCCATGGGTGGAACTCCGAGGGGGTCGCGGCTTTCATCGTACTGACTTCTTGGTCATGCCTCCAACACAAGCGTTGGAGTTGGCTGGGATTTTCCAGGATCCAGGCAGTGCGTCACTCGATATCCTTAGAGCCTGTTCACCACCACCCGGGCAGCCCGAAGGAGCTGGCCCTTGAGGTTGAACCCCTGTTCGTAGATGGCCGCCACCGAACCGTCCGGAAGGTTCGGGTCGGTGTAGGTCGTGAGTGCCTCTGCGTGGAGGGCATCGAATGGATCGCCCACATGGAGGGGGAGCTGCTCGACACTGAGCCTGCGCAGTGCCTCCAGAAACTGCTTGCGGATGAGCTCGACCCCCGAGCGGAAATCATCCACGTCCGGATAGGTGGCCCCCAGACTCCGTTCGAAGTTGTCCAGCACCGGCAGGAGTTCCAGGAAGATTTTCCGCTCGGCCTGTTCCACCGCGAGGGCGATGTCACGCTGGGCGCGGTTGCGGAAGTTGTTGAAGTCCGCCGCCAACCGGCGCTGATGGTCCATCAGTTCCGCCTCGCGGCGAAGCAGCTCCTCCATCTGGTGTTCGGCTTCGGTGAGCGCCGTCTCCAGGTCCACTTTTCCTGTCAGCCCAATGGGGGGGGAATCGGGGAGTTCCGTCTCGGTGAATGCTTGCGTTCGGTATTCCGAGGCCACCTCATCCGCGACGGCCTGGAGGTCGCCTTCAAGCGGTTCGTCCAGGTTGAGGTCGACCATGTCCTCCTGCTCCCCTGATGGGGGATTGGATGGGGCATCAGGAGGTCGGGGGGTATCTCTAGGCATCGTGGCAGTATAAGCCTAAGGGCGGTACCTGGGTAATAAGGCCTTAGGATCGTTCCTGCCGATTCTGGACCTGCCGCGACCACCATCGCAATCCGCCCATGACGCGGCCGTAGTCCATACGGAGCGGACCCATCAAGGCAAAGGTGACAAAACCTGCGGGACCAAGGGCCACAGTCCTCACCGCCGTGGCCAGAGGCCAGGCTTCGAAATACGGATTTTCGGTGCCGAGGAGCAACTGGACGTCCTCGGAAGCCCGGCTTGCAAAGGCATTCAGGAGGCGGGCCAACCTTCCGTGTTCCTCAAAGGCGCCCACCAGATCCCGGAACCTGGCCACGTCCTCGAATTCGGGCAATCCGCCCAGTCGACCCAGGCCGGAAACCAGCACGGGCGGATCGGCAGCACCGGGGTTCACTGGCCATCGTGCAGCCAGCTCCTGAAGCCGGAGGCGGATGGATTCCCCTTCCAGAGCGCCCACTTTGAGCGCGTTGAGGAGCCGCGACCGCATCTCCACCAGGGTCAGGCCCGCGAATTGTTCGGTGGCGTAGTTCCCGAGCTCAGTCAAGACGGTCTCGGAATGATTCCAGGGATTCTCCATGAGACGGTGCTCCACCTCACCCAGGCTGCCCACCCAGACCGCCACCAGCCGGCCCGGTCCCACGGGAACGAATTCCAGCCGAACCAGTCGACTTTGGGTGAAGGGGAGGGGCAGGGCCACGCAGACACCACCCATGACTTCGGCCAGGGTCCGGCTGGCGTGGCGGGCCCAGGACTCGGGGTCCAGGTCCAGGCCGTCCAGAGTTACGGAAAGCCGCCCTTCCACGTCGGGATCCGGCAACATAGTGTCGAGCCACCGGTCCACGTAATAGCGGTAGGCACGTTCCGTGGGAATGCGGCCCGCCGAGGTGTGCGGCTGGGCCACCATGGACTCATCCTCCAGATCCGACAGCACGTTCCGGATGGTGGCGCTGGACAGGGCTTCGGGATTGCGTTTGGCCAGAAGCCGCGAACCCACGGGTTCGCCTTCCTCAAGGTAGGTCTCGATGAGGGTGCGTAACACCGATTCGCCGCGGGGATTGAGGTGGGGGTGGGCCATCAGAGGGATCCCTTCGGGGATGCCATAACTATACGGCATGCGCACTCATCTCCACGAGCGGAGGACGATCAGGAATGAAGGCTGTGGGCCGTGGGCCATAGGCTGCTGGAATGAAAATACCAACCCACTCGGGCCTGGGTGCGTGTTGCTTTTTCTACAGCCCACAGCCTACTGCCCACAGCCCATCAAGCTTCCAGCGCCTGCAGCCGCTCGGCCTCGAAGGCGGCCCTCAGCGGCTCGATGATCGGCTCGATGAGCCCTCCCATGAAGCTGTCGATCTGGTGGATGGTGACGCCCACCCGATGGTCGGTGACGCGGCCCTGGGGGAAGTTGTAGGTGCGGNNGGCCATGTTCTTGATCTGGCTGCGTTCGTCCTGGCACTGCACGACGGTATTCGTGGGTAGGTGCGTGAGGCGCACGGCCGAATAGGTGGTGTTCACGCTCTGGCCGCCCTTGCCGCCAGAGCAGAAGGTATCGACGCGCAGATCCTTCTGGTGGATCTCGATGTCCACTTCCTCCGCTTCCGGCATGACGGCCACGGTGCAGGCGGACGTATGGATGCGGCCCTGGGTCTCGGTCNNCGCTGGACGCGGTGGACGCCGCTCTCAAAACGGAACAGCGAATAGGCGCCCTCGCCCTGGATTTCGGCCGTGGCATCCTTCAGTCCGCCGGCATCGGCATCGCTCTCATCGAGCACCGAGACCTTGAAGCCTCGCCGCTCTGCAAAACGGAGGTACATGCGGAAGATTTCTCCCGCGAACAGCGCAGCCTCTTCGCCACCCGTCCCCGCGCGAACCTCGAGAATCACGTTCTTGGCGTCCATCGGATCCTTGGGGACGAGCAGCCGTTTGATCTCTGCATCGCCCTCGGCGATGGCCTTCTTCAGGTCGGAGATCTCCATCGCGGCCATGTCGCGCAGCTCGGCATCCATGGTCTTGTCGCCCAGGATGGACTCGGCCTCTTCCAGCTGCTTGAGGCGGGTCCGATGGGCCTGGAAGACCAGGACCACCGGCTCCAACTCTGCGCGGAGCTTGCTCAGCTCGCGGAGGCGCTTGGGGTCTGACACCACCACGGGATCCTGGAGCTGCGCCTCCACTTCCTGGAAGCGGGCCTCAACGGCTTCAAGCTGATCGAGCATGGTCCACCTCTGTTGCTAACTCCAGATTTCGGCTTCGCCGAAATCTGGAGCAAGGAGCAAAAAGAAGGACGGGCCGATCACTCGGCCCGCCCTTTGGAACATCGCAGCTAGGCTTCGGTCGTGGTCGGGGCGACCTCGGGGGTCGTCTCGGCAACAGCAGTTTCCTTCTTCGCATACTTCCGGTTGAACTTCTCCACGCGGCCTTCGGTATCCATCAGGCGCTGCTTGCCGGTGAAGAACGGATGGCAATTGGAGCAGATTTCCACGCGCATATCCTTCTTGGTGGAGCGCGTCATGAACTCGTTGCCGCAGGCGCAGTGGACCTTTACCTCGTGCAACTCGGGGTGCATCTTCTCTTTCATCACTTTCCTCCTGGGACCGACCGGATGCCCCCATGAGCGGGGTTTGTGCACGCGGCTTGTCCACGCAAGACGACCAGTCTACCGCCGGAGCCCTATTGACTCAAGGGGGATTCCCCCGGAGGGCCCTACCCCTGCTCTTGGGTCGTCAGGAACCGCCGCTCCGCCAGGAGCCGCTTGAACCGAAGGGCGATCATCACGCTCAGCAGGATGGTGGCATTAAAGCTGAGTTCCAGGGGTACCTTCCACCACTGGAACCGGACCCGTCCCAGGATTCCCGCTTCGAGGAGGAACATGAGGGCGGTGAACACCACGGGTTCGAGCAGGGTCTGCCAGATGGGTCGTTCCTGGCTGTGGCGCTCCAGCAGGAAGCCCGTGAAGGCGCCATAAAGCAGTCGGGTGGGCTTGAATCCGTGCTGCGTGGTGAATCCCAACGGGATGGACAGAAGCAGGGTGATGAGGATGGCCACCGCGGTCCGGGCCCAGGGATTCAACCGCAACCAATGGCGGCGCACCCAGAAGTAGCCGGCGCCCACGGCCAGCCCCTGGGCCGCCGCAAAAGCCAGGCTGATGTACCAATGCCACCCTTCAAACCAGAGGTGCCCACCAGTGGCGAGCCCGATGATCATGCCGGCTGCGAGGGCGGTGCCGCCCCGGTGGTTGGCATCCTGGCCCTCTCCGGCGGCGAACTCCTCCGCCAGCAGGCTGGGGTGCTCCTTTCCCGAAAGCATGGCCGACATGGCCGATTCGGACTCGATGCCCCGGGCCTCAGCCTCATCCAGCAGGTGAGCCTCCAACTCGCGGATCAGGGCGAGCCGACGCCGTCCCGTCAGACCCTTGAGGCCCAAGCCCACTTGCGCGAGATAGGCCTCCAGCGCCCGGGACACGTGAGGCTCCTGCGCCCTAAGCCTTCGGCCCCACGAAGGCCTGGACCATGTCCACAAACTGGTTCCACTCCTTCTTCTTGGCCGACAGAAAAGCCAGCCCCGCGGGCTGGATGGCGTAATAGCGGCGCTCCCGGCCATTCTCCTGGGTCTGCCAGTATGAGCTGATGAATTCCGTCGCCTCAAGCTTGTGAAGGGCGGGGTACAGGGCCCCCTCCTTCAGGGTATAGGTTCCGCCCGTGCGCTGGCGGACCGTCTCGATGATCTGGTAGCCGTACATGGGCCCCTCGCAGAGCAGCGACAACAGCAGCAGGGGAGTGCTGCCCTTCAGCAGTTCACGGTCCACAAAGGCCTCCGGGTTAGGAGAAAATGGCACCCTTCAATGTGCCTCGCAAAACGATGGCTGTCAACTGCCTCACCCTCCCTTCATCGCCTCCGTCAGCGGGATATGGCTGGCCCGCCAGGGCGAAGCCCAGCCGGGTGGCGAGGGACGCGGCAGTGCCGCGTTCCGAGCCGGGCACCCGGCGGGCTGAGCATAAGCCGGCCTCCGCAAAGCCAAGCCGCAGGCGCAGGCTGCGCGGCAGGGCCAGCCGCCTCAACCCCCCTTCATCGCCTCCGTCAATGGAATGCGGCTGGCCCGCCAGGCCGGCAGCCCTCCACCGGCCAACCCCATGAACAGGCTGAAGGCCAGGCCCTTCGCCATGAGGGCGGGGGTGATCAGGAAGGCGAAGCTTACGTCCGAAAAGGTCTGGAAGTTCGTGGCGCCTGTCTGGATCCCGTTGAAGCCCAGGGAGAGGAGGACCCCGGCCACGCCTCCCAGGCCGCAGAGCATGAGGGCCTCCCACTGGAAGCTGGCCATGATCTCGTGCTGCCGGAACCCGAGGGCCCGCAGCGTGCCGATCTCCTGGGTCCGGCTCGCCACGGAGGCGTACATGGTGTTCATGGCCGCGAAGATGGCCCCCACCGTGAGGATCACGGTGATGAGGTTGCCCAGGATGCGGATGGGCTGGCCGGCCTCGGTCTGGTCGGCGTAGTACTCGGGTTCGGCCCGGACCTCTAACTTCAGCCGCTTGTCCTGGTCCACCATCTGCGCGAAGCCCGGGACCTGTTCCGCGCTCCGCAGCCGCACCAGGGCGCTCGAAAACATGGTGCGTTTGTAGGCCTGCATGAGGGCCACGACATCCACCCAGATCTCGCTGTCGAAGGCCGAGCCAGCTCCGTCGAAGACCCCCACCACTTCCCAGGTCCGGCCGCCGAAGGTCTGCTTCTGGCCGAGCCGCAGCCCCGCGAACCGGCTCTGCATGCGCCTGGGCACCACCATCTCGTTCAGGCCTGGGGCGATCCACCGCCCCTCCACCAGCTTGACCTGGTCCCTCATCCGGATGCCCGCGGGTTCCAGTCCCCGCACCGACACATTGGCGGTTCCATTCCCATCCGCTTTGTCGAGCGAGCGCACGACCACGCATTCCGAGGAGATCAGCGGCCCAGTCGCGTCCTCAGCCACCAGGGGTGAGGTCTTGAGGATCCGCATCTTGTCCCGCTCGATAGTGCTGCTGAGCTCCACCCGGGAATTGGTCCGAATGACGATGGCCTGGTCGCTGCGACCGCTGCTGACGAAGGCCCGGGACAGCCCCTGATCCAGGGAGAGCACCACCACGAAGATGGCCACCACCACGCCGATGGCCCCGGCCGTGCTGCAGGTGCTGACCTTCCTCTGCCAGAGGCTGCGCCAGTTGTAGCTGAGGGGGACGGGGTAGCGGATGGCGGCCCAGATCAGCCAGGCCAGATAGGGCACCAGGATGACGTAGAGCAAGGCCATCATAGGCTCCTCAACCCATCGACGATGGGCCGCCGCGTGGCCCGGTAGGCCGGGATGAACGTGGACAGGATGCCCACCCCGAGGGTGGCCTGGAAGCAGAGCGCCATGGTGCCGAGGTCGATGGAGAAGTTCTGGAGGTAGGGAAGGAAGGTCCCCGCCACATTGCGGATCGCACCCGCCATGATCCAAGCCAGCCCCAGCCCGAACCCTCCCCCCAGGACGGAGAGCAGGATCCCTTCGCCCATGAGGAGGAAGAGGATCTGCCCGGTCCGGAACCCCATGGCGCGGAATACCGCGATCTCGGTGGTCCGCTCGCGGATGGCCATGGCCATGGTGTTGGCCGTGACGATGAGGATGGCCACCAGCACCGCCCCGGTGATCATCTGGATGATGGCGGTGTAGTTCCCCATCATCTTGAGGAATTCGAGTTGAAAGGCGTTCTCGGTCTCGCTGAGGGTGGGTTCCACCGCGTCCCTGAAATGCCGGTCGATCCGCTCGATGATCTTGGGGACATCCTCGGGGTGCCGGACCCGCACAAAGAAGTTCCCGGTGCGCCCCTTCATGTAGAACACGCCTTCCTCAAGCAATTTGAAATGGAAATGCAGCCCCATCTCATCCGAAGCGCGCTTGGATTTGAAGATGCACCTCACCGTGAGCCGCACGGTGAGGGGGAAGATCTCGCTCTGCAGCGAGATCACATCCCCGACCTTCCAGCCGAACTTGTCGGCCAGGGCCCTGCCCACGATGCATCCGTTCCGGTCCCTAAGGAAATCCCGGTACTGGGTGTCCGAGTAGTCCACGATCTCCTCCTTGAAGATCGCGGTCACGTACTCCGCCTCGCTGGCGAAGTTGGGGAAGAAGTTCCGGCGGTCGATGTAGACCCCCTGGAACCACTGGAGGCCCATCACCGCTTCGACCTCGGGCTGCTGCCGGATCCAATCCTCGTACCTGACGGGAAGCATGTTGGTGATGGACACCTTGTGCCGCACCACGATCCGGTTGGAGGCCTCGGGATTGTTCGCGAAGCCATCCAGGGTCGCGAGAACACTCTGGAGGATGGCCACCAGCGCCACGGACACCGTGATGGAGAGGATCGTCAGCACCGTCCTCCGTTTCGAGCGGAAGAAGGACCGCAGGATCAGGTGGAGAAATCGCATGGTCTCACCGGTTCACCTCGATGGTCCGGTCCAGCACACCCTTCTCGAGGTGGATTTGATGTTTCGCGTGATGCGCTGCTTTCGGATCGTGAGTGACCATGACGATGGTCTTGCCGAGCTCGCGGTTCAGCCCCTCCAGCAGGGCCATGATCTCCTCGGCGTTCTTCGAGTCCAGGGCGCCCGTGGGCTCGTCCGCGACCAGCAGCTCCGGGTTGCTCACGATGGCCCGGGCCACGGCCACCCGCTGTTCCTGCCCCCCCGAGAGCTGCCGCGGGTAGTTCTCCATGCGGTCCATCAGGTTCACCCGCTCCATGGCCTCCTCCACCTTCTCCCGCCGTTCCCGGCGACCCATGGGGGTCAGCAGCAGGGGGAGTTCCACGTTCTCGAAGGCGGTGAGTACCGGGACCAGGTTGTAGTTCTGGAAGATGAAGCCCACGTAGGCGGACCGCCATCCCGCCAGTTCGTCGTCATCGAGGCCATTCAGCGCGAACCCGCAGACCTCCAGCTCGCCGCCCGTGGGCCGGTCGATCCCGGCGATGAGGTTGAGGAGGGTGGTCTTGCCGCTGCCGCTGGGGCCCATGAGGGCGTAGTAGCCGCCGGCTGGGATGTCCAGGTCGATGCCCTGGAGCACCGGAATCTCCAGCGCCTCGCGGTAGTAGCTCTTCGCCACGCCTCGCAGGCGGATGATCGGCTCCCCGTTCATCGGTCCTTCACCCTCACCTTGGTGCCCGGTTCGAGCTTGGTGTCGGAGAGCAGTACCAGCAGGCTGGTCCCCGGCTCGAGACCGGTCACTTCGTAGCCGATGGGATTCTCCGCCACGATGGTGATGGGTTTCAGCACAGCCAGCCCCTGCTCCAGCACCCACACGAAGGGTTGGCCCTTCCTCCGCACGACCTGTTCCCGGCCCAGAATCAGCACGTCCTTGGGATAGGGTTCGCCCAGGAAGGTCACCTTGGCCCCCATGTCGGGGACCAGGTAGGGGTTCTTTTCCTTGAACGCCACCCGGACCAGGACCACGGCCTTCTGGCGGTTGGAGGTGGGATAGATCTCCCGCAGTTCGCCCCGCAGGGGCTTGGCGCCGGCCTCAGCCTCCAGGGCATCCACCCGGATCTCCACGGGCATGCCCTTGCGGAGCTTCGTAATGCCGTTCTCGCTCACCTCCACTTCCACCTCGAGGGAATCGAAGTCCGCCAGCACGGCCACGGCATTGATGGCGTTGGCGCCACCCGCCGTCCCCGGGCTCACGGTCTCGCCCACCTCGGAGAGTTTCTGGGTGACCGTGCCCGTGAAGGGGGCCCGCAGCACCATGTTCTCCAGGGTGGCGTCCATGTAGCGCAGCTGCGCCGCCAGCGAGGCCTTGTTGGTCCGAAGGTGTTCCAGGCTGGAGCGATCGAGGATGCCCTCCTTGCAGAGCGCCTCGCCCCTCACGAGGTCCGCCTCGGCCTGCTCCAGGTTCACGGCGGTCTGGTCCCGGGTGGCCACCAGGTCCGGGGATTCGAGTCTGGCGATGATCTGGCCCTTCTGAACTCGGCTGCCCTCCTCCACGCCCAACCAGTCCAGGCGGCCCGGGACCTTGGCGGAGAGCGTGGCCCGATGACGGGCGACCAGATACCCCGAGGCGCTCACCAAAGGATTGCGTTCACCGGCCCTGAATACCGTGGGGGTGGTGACGGAGAGCAGGACCGGCGCGTTCTTCCGGATCACCACGAAGACCGCGACCGCCAGCCCCAGGAGGCCGAGCACCAGCCAGCCCAGGGGAAACCGCTTGCGGATGACGGCCGGTTTGCGCACCGGGAGATCGCTCATGTCAAGGACTCCATCAATCCAAGCCCCATCAGCCTAGCCGCGGTTCAGGGGCGACGAAAGGACTTCAAGGCTCGACGGAATATTGGCCTGAGCCCCCAGGCCAGGAGGATCATGGGGATGGGTACCACCAGCAACCAAGCCACGCTGGCATGCCAGAGGCTGGTCCAGAACATCCGAATGGCACCCCAGGCATCGGCCCGCAGGGCCGCCTGGATGTGGGCCAGGGAAATGGTCTCGTGATGGGTGCCGAAGAGTCCCTCACCCATCCGGATGAAGGGAAACAGTAGGAGGATCTGGAGCGGATAGGCCAGATAGTTGGCCAATTGGATGGCCGGCTGGTTCAGTCGGAAGGCCAAGGCCACGCCAACGCACAGGACCGTGGAGGCCCCGAGCAGTGGAATGACGCCCAGGGCGAAGCCCACCGCCAGGCTCCAGGCCAGCCCCTCCGGACTGAGCCCATGCCTGAGCAGGCCGAGGATGGGATCCAGGATCCGTGCCCTCACCCAGCCCATCAGGATCTGGCCGACGCAGGAAACGACCGGATGTCCCGCACGAAGCAGGCCGAGGTGGCCATGAAGGCGAAGGGCTTGCGCATGGAACTCCGGGAAGATCCCAGGGTACCTCGCCCCGGGGATCCCCTGCCCGCCCCGTCCAGGAATTTCCAGGATGGTCACAGGATGACTCCGGGCTCCGGCTGCAGGACTGCGTCCTCACCCCGGAGTGTCCCCGATCATCTCGGCACTCGGCTCGAAGACTGGATCTGTTCCTCCGGACCCCTGGCCTGGGGCGTTAGCATTTGAGATTGGCCACACCAGGTCTCGGATACTGGCATCGGCTGCTCACTTTCCAGGGAGAACCCTCGTCATGCCATGGATCCAGCGTCCCCTTTTCATTCCCTCGGTCTGGGTGTTCTGTGCCTGCGCCCTGGCCGTTGCGGGCACCCCGCCAGGAGCCCCCTTCATGAAACCCAGTCCCCTGCCCTACCAAGCCCCCCAGTTCGACCAGATCCACGACGGCGACTATCTGCCGGCCATCGAGGCCGGCATGAAGGCGCAGCTGGCCAAGATCCAGAAGATCGCCAACAACCCCGCCGCGCCGACCTTCGAGAACACCCTCGTGGCCATGGAACGGGCCGGCGCCCTGCTGAACCGGACCACCAAGGTGTTCTTTGCCCTCACCCAGGCCAATACGAACCCGGCCCTCCAGAAGATCGAGGCCGAAGTGGCCCCGAAGCTGGCGGGGCACAATGACGAGATCTACCTCAACACGAAGCTCTTCGCGCGGGTGAAGGCCCTCTACGAGCAGCGCACCCACCTCAAGCTCGGGCCCGAGGGCCGGGAGTTGGTCGAACGCTACTACCGCGACTTCGTCCACGCCGGTGCCCAGCTCGCGGCTTCCGACCAGACGTCGCTCCGCGCCCTCAACCAGGAGGAGTCGAAGCTCACCACCGAGTTCCAGAACCGACTGCTGGCCGCCACCAAGGACGGGGCTCTGGTCCTTGCGGACCGGGCAAGCCTGAAGGGCCTCTCCGATGGGGAGATCGACGCCGCCGCTGCGGATGCCAAGGCACGTGGCCTGGAGGGGAAGTTCGTTCTCCCGCTCCAGAACACCACCCAGCAGCCGTCGCTGGCCTCCCTGGCGGACCGCTCCGTCCGCGAGCGCCTGTTCAAGGCCTCCGTGGACCGCGCCGNNCGCCTGTTCGGATACCGGGACTACGCCTCCTACGCCCTGTCCAACCAGATGGCGAAGACCCCCGAGGCCGCCGAAAAGCTGATGACCTCCCTGGTGCCCGCGGCCACGGCCAAGGCCCATACCGAGATTGCAAAGATGCAGGCCCTCATCGATGGCCAGAAGGGCAGCTTCCCCTTGGCAGCCTGGGATTGGCAGTACTACGCCGAGCAGGTCCGAAAGGCGGAGTTCGACCTGGACGAGTCCCAGATCAAGCCCTACTTGGAGCTAGACCGAGTCATGAAGGATGGCGTTTTCTATGCGGCCAACCAGCTCTACGGTCTCACCTTCAAGGAGCGCCACGACCTCCCGACCTACCAGGCCGACGTGCGGGTGTTCGAAGTCTTCGATGCCGACCAGAAGCCGCTGGCTCTCTTCTACGTGGACTACTTCAAGCGGGACAACAAGAAGGGCGGGGCCTGGATGGACAGCTTCGTGGACCAGTCCGCCCTCCTGGGCACCCGGCCCGTGGTCTTCAACGTCTGCAACTTCACCAAGCCTGCTTCCGGCCAGCCCGCGTTGATCAGCTTCGATGACGTGACCACCATGTTCCACGAGTTCGGCCACGCCCTGCACGGCCTGTTCTCGAACGTAAGGTATCCGCTTCTCGCCGGCACCAATGTCCCCAACGACTTCGCCGAGTTCCCCTCCCAGTTCAACGAGAACTGGGCCCTCCACCCCCAGGTGTTTGCCCACTATGCCAAGCACCACCAGACCGGCGAGCCCATGCCCCAGTCCCTGGTGGACAAGATCAAGGCAGCCCGGACCTTCAACCAGGGCTATGCCCTGACCGAGTACCTGGCCGCCGCCCTGCTCGATCTGGCCTGGCACACTCAGACCGCCGATGCTCAGACCAAGGACGTGGCGGCCTTCGAGACCTCGGCCCTGGACTACTTCAGGATCAATCTGGCGGAGGTGCCACCCCGGTACCACACCACCTACTTCGCCCACATCTGGTCCGGCGGCTACTCGGCGGGCTACTACGCCTACCTGTGGAGCGAAGTGCTGGACCACGATGCCTACGCCTGGTTCAAGGCCCACGGGGATCTCACCCGCGCCAACGGTGACCGGTTCCGCAGGATGATCCTCTCCAGGGGCAGCACCGAGGACATGGCCACGATGTACCGCGCCTTCCGCGGCCAGGATCCCAGCGTCGAACCCCTGATCGAAGCCCGGGGGATGAAGGTGGTGCCGATGGCTAAGTGAACTTGACCGGGCCCAAAAGGCGGGCCCGGCCTTGAATGAACCCTCATTCACAGCCATGATGGAAGGTCGCAGTACCCGTAGCTCAGTTGGATAGAGCGTTGGCCTCCGAAGCCAAAGGTCGCTGGTTCGACCCCAGTCGGGTACACCAACAGACCCCCCCGCAGCGATTAGGCGGGGGGTTCTATTCCCCCAAGGCAGGCTGGATTTAGGTTTTCAGGACTGACCAAAGACAAACCGTCTTGAGAACTTGAAATTGAACACCATCCCCGCGAGGGACCCGACGGCGACGGCAAACGCCGGGTGATGGTAGGCGAATGGATTGAACAAAATCATTAGAAAATAAGCACCATTGTTTGCCATCCAGCCCATCACATTGGAGGCAATGTACCTCATCAATTCCAGCTGCCAAAGGCTCTGGCTCGCACCAAAGGTATAGCGCCGGTTGAGCCACCAGGTCACGCTGGCAGCCACCGGAAAAGCCATCGGCTGTGCCCAGCCAGGGCCCAATGTGTGGGCCAGGGCCTCCACGATTCCGGCGTTGACCCCAAATCCCACCAAGCCCACCAACCCAAAACGAAACATTTGGGACCAAGGGGGGAGGTTCCCTCCTGACTGGTCCTTCAGCGGACCCGCTCCCGATCCAGGCTTGGATGGGGCATCCATTTCTCCCCGTGCGGGCGCAGCGAGGGGGCGCATCATTCGTCAGTCAGATGAGACAGGGGATATTGCAAATAAGAAAGGAGCCGCACCTCACGCCGGCCCCGGCTGATGGTATCCAGGATGATGCCAGCCAGCAGACTGAGTGCCGCCAGCAACATGATGCCTGTCGACAGCAGGGCTGTTGGCAGGCGAGGCACAAGCCCGGTTTTCAGGTAGGTAAGGACCACCGGAACCGAGAACAGGATGGAGGTGAGGGCCAGAAGGCAGGCTATCAGACCGAAAAAGAAGAATGGGCGCTCATGCCGCACCAGCCTGAAGATCATCATCAGGATTCTCCATCCATCCCGATAGGTGCGCAGCTTGCTTTCCGATCCTTCTGGCCGCCCTCGGTATCTTCCCTCCGTGTGCGCCACTGGCAAGAAGAGTTCCAGCGCATGCACGGTCAACTCTGTCTCGATGTCGAACCCCTGTGATAGTGCCGGGAATGATTTGACGAACCGGCGTGAAAAGACCTTGTAGCCGGACAGCATATCTTGCACGCGATCGCCGAACATCTGGCGCACGGCTCCGGTCAACAGGGCGTTTCCCCAACGGTGGCCGCCGCGATAGGCCGCCGCCTCGGATTCCTTGCGGATGCAGTTGACCAAATCGAAGGGGCCGCTTTGGGCAAGGGATACCATCCGCGGCGCCAAGGAAGCATCGTAGGTGTCGTCGCCGTCGACCATGACATAAAAATCGGCATCGATATCCCGGAACATGCGCCGCACCACGTGTCCCTTGCCTTGCTGCGCTTCATGGCGGACAACCGCACCGGCAGCCTTGGCCACTCCCGCGGTAAGATCTTTCGAATTGTTGTCATAAACATAAATTGTGGCATCTGGCAGGAAGGTCCGAAAATCCTTAACCACCTTGGGAATCGCCACCTCTTCGTTAAAGCAAGGGATCAGGACAGCGACTCGCGAATTCAACGGCATGGTTTAGCCTCAGCGATTAGATGTCGACAGGACGGGTCCAAAGGGCATGAATACAACACCTGAGAATGAAGTGGAACATGACTCCATGCAATCTGCTTTCCGCCGAGGACGTGCATGACCCGACCCAGGCTTCTGCCGAGCCTTTTCTTCCTATATGTTGCCGTTCTTTTTGGCGGCACCGCGATCCTCCAGGCCGGTCTCTTCGAGCGTGACGGCTACTTTCACGCCCGCATCGCCCATATGCTGTTCGACCGCGGCATCTCCCGGACCTTTCCCTGGACCCAGTTGAGCACCTGGCGGCTTCAGTTCTGCGACAAGGAGTTTCTGTACCACCTGGGAATGATGCCCTTCACCCGGATCGGAAGCGACCCCATTCTGGGCGCGAGGATCTATGCGACCCTGCTTTCTGTGGCCGTCCTTGGCGCCCTCTATTTTCTGCTTCGCTCCCAGAGGATCCGGTGGCCCCTGTTCTTCACGGCCCTGCCCCTGGCGGCGGGAGGGCTCTTCATCGCCCGCTTGGGGATGATCCGTTCCCACGTCCTCAGCATGCTGTTGCTCATCGTGGGGATTCACTTTCTGCTCCGGAGGAACTGGAAGGGCCTCCTGTGGCTTGGGTTCCTTTACGCCTGGTGCTACACCATGCCCTTTGTCCTGGTGATGACCGCTGTTCCCTTTGTGCTTGGGTTCTGGGCCGCGCAGGGAAGCCTGGATTGGCGGGCCCCGGGCGCGGCCGGGTTGGGCTCGGTCCTGGGCCTGGCATTGCATCCCTACTCGCCCCTCACCCTGGAGACCTTCCTCACCTATGTGCAGGTCTTCCGCATCGGCATGCAAGGAGCCGGCAGGTCGGGGCTGGAACTGGGCAACGAGCTCTATCCCTATGCCCTCAGCGTGTTCTTCGATGTCTATCCGCTGATCCTCATCCTTGTCCCGCTGGTAGTAATCGTCACGGTCCTCCTGGCACTTCGCCGGAGGAAGGTCGCCCCCGAAACCTGGGGCCTCTTGGCAGCGCTGCTCTTCTGGTTCGGAATGACCCTCGCCTCCCCGCGGTTTGCGGAGTATTCCGTCCTGCTCCTGACGGTCGCGACGGCCTTTGTGGTCCGGGATGCCTGGCCAGAGCTGGAGACCCTCTTTTCCCGGCGCAAGCATCTCGGGTGGGGAGCCGCCTGGCTGGCCTGGGGCCTGCTACTGGCCTTTCATTTGCGCTCCATGGGCTTGACCCTGGCCCCTTTCGGTTTCACCACCTTCTATGTCCATTACCAGAGCAAGGCCGCCCCCCCGCGTTTCTTCAAGGGCGCCGCGGCCTGGATGGGCGGGCACCTCGCCCCTGGGGAAACCGTGATCAATCTCTACTGGGACGACTTCCCGGACTTGTTCTACGACGGCTACCGCCAGCACTACATCTGGGGCCTGGATCCCACCTACTCTTTGCGTGCAGACCAGGATAAAACCCTCTGGCTCGAGCGGATGCGCAGAGGGGAATCGCCCCTCGACGGGGCTCGCCTGGCCGCTGCCTTCGACTCTAGATATCTGATTCTCCGGGCCAGCCGGGCGGGAAGCTATCCTGCCCTCCACCATGCCCCTTTCCGGGAAGTCTACCGGGACGCTTCCTCCGTTCTGTATCACATCGACTGAACCCCTTCCTGCCCATTGGCCTGGAAGTGGGCGAGCGGAATCATGAACCGGAGGTTCTCCTGGGAGTCAGCCCGGCCCTTCCACGGCCCTGCGCCTGACGCTGCCGTTGGTCTCGGCAAAGTAGCGGCGGACGCCCAGCGTGATGGCATCGGCCACCTTGGTGCGGAAGGCGGGATCTTTCAACTTGGCTTCTTCCTTGGGATTGGATATGAAGGCGACCTCGACCAGCACCGCGGGCATGGCGGCGCCGCGCAGGACGATGAAGGGGGCCTGTTTGACGCCGCGCTCTTTGATGCCCGCCAGACGGTTGAGCTGGCCCTGGATGGCCACGGCCAGGCGCTCCGAGTCCTGGAGGAAGGCCTTTTGAGCGAGATCATCCAGGATGCTCGCCACCACGCTGTCGGGGCTGCCTGGGGCCGACCCCGCTCCCGCATTTTCTGCCACCACCACCTCGTCATCCTCCCCCTGCCCCAGGCTCAGGAAGTAGACCTCGGAGCCCCGGGCCGCCTTGGCCCGGGCCGCATTGAGATGGAGGCTGAGGAAGAGGTCGGCCCCCTGGGCATTGGCCGCCCGGGCCCGATCCCAGAGGGGGATGAAGGTGTCGTCCTCCCGGGTGTAGACGGCCTCGAACCCCGCGGCGTCGAGCTTCGCCCCCACGGCCTTGGCGAGCTCGAGCGCCGCGGTCTTTTCCTTGAGGCCCTTGAAACCCTTGGCACCGCTGTCCTCCCCGCCGTGGCCCGGGTCCACCATCACCTTCAGGCGCAGCGAATGAGCCGGGGAGGCGGCCGGTTTGGGAGTCTGGCCCCAAGCCAGTAGGCTGAAGGTGGCAAACAGGACGCTCGGGAGTCGGATCATGGCCCAGTCGGTGAAAGGTATGCGGGATCTCTTCGGAGCGGAGCTGCGCTGGTTCCAGCATATCGAGGAAACCGCCCGCCGCGTGTTCGGACACCACGGTTACGGAGAGATCCGCACGCCCATCCTCGAAGAGCTGGACGTCTTCAAGCGCAGCGTCGGGGAAAGCTCCGACATCGTGAACAAGGAGATGTACGAATTCACGGACAAGGGCGGCCGCCAGGTGGTGATGCGCCCGGAGAACACCGCGGGCATCGTGCGGGCCGCCATCCAGCACAAGCTCCTGGCTTCCAGCGATCCTGTCCTGTTCTGGTGCATCGGCCCCCAGTTCCGCTACGAGCGGATGCAGACGGGCCGCTACCGCCAGTTCTGGCAGGTGGATGCCGAGAGCCTCGGCGTGGCCACGCCGGAATCCGAGGCCGAATCCCTGCTCATGCTCCACAGTTTCCTCACGGAACTGGGGCTCAAGTCCCTGGTCTTCTCCATCAACAGCGTGGGCACTCCCGAATCCCGGCCAGCCTTCCATGCCGCCTTCCGCGCCTTCTTCGCCGAGCGGGCCGACCGTTTCTGCGAGGACTGCCACCGGCGCATCGAGTCCAATCCCCTGCGCGTGCTGGACTGCAAGAATGAGAAATGCCAGGCGGCCTTGGAAGGCCATCCCGTGATCACCGATCACCTGGATGAGGCCTCCGCCAGGCATCACGCGCGGCTCAAGGTCCTGCTGAAGGAGTTGGGCATTCCCTTCGAAGAGAACCCGCGCCTTGTGCGGGGCCTGGACTACTACACCCGCACGGCCTTCGAGGTGCTCAGCTCGGACCTGGGCGCCCAGAGCGCCCTGCTGGGCGGCGGCCGCTACGACGGCCTCGTGAAGCAGCTGGGCGGTCCCGACGTGCCCGCCTTCGGCTGGGCCATCGGCCTGGACCGCCTGGCCATGGTCCTCCAGCAGATCCGCGGCGAGGCACCCTACGCCCCACCTGCCCTTCTCATCCCCCTGGGCGACCGGGCCGCCACCGAGGCCCTCAAACTGGCACGGACGCTGTGGGCCGCGGGCGTGGCCCTCCAGCTCGAAACCCGTGGCGGCGCGCTCAAGAAGGCCATGGCCTCGGCCAACCGGATGGGCATCCAGACTGTCCTCATCCTGGGCGACGGCGAACTGGACAATGGCACCGTCACCGTCAAACACATGGTCACGGGGGAGCAAGAATCCTGGCCCTTGGAGGAAGTGGTGGCCCGGCTGGCCGATCAATAGCGTCGTCCGGTGCAGCCCGCTCTGTTGGGGTTGAACCCTATATGGCGTTGTCCGGTGGGTGGATAGCGGGGAGATTCAAGGGCAACGGTAGACCAGGGCATTGATATTCATGCCCGCACCCACCGACGCAAATACCACATGGTTGCCACTCGCCAGGGAATGGCCATCCAGCTTGCCTTTCATTACGAGATCAAGGAGCGTGGGCACAGTGGCCACCGAGCTGTTGCCCAGCCAGGAAATGGTCATGGGCATGATCCTCTCTGGTATCTCCGCGATTCCGTACAGCTTGAACAGCCGCTTGAGGATGGCCTCATCCATCTTGCCATTAGCCTGATGGATCAGGACCTTGTCCACCTGCTCCAGGGTGAGGCCCGCCCGTTCAAGACTCCGTTGAACCACCCCCGGCACATGGGCGATTGCATATTCGTAGAGCTTCCTTCCCTTCATCTTGATGAAGAGCTGCTCGCCACCGCTTTCAGGGTTGAAGGATCGGTCCATCCGGAGCAGTCCGCTATGGTCAAGGGTGTCGGACCGCACGGCATGCGAGACGATGCCCACAGCTTCCGAATGCACCTGGGCCTCCAACACCGCAGCCCCAGCCCCATCTGCATAGATCAAACTGTCCCGATCAAAAGGATCTGACACGCGGGAAAGGGTTTCGGCGCCAATCACCAGTGCCCGATTGGCGTCCCCCGACCGGAGGAAGTAGTCGGCTTGGATCATCGCCTGAAGCCATCCGGGGCAGCCGAAGGGAAGGTCGTAGGCGACACAGAATGGATTGGCGATGCGCAGCCTCGCCTTGACCCTTGCAGCCAAGGTCGGGACCTGATCTGGTTGCCGGCTGACCGCGCCCACATCCCCGAAATTGTGAGCCACAATGAGGTAGTCCAGAGTCTCAGGGTCGATCGCGGCTGATGCCAGAGCTTCCTTCGCTGCCTCAAAGGCCAGATCTGAGGCGACCAAATCGTCCGTCACGTAGCGCCGTTCAGATATCTCGGTAATTTCCTGGAATTTCGCGATGATCCGCCCTGTCTCGGCCACAGGGTAGGGGCGGCCCTGGCCTTCGAAAAAGGTACGACCGAGGAAGGCCTCGTTCGCAACCTTCCAGGGGGGAATACAGCTGCCTGTCCCCGTGATGACGCTTTGTCGCCAAGCCATCCATTCCTCCATCGGCGTGGAACCCCATATGCCGCGTGGGACCATTCTACTTCCGCGCACTTCCAGGTCCCCTATTGAACTGGACCTTCATCCACACGGAGAAGGGCAGCCCTTGGTTCAACGGTCAAGCGGTCAGGCACGGGTCAGAGGCCGTTGGCGGAGGGAAACGAGCCATCTCTGCCCTCCAGCTTGCCGATGAGACATCGAGGACGCGAGCAAACCTTTCATTTTTGGGGCTTGTTGGATTTCATATTGATCGATAGACCCGGCTTTGCAGTGAACCGATGCTTGCAATTATAAGAAAAAATCATAGTTAATTTATGGCTCGATCAATGCATGACTTGGTGGGGGAAGCAGCTCCCTTTAATCATCAGCATCGAGGAGAAGGTCAACATGCAATCCAGCATGAAGAATCAGGCACCGCGAAGAACGAAGGGAAAAGACATCTTGCATCTGACCCGTGAGGAGTCGGAATCAATGGGCGTCGAATTTCAAGAGGAGCCGTCCGTGGTTCCAGAAAAACTCCGGGAGCACCCCCTGCACGAGCAGGTCATCGGGGCACTGACGGAAGACGATGTCGCAGAGGCCCTGACGGGCGAAGTGACCTCGGAGAGCCGCGAGGAAATGGAAGACTTCTTCGCCGACAAGCAGGAGGAGGCCGCCGATAATCAAGACGAGGCGACCAATAATCAGGACGAGGCAGGCGGCAAGCAGGCAGATTGAGGCCCCTTCGCGCCCGCCGACAGAGAGACAGACACGTCCACCCAGATCATTCGAATCACAGCAGGGAATCTGGGCGGATGGTCCATTCGGTGATGTTGACTGGGGTGTCTTAACGTTAGGAACATGGTGCTATGTGGGTGGTTTCCGCGACTCGGGAAGGATCCCCGGTAGCTCGGTAACTCAAAGGAGTATCTGGGTGGAGAATCCAGGGGTTCGCCAAAACCTGACCAGTGTGGTAAAGTAAGTTCTTCGTGATCGCAGGCGACCCCCGGTCTCCGCCGCTTCTCAGTCCGAANNCCCTCGGGCTGATGCCCGAGCTCCTGCGCGCCGTACGCGAGCAGGGCTACGAACACCCCACCCCCATCCAGGTCCAGGCCATTCCCCTGGTGCTGGAAGGCCGCGACCTCATGGGCCGCGCCCAGACGGGCACCGGCAAGACCGCAGGCTTCACCCTGCCCATGCTGCAGCTGTTGGCGCCCCATGCCAGCACCTCGGCCTCGCCCGCCCGCCATCCCATCCGCGCCCTCATCCTCACGCCCACCCGGGAGCTGGCCATGCAGGTGGAGGAGAGCGTCCGCACCTATGGCAAGTACATCCCCCTACGCTCCACCACCATCTTCGGCGGCGTGAACATCAACCCCCAGACCAAGGCCCTTCGCGCGGGTGTCGAGATCCTGGTGGCCACGCCGGGTCGCCTGCTGGACCACCAGGGACAGGGCAACCTGAACTTCAGCCAACTGGAGATCCTGGTGCTGGACGAGGCCGACCGCATGCT
>PMJK01000034.1 GCA_003158505.1 Holophagaceae bacterium | reverse complement strand
CCGATGATCGCGAGGACCAACAGCAGTTCGATGAGGGTGAAGCCGGATTGCTTCTTCATTGGGCGTCTCCTTGGGAAATGGGCCGAGCAAGAATATCAAGTCTCGTGCCAAAGGTAAGTTGAAATCAAAGATGGACAGTTTCCGGGCGTTTGACAAGGAATTTCAGTTTATGGATCGACCGTTGGTGGATGAAATAGGGTCCGACCGACTCAACGCGTCACTTGGGGTGACGAGGAGGGACATCTAAGCCTTCAAATGCGGATCTGTTTTGGTGAACTCATCTGTCGCGTCTGATTCCACCCGGGGGGGGGAAGGGGTGTCCGGGATCCCCCTTCAGTTAAGCTGGGTTTGAACACACGGGGGGACGCACCGCAATGGAATCCACACCCAAGCCACAGGCCAAGTCCCTTTTCTGGGGTGGGATCGCATTCTTCACCTTCCTGGTCGGGTTGTCCATCTATCTGGGTATCAATCGGATCTTCCAGGTGGATGAGGTGCTCTATTCAACCCTGGCGCGGTTCCTGGCATCCAGAAAGATGGCCCCCTTTGTCCCGAACGTGCCGATCATCCTGATCGGCCCGCTGACCTGGATCGCGGGGGCCCAGAAGGACGGGGTTGCGGTCCTGGTCGCCATGCGAATGCCCTTTGTTGCACTGATGTGGGTCAATGCGTTCCTGCTGGTCGCGGCTACCGGCCAAAGGTTGCGAAGTCGTGGCGGTCTGATCATGCTGGCCCTCGCCGCCACCCTGGCCCCGATGTGGGACTACGGCTTCGAGGTCCGGCATGATGTTCCCCTCGTCACCGTCACCCTGGCCTTGTGGTGCCTGCTGAAGGCTGAAAGACCGGCGCTCCCCCTCCGCATGTTCCTGGGCGGTGTCCTGGCGGCGGGCATGCAGTTGATCGCCTTCAAGGGATTCCTGTACGCCCTGCCCATGCTTGGGTTGGGCATCTACATGGTTCGCCCCAAGAGCCCAAAGACGTGGTTTACCTGCCTGGGCATGATCCTGATCGGAATTGCAGGTGGTCTGCTGGCCGGGCGTCTTGCCCATGGTCTGGCGGGAACCTGGGACCTGGCCTGGAAGGGGTTCCGGGATACGACCGTCTATGCCGCCAATTCGGTGGAACGATTCTCTCCATGGTCCTCGATCCAGCGGCTCTTTTCTGAGGCTCCCCTGCTGGCCTATGCGGGGGTGGGCGTCCTGCTTTGTCCCTTCTTCCAGCCAGGGGCCAGCAAATTCCGGAATCTGATCGAGGCCGACTGGTTTCCTGAATGGATGTTCGCGTCTCTGTGTTTCGCCTTGCTGCTGGTCAACCCCACACCCTTTCCCTACAACCTCATTCATGTGGTCCCGGCCTTTTTCATCGCCGTGCTCAGGTTTCGGGAGCCCATCCTGGAATCCATCCTCAGCCTGACCAGTCCGGGGAGGCAGGTGGTGGTGGGGGGCCTGCTGTTGCTGCATGGCCTGCCCTGGTCCGTGGCCACAGCCAGGCATCTCAACATGGACAATGACCGACAGGTGGAGGTCATCAGGACCGCCGAGGCCCTGACCGACCCGTCCTTGCACCGGGTCTTTGACGGTTCGGGCCTCGTGTCAACCCGCAGCCCCATCGGAGAGCGGTGGATCATCCACAGTTTCACCATTCGACACTTCATGGATGGCTCCTGGCCCACGGTCCGAAGCCTCCTGGCCCAGAATCCCACGCCGGTGATTCTTCCGAACTACCGGACGAATTGGCTTCCGAAGGAGGACCAGGCGTTCATCGAGGCTCACTATGTCGCTCTCGCTGAAGACTTCCTGGTGCTCGGAGCCATCCGGGATTCCGGATCATCCTCCTGGGAGGTGCTGGCTGATGGCCGCTACATGCTGGCTGTGTTCCCGAAGGGTGCGGACGCCGGCAAAGGAATTGAGATTGACGGCAGAAGAATAGATCCTGGAATCAGTTCCTTCACCAAAGGAAGCCATTCCATTCAGGTTCCTGGAGGCTTCCGAATCCAGATCGTCTGGCTGGGTCCCCATCTTCAAATCATCCCTGCCCTCGGCCCCGCCCCCCATCCCTTGTTCGTGAACTGGTACTGATCGAAACCGGCACTCCTTGTGCAGGTGCACTTCAAGGCACGACCAATGCTGAAAGGTGTTCTGAAGGCCCTTCAACAGATTGAGTCAACGTCAGAACAGGAATCATTGAATTGTTCGCGTTAAAAAAGGGAAACAATGGCCTCAAGACTCACTTTCTATCTGAACATGGTGACCAAACTACAACCTGCCAAGGCAGTACCCAAGATCTGGAATTATTTGAAGTATCGCTGTCAGCCACGAAAGCCCATCGCCTCGATCTCCCGCAACTCACCACAAATCGCCTCCCTGCTGCTCACGAAGCGCTGCAACATGAGTTGCAGCTTTTGCAACGCCGCGAACTTCATGCACGACCACAGCTCGACCTGGCAGGAGAGTGAAGCCGACCTTGCGAAGGTGCAGAAGATTTTCGAAAACCCTCTGTTCAGTCGGGCCCTCCTGGTCGACCTGCTGGGTGGTGAGCCGATGCTGGTCAAGGAGCTGGTTCCCATCGTCGCCTTCCTGGCAGGGCGGGGGCATTTAACCAACCTCACGACCAACGGGTTGCTGCTCGCTGATCGCATCGCGGATCTGAAGAAAGCTGGCATATCCCGGATCAGTGTCTCGGTCTATGAAGCCAATCGGGCTGCCCTGGAGAAGGATCTCCCCAGAATCAATAAAATATACCCTGTGCACACCAACACGGTCCTTCTCCGGAAGGATGTGGAGAGCGCTCCGGAGAAGCTGGTCGAAACCGTCCGTTTCCTGAAAGAGTCCGGCTGCCTCGACCTGCGTTTCTGGATGTATCGCCCCATGGGGGAACATCCGGACCCCGCAGAAGTGCTGTTCGACACGGACCCGGCCTATCTGGCCTTCCGGAGCATGGTGGAGCAGGCGGCGCCCGGGTTCTGCTTCTGGCCTCCTCCGACCGTTATGGGGCCCATCAAGAAGCTCTGCCCTCAGCTATGGCAGCGGACTGGGTGCGACATGCAGGGAAACATGGGCATCTGCTGCGGCATCGATACCATGCTCTCCGGTCCAGGAGGGAACCTCTTCGAGGGTGACCCCGACACGATTTTCAATCATCCCACCGTGGTACGGATGCGCGAGCAGTTGCTGGATCCCCAGAGCGAACCTCCAGAGGTCTGCAAGAACTGCAACCTGCTGGGCGATCCAGGCTGGTAGCAGGACCGATGGTTAGGCTTCAGTCTTGGCCGAGAAAAAATAATTCCCGTTGAACGAGCTGGCCATTTCGAAGGCTTCGAGATCGCCTTTCTCGTTGATGTACTTGCCTGTGTAACCACGAGTCGTCAGGAACTGAATCACGTCCTGGGGAGTGTGGCCGAAGCGTTTGCAGTGGATATCGCTTATCTCGATCAGGATGCTGGGATGACACCTGGATAGGAGCCTTTCAGCGCCACGCAACAGGTTGAGTTCACCACCTTCAATATCCGCCTTGATGAAATCGACCCGGTCGATGCCTTGCTTTTCCAGAAAGTCATCCAGTTTGAGCATGGGGACTTCGATCTTTTTCCCGATATCCAGGAACTGGGAGGCTGCTCCGGCGCCCAGGTGGATCTCAGGGACAAACATGGTGATGGCGCCGTCAATATTGCCGAGTGCCATGTTGCGGAGATCCAGGTTCTTGCATTCGTTGAGCTCCAGGTTGGCGGCCAATTCCATGTACGACTCCGGTACGGGTTCAAAGGCGATGACCCTGCCCCCCTCGCCCACCAGGCGTGAAAAATGGATGGCGTACCAACCGAAATTGGCACCGGCATCGATCACTGTCCAGCTGGGCTTGATGACTCTGGAGATCAATGCCGTTTCGTTCGTCTCGTAGTATCCGTAGGTGAATAAGGCGCTGCTGATGGATTCTGTACAAGTAGCTACGTAGAACGCACACCCATTCTTGTAATGAAAAATGGCTTCGCCTTCTTTGAAAACAACCTTGTCTAAGTCGAGTTCCTTTAATAAGGTATTGAATTTTTTCCAAAATTTAGCTCGCCACTTGCTCCTCAGGTCCACCAGGCTTAAATAGCTCTGCAGCGAGAACAGCCGCATGGAAAAGCGGGCACAGAAGGCCACGAACCAGCGGTGAGCAAGGGCATTCTTGTTGATCGTGTTCCGAATGACCGCCTTGATGCTCAACTAGCCCTCCGCATGATTGATCCCTGATGTTACCTCAGGCCCCGGTCCATCCAAGGTTCATCGCGTCACCAGGGCTTCGAACAGGGCCGATTGCACTAGCATGGACGGAGTACCTTCGGGTGGGATAGCCATGGATCAACCTTCAAACCATCAGGAGCGTTCGCACTCGGTGCCTTGGCGGGAATTAATGGGGAAGAGGATCTTCCTCACGGGCGGTTCCGGGTTCTTCGGCTGCAACCTGCTTGAGGCCTACGCCCGAGCCTGGGACCGGGAAGGGTTGCAGGGACTCATCACGGTGCTCACCCGCCACCCCGCCGCCTTCCGAGCCAAGGCGCCACACCTGGCCGGACACCCAGCGGTGCAGATCCTCGAAGGCGACCTGGCGGACTGCGACTTCGGGAATGCCTCCTGGGACTTGGTGATCCATGCCGCGCTAGACAACGGCGAACCCCTCGACCTCCTCGAGCGGAACCTCCACTCCACCCGGCGCGTGCTGGAACTGGCCCGCCGATGGAGTACCTCCCGCATGCTGTTCACCAGCTCAGGCGCGATCTATGGTCCCCAACCTCCTAAGGTGAGCCAACTCACGGAGGACTTCGGGGGTGCACCGCCTCTGGCCGGATCCAGCGCCTACGGGGAGGCCAAGCGGGCCTCGGAGCTGCTGGGTCTGCTACACGGCGAGCGCCACGGATTCGATTTCCTGATCGCCCGGGGGTTCGCCTTCCTGGGTCCCTGGCTGCCGCTGGAAGGGTTCAGCGCCGCAGGGAATTTCATCGGCGATGCCCTGACGGGACGGACCATCCATGTGAAGGGTGACGGGCGACCCTTCCGCTCCTACCTCCATGGGGAGGACCTCGCCGATTGGCTCTGGACCATCCTCCTCCGAGGGGTCCATGGACGGCCCTACAACGTGGGGTCCGGCGAAGCCATCTGCATCGGGGATCTCGCCCGCCGAATCCGGGATCTCCTCGCTCCTGGGCTGGAAGTGCGAGTCGCCCTGGAGCCAGGGAAGGAGCTGCCCCAGAGGTACGTTCCATCGGTAGAGCGGGCTCGTTTGGAACTGGGGCTCGAGCCGCGCATCGGCCTCGACGAAGCCATCCTGCGAACGGCCCAGTGGAACCGGGAGCGGCCCTGATCGTCCAGGCGGCTATCCTGATCCTTGCGACCAAAGAACCAAATCGATCGACGGATTGACGCATTCTGTCTGGCGGACCCAAGCATGAAAAAGAAAATCACCATCCTATCGCCGGCCTACAACGAAGAGGGGAATGTCCGGCGCTGCTATGAAGAGGTCCGAGCCGTCATCCAGCCGCTCCTGGACCGCTATGACTACGAGCATATCTTCGGAGACAACTGCAGCACGGATCGGACCCTCCAGATCCTCAAGGAGATCGCGGCCCAGGACCACAATGTCAAAGTACTCACCTATTCACGGAACTGGGGCGCCAACAAGAACGGCATGACCCTGATCCGGCATGCGTCCGGGGACGCCACGATTCCCATGCCCGCGGATCTGCAGGAACCTGTGGAACTCATCCCGCGGCTGGTGGAGCTGTGGGAGCAGGGATACGAGATCGTCTTTGGGATCTATGAGAACACTTCGGACGGCCTCCTCATGCGGGGCCTCCGCCGCCTTTACTACTGGCTGGTGAACAAGCTGAGCAACGAGCCCCTGCTGAAGAACTATTCCGGGTTCGGGATCTGGGACAAGAAGGTCGTCCGTGAGGTCTCCAATCTGGACGACTTCAACCCCTATATCCGGGGCTTCCTGGGCATCATCGGCTTTCGCAGCACCACCCTGAACTACCAGCGGGTGGGGAGAAAGGCGGGGAAGAGTTCCTACAACTTCGCCGCCTACCTGGACCTGGCCATCAACGCCATTCTCAGCCACAGCCTGGTGCCCATCCGATTGGCCACCCTGGTGGGACTGATCCTGTTCGGCTCCAGCATCACGGCCGCCTTCGCCTACGCCCTGGTCAAGATCTTCTACTGGGAGTTCCAGGCCCCGGGCGCGACCACCACCATCGTGCTGGTTCTCTTCTTCTCCGGCATCCAGCTCTTCTTCCTGGGCATGCTGGGCGAGTACATCGGTGCCATCCATTCCCAGGTGCGGCGCGGTCCCTTCATCATCATTCGCGAGCGCATCAACTTCGATCCACCCCGAGAGGAAGACGCCAAGGATTGATGGCACCAGCCTTCATGATTGGTGGTTGTCCCCCAGCCGGATGATGGCGTTCTGGTAGCCAAGCTCAGCGCGGATCTGGTGTTCGATCTCATCGGCGAAGACCCACGAGGCGATTAGGATCGCCTCGTCCCTTCCGTCGATACCGCTGGGAGCGAGCACTGGAATACCCTGGAAGGATTGTCCCTGCAGGTTCGGGTTCGAATCAATGAAGGCCACGATATTGACCTCGCCCAGGCGGGTCGTGGCGAGCAGGCGACGGGTCAAGGTGCCGACCCCCCAAATGAAGAGTGGCTGCTTCTTCCCCACCAGGCCATCGATCCTGCGGGCAAGGTTCTCCTCCAGGCGACCAGAGGCCTGGATATAGGCCTCCAAGGCGGGGCAGGTTGCCAGGTCCCGGGTCGGCATTCCGGGTTCGGGTTCGGTCTTCTCGAAGACTCCCCAGAGCACAGGCATGGTTGAAGAGCCGCTGTGGGGGCGTGCGTCCTGGTTCAGCACCAGGGGGCGGAACCCAGCCACCGCGAGCGCAGACGTAACTGTGGCCCGCGAGAAGAACAGGAGGTGCTCGGTCGAGAACTGCTGATAGGGCGCGTCCAGGTGGCGCTCGAAGCCCGTCACATCAGGAACCTCGATATAAATCCGACCACCGAGAGCAAGTTTTTGATAAAGCGCTTTCAACGCCACCTGGAGGTCGCAGAGATGCTCCAGCACGCCGATCAGGATCAGCATGTCAACCGGGGTACCATCGTCCAACAGCTCATGCAGGGTGCCTATCCGGACTTCAACGCCGTAGAGCCTTTGCGCGGTCGCGGCACAGGAGGGTGAGGGATCCAGCCCCGCTACGTGGGGGTAGCCCGCCTGACGGAGCTGCCAGAGCAGCCTCCCCGTGGCGCACCCGACTTCCAGGATCCTGGCTTCTGCAGACGGAATGAACGGCACCAGCGCCTTCGCGATGACCTGAAACCGGTCTTGGTCCTCTGCCGATTCAGCCCCGTCCCGGTGCTGGTATTCGTACTTCGAGAGGTCGCGGTAGTAGGCGTCGAATTCGGCCTGGCCGGGAATGCCATCCGCGAACCCGCAGCCACACCAGTTGCAACAGGTGACGTCATACCCGTTGAGAAGTGCCTTCCCGGAAAATTCCGAAAAGGTCTGGTGAAAGAGAATGGTACGGTCCTCGCCGCCGCAGACGGGGCAGGGGCGCTTCACGGGGCCTCCGTCAGTTCGCGAGGCGGACACGCGGTACCGCGTAGCAAACGAGGTCCCACACGTCGAGGAGTTGCGGGCGGAGGAAATAGCAGTACTGATCTGAGGCATCCCGGATGAGGGCGGGAATGCGCCAGAGATGGTCCTGCCGGTGGTAGGAACAAATGGCCAGGGCAGGAACATGCTGTTCCAGGACCTTTCGGGCCCCGAGTAATGCATCAGGTTCGGAGCCTTCGGTGTCCATCTTGAGATAGGTCGGGGCCAGGCCCTGGCAGATCTCGTCGAGCGGTACGGACTGCACTTCCAGGGAGCCCTTCCCCACGAAGGAAGCCTCGTTTCCCATGGCGTCGAAATGAACCAACTCCCGGCGTGCACCCACGGCCTGTTGGTGCAGCTGGATCCGCTCGGACTGATGGGAGGGAAGACCCGCCACATAGTGCTCAAGCTTGCCGAAGTTCTTGGGATCCGGCTCGAAGGCCAGAATGCGCTGGAACTGGCCATTCCGATGATGGAGAAATCGCCTCAGGGTGTCTCCGTCGAAGGCCCCGCAGTCCACGAAAACCTCGTCATCCCGGGTCAGGAAGATATCGTCGGGGAAATAGATTTCCGTCTTCACCGGGCCTGGGAGCGTATCGAAATCGTGATGGAGGCGCCAGCGCACCTGCGCCACGTACTCGCGCCGGGAGGCCTCGTCCTCCCAGAGGTCGAACACGGCACGGACCGTATCCGAATCCTCCAGCACGCGGTGCGGCAGGTCCATTGCGTAGTGCGGCAGGAAGATGTCGGGGTGCTTCCAGAACAGGAGACCGAAGGGAACCACGCGTGAACACCCCAGACCCAGCAACTGGGCGCACCGTTGGCCCATCTTGTCCCAGCCCTCGCCGGTCCAGATGGTGACGATGAACGCCGCCGATGGGAAGCGGACCACGGCTTCGGCTGGGGAAAGCACGGTGATGCCTTCAATCTGAGTGCCCCACAGGCGCTGGCTGTTGTCTGCGAAGGCGACTGGTGTGACTCCCAGGCTCCGGAGTCCATGCAGGGCCCTTCTCCCGAGGTTTCCTGCACCGAACAGGACGATTGGTGTGCCGGTTGGAGCAGCTTCATCGAAAGCTGTTGCCTCCCGCACGGTGGCTTCGCGAACACCCTCGGACAGGAGTGCTTCCAGTTGTTCGACCAGGGTGCCTTCAGGCATGGTTCACCTTCTGCTTCTTCGGTTTATCGGCGCTAACTACCAACATGTGCGCCCACCGTCGATGACCAGATTCGCACCCGTCATATACGAGGACGCATCGGAACAAAGAAACAGAATAGCCCCCATGTATTCGTCCGGTTGCGCCATCCGTCCCATGGGAATGAGGTTGGTCAGGCGCTGCACGAAGCCCTCAGGCTGGTTCGTGAAGATCCCGCCGGGGGAGATGGCGTTCACCCTCACGCCCCGGTCGGCCCAATAGGTCGCCAGATACCGTGTCAGCCCCAGTAGGCCCGCTTTCACCACCGAGTAGGTGAGGGGTTTGACAGGCTGCAGGTCCTCCGGCAGACCGTCCTTGCGATAGATCCTCTGGTCTGGCCCGATCAGGGCGAGATCCGAGGCGATGTTGAGGATGACGCCCCGGTTCCTGCGGGCCATTTCCCCGCCGAACACGCGACTACAGAGGAAGGCACCTTTGAGCCCCACCGCCAGATCCTGATCCCACTGGGCCAGAGGGAAGGTCTCCAGCCTAGACCACTCCGTCCCTGAGCCGGCTTCCATCTTCGGATTGTTGGCGGCGTTGTTGATGAGTATGTCGACCCGGCCATACCGCGCGAGCACCTCTTCAAGGAGGCCCAAGACGACAGGTTCCTGGGTGATGTCAGCACGCAGAATGCATCCACCGCTTGCGAGTAGGCGCGCATGTTCGTCCGCCGGAAGCGAGGGGCCTGGAAGGTCGATGAGCACCGGAATGCCACCCACTCCGGCGATGGCCTCGGAATGTCGACGACCCATCAGGCCCAGCCCGCCTGTGATGATCGCCACGCGTCCTTCGAGATCGAAGATCGCAGGGAGATTGCCGTTCATAATTCCTCCTCAAGGTTCACAGGCAGGCCGCTGGCCAAGGAGGCCTTCGCAGCCAGCGCCACCCTCAGACTGCGCAGGCCCTCCCAGGCACTGGTGGAAGCCGACTCATGCCTGGAAACGCACTGCAGGAAGTACGAGACTTCGTCGAGAAAGAGCTGATTCCGCGGAAAATCCGGAAAAGACACCGTCTCGGCCACACCACCAAGCTCATCGTAGAGCGTGGCGGTGGTGGCACGCAGGTCCATGACGGCCTTGCCCGCATCTCCAATGATCTGACAGGTCCGGCTGGGCGGTCGTTGCAGATAGTCCATGTGGAGGTGGATGGGGATGGATCGACCTTCCACCCGAGTCTCCAGGATCAGACTGGCTGTGTCCTCGACATCCACTTCGAGGCGGCTCAGGTGTCCCCCCACCGCGAACACCCGGTGGGGCCACCCGAACAGCCAGCCCAGGTAATCAATCTCATGAATCTGGGAGAGCACCACCCCGCCACCCAGATCCGCGCGGGCGGCGTACATCTGGCGATAGTCCTCGTAGCGGTGCCAACCCGGAAGGTACTCCCCCACTTCGGCACGCACGGCCACGATCCGGCCCAGGCGTTGCTCCTTGATCCATTCGCGCAGTTTCAGGAGGAGGGGATGAAACCGGAGTTGGTAGCCCACCATGGAGACCAGCCCTCTGGCCTCCAGAAGGGCCAGCAGTTCCTCAACCCCTTCCAGGGAATGGGCCACAGGTTTCTCGATGAACAAATGGCAGCCTGCCCGGGCGAGACGGATGGCCACCGGGATGTGCAGGCTTGTGGGGTTGCAGACAAAAGCGACCTCGGGCCCGGTCGCGAGGGCTTCATCAAGATCCTGGAACACCCGGATCCCATACTTGGCCGCCACTTCCATACCCGGTTCGATGTCCAGCTGGTCGGTCAAGGTCTGGCTGAGCCCCCGGACCCGGAAGGCCGAGAGCTCCGCCCCCGGACCCAGCAGGGCCCTGAGATTCCGAAGGTGGCGCTGGCCGATCCCACCCAGGCCCACGACCAGGATTTTCATGTCCGGGCCCCTTCCGGGCGGGATAACCTGTCCAGAACGAACTGGCGATTCTGCCTCGCCCACGCCACCTCATCGCCTGTCCTGCCCCTGGCCACTTGCAGGATGAAGTCGCCGGCATAGCCAATGCTGGCCACGGCCTTGAAGAGGGCGCTGAAGTTGGCGTCTCCCTGCCCCAGGGGCACAGTGCCTCCGCCGAGAACTCGGTCCTTGATGTGGATGGACCCGAGGCGCGCGCCATAGGCGGCGAACTCTTCCGTGGGATCATAGCCAAGGGACGCACTGTTCCCAGAATCGTAGTTGACCTTAATCAAGGGAGAGGGGAGCCTGGCCAGGAGCCTGGAGAATTCGGAAGGGGAAAGAGAGGTCTCCAGGTGGAGCTCGACACCGGTTTCCTCCATCGTCGGTACAACCTGCTCCAAGGCGGCAACGACTTGATCCATCTCCCGCTCGGCATCAATCCGGGAGGAATCCACGAAGGGGAGGACCACCCGGGTGACGCCCAACTCCAGGCTTTGCCGAAGCAGCCATTTCAAGACCTCGAGCCGCTGCTCAAGTTCCTCCGGGCTCGTTCGCACCAGCGGGAAGTCCATGAACCAGTCCGCACAGATGGAATGGACCCCCACACCGGTCGACTGGGCGAGGGATCGCAGTGATTCAAGTCCGCCCGCCGTGGCAAGCGGGTTGACGTCCGCCCCATACAGGTCGTAGATCCATTCGATGCTATCCAGCCCGGCCTGGGCGGCTCGGCTGAATTCCTCCGCCCAGTTCTCCCGCGGGAACGACTGGATCCGGCCCTCTGCCGGCCCCACCATCCGCCCTTGCATGATGCCGATTCGCATATCGCAACCCTCAGTCTTCCAGGACAGGGATCAGCATATTGGCTTTGAATTCCGCGCGGTCCAGGAAGGGCCAGAGGTCCTCCAGAGGTCTGCTGGCCATGGACCCATCGGGGCGCACGACCGATGAAACCCGGGGGGCCACCATCTGGTCCGGATCGATCATGACTTCGCAGACCATGGGGCCGGCACTGTCCAGCACTTTGCGCACCTGGGACCTCAGCCCATCCTGGTGGGTGATCCGTTGGGTTGAGATCCCGTATGCCTCTGCTAGGCGCAAGGTATCGGGCAATCCCAGCCCGCTGGAGGCATCGCAAGCCACGAGGTGCCCCTTGAAGTGATTCCGCTGCATGGAGCGGATGGAACCATAGCCCTGATTGTTCAGGACAAAAAACTTGATGGGCAAGCCCAGGCGGGCCACCGTCGCCAGTTCCTGGAGATTCATCTGGAATCCGCCATCCCCGTCGACCGTGATGGTGCGTTGCCGGTTTCCCGCCAGACACGCGCCCAGAGCCGCCGGAATGCCGAAGCCCATGGCACCCAAACCTCCCGTGCTGAAGACCCTTTGGCCGCGCTTGTTCCGGTACGCCATCCAAAAGGTATCGATGCCGGCCCCCGAACTGCCTGGCACCAGCAGGTCCCCTTCTGAGGATTCCTCGGCAAGGACTTCAGAGAGGACGAAGGAGTTCACGAATTTGGACGGGAGTCGCCATTCGGGAACCACCACAGGATAGCGGTCCTTCCAGCGCCTGCACTGTTCCAGCCAGGGGGTTCGGTCGCTTGGAACCAGGTCCTCCGTTCGCGCGATCAGACCCAGGAGGAATTCCCTGGCATCCATGTTGATGGGCAGATCCACATGCATCCGGAGCTTGCCCAATTCGGTTGCATCGATGTCCACGACGACCTTCCGGGCACCACGGGCAAATCTCGACTGGTCGAAACCGGTCACTGCCGTATCGAGCCTGGCGCCGATGCACAGCAGGAAATCCGCGTTCTGGACCGTGAAATTCGCCCCCCTTGGGGCAATGGTGCCGGGCTTTCCGAAGAAGAGCGGATGTGCGTCGTAAAGTAGGTCGGCGCCCATCCAGGTGGCAAGGACGGGGATGCCCAATTGCTCGACGACCTTCAGCAGCGCCTCGGAGCCGCCCGAAAGGCGGACGCCATTCCCCACCAGCAGGACGGGTCGCTCGGCAGCATTGAGCAACGCAATGGTCTTCCCTGCAAGGTCATGGACGATGCCGGGATCAACCATGACAGGAGGCACGTCATAGCCACGAAGGGCGGATGGCTCGACCTTGGCGGCCTGCACATCCAGCGGGATATCGATCCAGACCGGCCCTTTCCGCCCCGAAGTAGCCAGCGAGACGGCCTTCTCCAGGTGGTAGCGGATGGTGGCGGGGTCGGTCACGGTGACGGCATATTTGGTGATGGATCCCACGACCGTCACGATGTCCAGTTCCTGAGGCCCCAACTGCCGGACGCCCAGGTCCTTCTTCATGTCGTCCCGCTTGACCTGGCCGGAAAGGAAGAGGCAGGGGGTGGATTCGAGCCAGGCCCCGGCAAGCCCGGTGATGGCGTTCGTGCCTCCGGGCCCAGTGGTGACCAGGGCCACGCCAAGTCCCCCGGTGACCCGCGAGTAGGCTTCCGCAGCGATGCTGCAGGCCTGTTCATGGAGGCAGCAGACATAGTCGAGGCCGGGGCAGCGGCCCACGGAATCATCCAGGTGCATGGCCCCGCCCCCAGGCAGCATGAAGACATGCTTCACGCCCCGATCGACGAGGAACTGCATCACATAGTCGGAAAGTTTGATGGTCATGGTTCAGTTCTGCTTGTCCATCAGGTGATCGAGAATCTCCCGCACCGCGCCTTGTCCACCGCTGGCCTTAGCCACATAGGAGGCCGCAGCCCTGGCGAGGTGGTGGGCGTCCGCTGGGGTCGCGGCCAATCCGGCAATCGTGAAGGCCGGCAAGTCATTCACGTCGTCCCCGACGAAACAGATCTCCTCCAGGGGAAGTGCATGTACGCCGGCGAACTCCCGCAGGGCCGCGTCCTTGTCCTTGCACCCCTTGTAGACATCCGTGATGCCCATCTTGTGTGCGAACCGATCCACCAAGGGGCTGTTTTCGCCTGAGATCAGCGCAACCAGAAGGCCAGATTTCATGGCGAGCGAGACACCCATCACATCCCGGAAGGAGAAACGCTTGAACTCTTCGCCACCTGGTCCCCAGACGAAGGAACCATCCGTAAGCACCCCATCTACGTCCAGGGCGACTGCCCTGATCCGCGTCACAGGGTGGCGCCCACGCGGCGAAGCTTCTGGATGATCGGCTTCTCGCGTTCTAGGACCCGCTTCGTACCGTCGCCCATGGCCATTTCGACCAGCCGGATATCGCGCACCAGGCGCGTGATTCCGCTGGGCCCCAGGGAAGCGGCCTGATCCGAGCCCCACNNCGAGGGTCAGGTGGCGCTCTACCATGCAGGCACCGAGGGCCACAGCCGCCGAGGAGGAGGGAATGCCGGTCTCATGCCCCGAATAGCCGATGGGCACACCGTAACGTTTTCGGAGCTCGGGAATGGCCTTCAGGTTCAGCTCGTCATAATTGGAGGGGTACGTGCTGGTCGCATGCAGGATGATCAGGTCTTTCTTGCCTAGCACTTCCACGGCATGGTCGATCTCCTCAAGGGTGCTCATACCCGTGGAAAGGATGAGCGGACGCCCCGAGGCACGGTGATGCCTCAGCAGGTTGTCGTCAGTCAGACTGGCGGATGCGATCTTGTAGCAGGGAGGATTGAACTGGGCAATAAAGTCCAGAGCTCCTTCGTCCCAGCAGGAGACGAACCAGGCAATTCCAAGTTCTTTGCAGTAGCGGTCAATTTCCCGGTACTCCTCGAGCCCAAACTCCAGTCCACGCTTCAGGTCCCCGTTGGTGGGCCCAAAGGGGTTCTCCCGCGGCTTGGCCAGTTCGTCCGGAGTGTAGACCACATCCACCGTGCGCTTCTGGAACTTCACCGCGTTGCAGCCGGCTGCGTCGGCTAGCTCAATTAACTGCTTCGCGATTTCGATGTTGCCGTTGTGGTTAATGCCGATTTCGGCCGTGATATAGCAGGGATGGTTGTCGCCAACAATGGTGTCTCCAATTCTAACTTCAGCCATGTGGGGTGTCCTCCAAAGTGAGTGTTGCCTGATTAATTTGGCCATTCTTCCAAGATTGAAGGTGTTGATTGTGTATCTGAAGAAATGATGATGCTTCCTGGACCTTCGACTTCAGAGCATCCCGACTCATCGTCGGAACCCACTTATTGCATTAATCGTTCCGGGAATTTGCCATCCACGCATGCTGACAAGGTATTCAGCCGTCAGGACTCGAGGACAGAGGCAAGGGTCGAGGCCAGGAAATCGAGATGCGTGTCGTGGAGACCTGGATAGACGCCCACCCAGAAAGTCCTGTTCATGACGGCATCCGCGCCCTCCAGGCTGCCCA
>PMJK01000061.1 GCA_003158505.1 Holophagaceae bacterium | reverse complement strand
ATTGGACCCTCCCTTCCTAAGACTAGCGAGACGTGACTACTAAGGAGGGGCTGCATCTCGTGGGACGTTTCATCGGGACGTTTGGGACGTTGGAAGAAATCGAATTGACGTTCTCCCTAAACCCTAGGCCAGTTGGTCGGTGGATCTCACCTCAAAGATCGGACTAACTTACGGGGAGAACGTCGAATTAAGGCTCATGGTGAGCAATTGCTTGTGGCTCGCTCGGCCGAGGAACACCTCAGATCTTTGCTCCTCCAGGGTGATGGCGGAGTCTTCCTTTGGTTGCCTCGTCATCCAGCGTTTTGTCCCTTGTCTTTCCCACCCTCGAACAAGCGGATTCTGCCGATCGTTCATGGATGATGTGCCAGACCGGGCCACCGCCACCGAGCCTGGCCCTCGGGGGTTACTTTCGCCGCCAGAGATCGAATGGCCGGGCGCCCAGGAGGATGGACACCCGGTTCTCGTGTTGGGAGGCGGAGCCTCGGTGGAGGTGCACCCAGCCGGCAGACAGCTCCATGAAGAACTCCCGGAAGCCGGTCCTGGCCACCAGGCCCAGCCCTTCCATGCGCAGGCCGTCGCCCAGGGTGGACGGCTGATCAGAGGCGCGGCCCACGTCGAAGCGGGGGCCGACCTGCCAGCCCGTGCCCACGACCGAAGCCTTGGTGTAGGGCAGGCCGATCTTGAGGGCCGCCATGTTCGGCATGAGGTAGGCGGCGCTGCGGGTGCCGATGAAGGAATCACTGCCGCCCGCGATCCACCAGCGGTCCGGCGGGGCATCCTTCGACAGGGCCACCTCGGTGTCCACCATCAGTCCCCAATTGGAACTCAAGGGCTGGTGCCGCTTGACCCGGGTATAGCTGCGCCAGTACGGCCGGGCTTCGCCTTCCACGGAGAGGCTCTGGTCCGCCGAGAAGCGCAGGAGGGTGCCTTCGGTGGGGAGGGTGTGGAAGTCCAGATCGTCCCACTCCAGCCAACCCCGCGCCACCGTGGCATTGGGCGTGTCGGCCTCGGCCCCGGCGAGGGTGAAGGTGCCATGGTGCTCGAAGGCCGCGAGGCCGACGCGGCCGCGGTCCTCATGGCCCCAGTGGAGGATGGCCTCCAGCCCCAGTTCCTTCCGGGTGAAGCGCGAAGCCAGGTTGGCCGTGGGTTCCACGAACAGTGCGCCACCGCGTACGTCGTTTTGCGACCAGGTGCCAAAGGCCCCCAGGGTCAGGGCCGGCAGGGCGGGTAAACTCCAGGCCACGTGTCCTTCCAGGCGCTTCTGGAGGTTGTCGGCCGCCGCTTCGAGGGAACCGCTCTCGCCGCCGCCGAAGAGGTTCCGGCCCCGCATGAGGACGCCGCCGTGCGGGCCCCAGTCACTTTCGTAGGCCAGGGTGAGGTTCAGGAGGGTGGGTTGACTGCCCACGGGGCGGAGCTTGAGGATGAGGTCTTCGTCACTCTCTTGCAGGCGGGCCTCCAGCCGCTGGAAGCCCATGCGGTCCTGGGCGCGCCCCAGCACTTCCTCCAGTTCCGACGCGCGGAGCGCCTGGCCTTCCAACTCCCGGGCGATGGCGCGAGTGGCGGCCGCATCGGGGCCGGGCTCGACTTCCACGCGCACCAGGCTGGGCTCGTGTACTGTGTAGGTGAGCACCCCGTCGGCGAAGCCGCTGCCCCGCAGATCCAGCATTGCGGCGCCCTTGCCGATGCCCTCGGCGAGGAGCTCCTGTTCCAGCCGTCCGAAGCGGGCGGCGTGGAAGGGCTGACCCGGGATCAGGCCGCTGTCGCGCAGGACCTCGGCCACACGGGCCTTGTAGGCCTCGGCCCAGCCCGCGGGCAGGTCCAGCTGCACCCGCTGGATGAGCGCTGCGGGCTCCCAGTGGAAGGTGGCCTCGCCGCCGACCCCCGCTGGGAGGTCGACCCAGGCCCGGGCCAGGGGCAGCCTCCGGTGGGCACGGCGGAGCAGGCGCCAGAGGTCGGCGCGGCGCCAGGGACCGGTGGCTGGCCGGGTGTCGGCCAGCAGCCCCGCCAGGTCGGGATGATCAGGGCCCTCTACCCTCAGGGTGGCCGCGACCGGGACTCCGGAATCCGCCATCAGGAGGGCCTCCAGCCGGGGCAGGGCGCCACTGACGGCGGTTGCGCCGGCCTCGAAAAGCAGGTGCTCCTGGCCCCGGTAGGCGAACTCGTCCACCTGGTCGGTCTCGGGCCGGATCACCAGATCCGAATCCGCCTCGCTGCGCGCTTCGGTGACCCGCATGGCCAGGTCGAGGCTGCGGTCCAGCAGGGTCAGGATGTCGGAAGGCGGCGTGGAATTCCAGGTGCGCCCGATGTTCACGGCGACGATGCGGGCGCCGGGAAAGGCCGAGCGGGCTGCCATCGCAGGCAGGTTCTCCACCAGGCCGCCGTCAATCAGTCGTTCCTCGCCGATGGCCACGGGGGCCAGCAGCCCAGGGATGGACATGGAGGCCTTCACCGCATCCACCAGGTCCCCCTGGTCCAGAATGCGAGCCTCGCCCCGGGTGAGGCTGGAGGTGACGACCCGCAGGCGGGAACCGAGGCGGTCGAAGTCCGATCCGCCCAGGGCCTGGGCCCGGGCCAAGGTCTCGAAGAGGGCGATGCGCAGGCGCCGCGCGCGCTCCTCGCCGGGCACCAGCATGGGCCGGCCGCCCACGAAGGCGAGTCCCATCAAGGTGCCATGCAGTTCCTCGTCCTCGGAGTCGCTCAGGCCCGGCGTCCGACGGCGATCATCGAGGACCAGAGAAAAATCGCGGCGCTCGAAGATCCGCTCGGCCCCAGCTCCGCCGAAGCCACTGGCGTAGAGCGCCGCCGCGAAGCTGCCGGCGCTGGTGCCCACGAGTCCCTCGGGCTGCCAGCCTTCCTCCTCCAGGCGTCGCAGCACGCCGGCGTGGGCTAGGCCCTTGGCGCTTCCGCCGCGCAGGGCCAGCACTAGGGGACGCTCGCCGGGCGCGTGGAGCTCCGGCAGAAACCGGAACCGCTGGTCCGGCGGGCTCACCGTCAGCGCGAGGCGCTCCTGGGCCTGGGCCCATAGACAGAAGCCCAGGATGGGGATGGCGAGGCAATATCGCAGACAGATTAGAGCCCGAACCATCGCTTGATCTCCTCTCGCGCCAAGTCCCGGCGGTTGGCCATACGGGGCAAGTCGGACAAGTGTCCGGATCTGGATTCCTTCAGTTCGACCAGGCCCTCCACCAAATGAGGAGCGTTGCGCAGGACGCGCTCGAAGGCGGCCTTGGGCACCTCCACCAACTCGCACGCTGTCGCGGCCACCACCGTGGCCCGCCGAGGGGCGCCCGTGAGCAAGGAGCCTTCCCCGAACCAGTCCCCGGGACCGAGTTCCCCGATGGCCTCCCAGAACAGCCCGGTGTAGGGTTCAAAGCGCTCGACCACTTTCACAGCCTGCAGGGCGCCAGTCATGACCATGAACAGAGATTCACCCGGATCTCCCTCCCGGATCACCCCCTCACCTGGCTCGGCCCGGCGCGGGACCATTCCCTCCTTGAGCTCCGGGGCCCACTCCTTCGGCAGCCCGAAGCGACCCAGGATGTCCTCCAAGACTCCGTAATGGAGCACCACTGGGTTGACCCAGGTAGGCGTGGGCCCATGGGGCCCCAGCAGGGGCACCTCCAGGCGATTCAACACCGTCTGAGTCAGGCGCACTGCCTGGAAGTTGGCGGCCCGGCCGTGTCTCCAGCCCAGGGCCCAGAATCGCAGTTCCAGCACCACACCACCCAAGTCGAAGCTGTGGGTTCTTACCTCTGGCTTGTGTTCGGAGTGGTGGGGGATTCCGCCCAGGGCCTGCTCCAGGGCCGCCAGGGTGGCAGCCATGGTGTCGTGGGGGGCCACTGTCACCTTTAGTGTGCGTCGGTGCAGGCCGGAAGGTGCGTACAGGTTGGTGACTACCGCCTGGGCGAGGATCCGGTTGGGAAAGATGGTGGTGTCGCCGTTCTCGGTGATGATCTGGACCGTACGCCAGGTCATGGTCTCCACGCGGCCGACGAAGGTCTCCTGACCACTGCCGCCCCTCAGGTTGCCCGTGACCTCCACCCAGTCGTCCACCCGATACGACGGGGCCAGGGTCATGGAGATGCCGGCGAACAGGTTGCCCAGGGTCTCCTGCATGGAAAGGCCCACCACCGCGGCGGCGATGGCGCCGGTGTTCATCAGCGTGCCCAGATTCACGCCCACCGACCTGTGCAGCAGGTATACCGCGGCGCCCAGGTACAGGGCCACCACCACTAGATCCCGGGCGAACACCGGGGTGGAGGTTCGCCAGTGGCTCAGAAGCGGGTCCAGCAGCACGTGGGTGAAGATCCGGATTCCCAAGTAGCAGCCCAGGGCCCAGAACACGAGCTCGCGAGCATGCACCAGCACGGGGTACCCGTGGCCGTCGCCCAGCACCGAGATAACCAGAACTCCCGCCGTCAGCAGCAAACCGATGGCCACCAACCGCCGCCACGGGCTGACGGCGGTCCTCAGATCCCTGAACATGGTTGAACCCGGCTTACAGAAACAGGCAGATCGCACCCCCAATTGCCGGATCCGACCAGGACAACCACATGAACCTGCCCCACAACTCACCTCCAAATCGGATCGGTGCAGTCAGGGCAGGTAAGATGCCAAGCGAGAGTCTGTTCGATAAATTAAATAAAATTAAAAATTAGGTAACTTGTAATCCATGCGTCCTCGTCCAGGAAGCGATTCAGTGGCTTGATTTCGTCGCGACGACTCTATATCGTCACTGACCGACCTTAACTGGCGGCCTGCCGTTCATCAGCACGGCCCGGCGCATTGGTCCCAATCCACGCGCTGAGCTTGAACACTCAGGTGGTCGACCCTCCCGTCTCATGGCAATACGGGTCGAAAATGGTGGTTTGTGGATCTCGATCCTGTCCCGATGAAATAACCCCGGTGAAGGATGCCATATGCAAGAGGATCACGTGCCACCTCACCCCCGCCAAGGCCGATCTACGCGTCAGAGCGCGGGAGGACAGAGGCCCGCCGGCTCCCGTGGGGGGCGAGTCACGTTGCGCAAACTGACGATGCTCGAGGATCTCCGTCGACGCCTGGACGAGCTGACGCAGGAACGCGACGAGCAGAATCTGGTGCTGCACATCAACCAGTTGCTTTTGAACAACCTGGATCCGGAGGAGCTGTTCGGGGCCATCTCCTCGGCCTTGTGGGAGCGCACGCACCACGACTTCATGACCCTAACAACGTCGGAGTCGAACGGTGCCATGGAGCGGCTTCGGCTCATGGACTTTCCGCTGTCTCTTTGGCAGTTCAAGATCGGTGACCAGATCCCCGAATCCCTCGAACGGATCTTCATGGGACAGGATGCCAAACAGATCGAAATTGTCGGACCGGAAAGGATCGCCGCCATCCAGCAGTCCGAACTCGCTCGGCTGCTTAAACAGGAGCATATCCAGTCCATCTGCCTCGTTCCGCTGTACTCCAAGGGCAGGCTACTTGGGGTGATGGGCCTGGGCAGCCAGAAGGAACATCACTTTGAAGGCGCCAACCTGCGCCTGCTGGGGCTCGTCGCGGGCCAGATCGCCCTCGCCCTGGACAATGCCATGGCCTTCCAGGACATTCGCCACTCTCGCGACAAGCTGGTGGAAGAAAAGCTCTACTTGGAAGAGGAAGTGGCCCAAGACTTCTCGACTCAGGAGATGGTCGGGGCCAGCCCCTCCTTTGCCAAGGTCCTGCAACAGATCGAAACGGTGGCCCCTTCCGACGCCACGGTGCTCCTGCTGGGAGAAACCGGAACAGGCAAGGAACTGCTGGCGCGAGCCATCCATGAGCGGAGCCGACGGAAGGCGCGCACCTTCGTGAAGCTCAATTGCTCGGCCATTCCCCTGGGGTTGGTGGAGAGTGAGCTGTTCGGCCACGAACGGGGAGCCTTCACCGGGGCCATCGCCCGCAAGGTGGGCCGTTTCGAACTGGCCCACCTGGGTTCCCTGTTCCTGGATGAGATCGGCGACCTGCCCCTGGAACTCCAACCAAAACTTCTGCGCGCCATTCAGGAACGCGAGTTTGAACGCCTGGGCAGCACTCAGACCCTTCGAGTCGATGTGCGGCTGATCGCCGCCACCCATCGGGATCTGGCCCAGATGGTCGAGAGCGGGAGTTTCCGCCGGGATTTGTTCTACCGCCTGAATGTGTTTCCCGTCCGGGTTCCGCCGCTGCGGGATCGCAAGGAGGACATCCCCAACCTGGTCCGTTATTTCACACAGAAGTACGCCAGAGCTATGGACAGGCGCATCGCGCGCATTCCCGGTGAGACCATGGAATTCCTGGTCCGATGGCCCTGGCCTGGGAACATCCGGGAGTTGCAAAACCTGGTCGAGCGCTCGGTGATCCTCAGCCCAGGTCCGGATTTGCGGGTGCCCATGAGCGAGATGGCACTTCCGGCGGACCACTCACCGGTCGCCACCACCCAGAGCTACGAAGACCTGGAACGTCAGGGCATCCTGGATGCCCTGAAGGCGAGTGGCGGCGCGGTGGGGGGACCAAACGGCGCCGCAGCGCGTCTTGGCCTGAAACGCACGACCTTGCACTCCAAGATGAAGCGGCTCGGTCTCGATCGGGACAAGTGACGAAATGTAGTCGTCAGACTTCATTTCGTCTCGCCGAGGCAGTGTTGTCGTTGAATACAGCTGCCAACTTCGAATTGAAACCCAATAGAATAAGGGTTTAAACAATATCCGCAGATTGGCATCGGGCGTGCCCAAGGAATCCATGATTGGAGATCCTGGGTGCTGTTATTCCTCCTCAAGAACAGGCGAGATGCCGTCCGACTGGCCGGTGGTCATCGAAGGCCAGATGGGCGAATCCTGATTCGAATCGTGGCATTTCTGTTTGCCCTGATTCTGCTCCAGGCTCTGCTGTCATGCAGGGGACCTGATTTCACCGGCACCACCATTGAGAAGGATCGCCTTACCACGCTGAAGACCTTCAGCATCGACAGTCAGCCAGATCCCGAGCTCTACATTTGGAACATGCGCCCCATTCCCTTCGAGGAGCTGAAGCCACTAATATCTGACCGACTCATGGAGAAGGGTTACTGGCTGGCCTCGCCTCAGGAGGCGGATGTTCGAATCATCCTGACCACCTTCACCGAGGAGTCGACCCCACGTTCCCGGATCACGATCTTTGAGATGGTCGAGCGATCCACCTCGCGGAAGTTATGGTCGGGGCGTGCCGAAATTCCGTACCAGATAGATCCGATTCAAGGGGTGGCGAATCAACCCACTTTGGCGGGGCTGCTGGACCTCATTCCACCTCACACCGGATCCGACTGCCCACCATCATCCTCAGCGCAAAGGTGCCCGACGGGAAATTCTTCTCCCCGACCTGCCGCCTGGTCTGGGCCTAGCTACTGGTGAAATCATGAAGCGTTTCCTGAATTTCCTCCCCGGCCTTCAGCTCTATGTCATCGCCTCCATGGGCGTGGCCCTCGTGTTCGACGCCATCCGGGGGCTGCTGTGACGAACCCCGGCTGCCCCAAATGCAAGGACCTCGGGTGGTATGAGGGGCCCTACTACGGCGACTTCGAGCTTAAGATCATCAAGCTGGCCTGCGAGGACTGTGGAAGCAATGGATCGGGTCGAGCAGACAATCCGAAACCAACCCTTCGCCGTTGGAATAGAGCGTCAAGCGCCTCGGAGGAGCTACAACGGCATCAATCCGGTGGTGGATTTGGAGACTCCTTCGGCGAGCGAAGTCATGGATCGTAAGCGACACGTTGAAGCCACTCGCGTTTGACCGGCTCCTGGAGAAAGGGTACCGACCGGCTTCGCCCATGGTGGCGGATGTCCGAATCATCCTGGGCTCCCGGCCTATCCCTCCTCCTCATGGATACCATCATGGGAATTTCGTCACTCTACTCCCTGCTCCTGAGCGTGCTCTGCACTTGGGCCATCGCTGGGACCGTCGAGGAACCACAGGTGGTTCCAGCGTCGGCCGATGCCGATCGGGCGGTGAACGTGCCCTTCGCCTTCTACAGCGAATTCTTTGGCGCGGCAGCAGGGTATGTCACCTTCCGGTCCGGCTATCCCCAGCCGCAGGCGCGGGTGCTGGGCACGGTCATGGTCGGCAGCAAGGGGTCGGTGATGGGTTTCTTCATGGGGCGTGATATCCGGATGCCCGGCACGGAGCGCCTGTTCCTGGATCCCTGGGTCTCGCTGGGTAATTTTGCAGACAACCGCGCCTATGTGGACGGGAATCCGGCCTACCCGAAGGAACGCTCCGGCAGCAACGATTCCCATCCGGACAACTACATCACCGGCAACGGCCAGGACCTCTTCACGCAGTTGCGGTTCAAGTACCTGCTTCCCATCGGACACGGCAGGGACCTAGCCGTTAGCCCTTACCGGTTCGTGGACGGACTGCCGGTTTCCGGAGCCACCGGCGGGGATTCCTGGAATCCCCTGGAGAGCGGCAAGACCTTCCTGGAACTGCAACCGTTCTACCGTTCCCTGCGAGTGACCAGTTCAGAGGTCGACATCCACTCCTCGCGCCGGACCAGCGGTCTGGACGGATCGATCTTCTGGGACAACCGTGACTACCCGGACAACCCGAGCAACGGCGGGTCGATACGCACCCGGGTCTCGCGCGACTGGGGCGCTGCCGGCAGTTCCGGTTCCTGGACCGTGGTGGAAGGGGAGGCCGACTGGTACCACCCTCTCGCACAGTCCGCGGGGATCCGCCAGCAGGTGCTAGCCCTGGATTTCTGGACGGCCTACTCGCCCACCTGGGAAACCAACCCGGACGGCACCGTGCGCCATGGACCCCCGGGATACACCGGTGCCACCCTGGGCGGCTTGTGGCGCCTGCGCGGCTATCCCACCGAGCGCTTCAGCGACAAGACCGCCGCCTCCGCGGCGGCAGAGTTCCGCGCCATTCCAGAATGGAATCCCTTCGAGGGCCTGCCCTGGATCCAGCGCCGGCTGGGCGTCCAATGGATCCAGTTGGTGGCCTTCGTCGAGGCGGGTCGGGTCGCCCCTGCCTGGCAGTTCATGCAGTGGTCCAGCGCCCTCAAGTGGGATGCCGGGCTGGGCGTGCGGTTCCTGGCCAAGGGCCTGATCGCGCGGATCGACTTCGTCCGCTCCCCGGAGCAGACCGCGGTGCAAATGATGGTGGGGCATCCTTTTCAGTTCTGAAGGGGAAAGCCGACGGGAAAGCCGTTGTGTGAGACACCATGCTGTCCACCCTTTGCGGCGTGACTTTCTTTGGATACTGACCTGCGCCTAGGCACCCGGCCTTACCCTCCTCCTTACGGAATACCGGAAGACCCGTATGTGGGGCCCAGCACGCGGGACTCCAGGGTTGGGGCAGGCATTACTCCGGGTCGGGCATCTGGAAGTTGCTCGGGAATGCGAAATGCCAATTCGTCCTGGTGGCACTGAATGCGAGTGGTGGCGCGGTGGGTGGAGCCGATGGAGCTGCTGCTCACTCGGCCAACGGCGCATGACCCTTCACGCCAAGACGACGCGATTCGGCCTCGACCGAACCAAGTGACGAAATGAAGTCGCGCGACTCCATGTCGTCTTGGATCAGCACCATCATTGTGGGCCCGGAAGAAGGTCCTAGTGCTTTAAGTTTTAATATATAACAACCTAAATCGTTTTCAGAGAATTGGCATCGGGTGTGCCCTAAGGACTCCATGAAGGGAGGTCCGGGGTGCTGAGAATCCACGTCGAAAACGAATCAGAGGCCGTGCGGTTACGCCTGGAAGGGAAGCTCATTCATCCCTGGGTGGACGAACTGTTCACGGTCTGGATGGATCTCTCGCCCCGCATTCCCGGTCACCGGGGGGTGCATGTGGACTTGTCCGAGGTCTCCTTCGTGGACGCCCGCGGCAAGGCTGTGCTCGTGGCCATGCGCCGGGCCGGGTGTTCGCTGCAAGGCCCAACCCCATTCATTGAAGCCGTCATCGAGGAAGTTGAATCCCTTTCCAAGGACTAATCCTTGCCATTCCAGGAGAACACCGTGCAACACAAACTACTCTTCCTTTCTCCCCTCTGCCTGATCCTTGCCTGCGGCAGTCACCGGGAGGCTGTTGATACCGCCAAGGCCAATATCGTGGTGGCCCAGCCCACCCGTGTCCAGGAACTGGAACGCGTTGGCGTAAGCGGCACCCTGATGCCCCAAGGCGGATCATCCATGGTGGCTTTTCAGGTGCCGGGCCGGGCAATCCAGGTCCTTCTGAGGGAGGGCGAGCCGGTACGGAAGGGACAGACCCTGGCCACTCTGGACGCGGAGAACCTCACCCATGCCCTGGAAGCCGCTCGTGCCCAGGTGGCGGCGGCGAAGGCGGGTGCGGACCAGGCGGAACAGGAATTCCACCGCATGAAGCAACTGTTCGACAGCCAGAGCCTGGCGCCCAACGATTTCGCGAAATTCACCGCCGCCCGGGATGCTTCCCGCCAGCAGCTTCAGCAGGCGATCGCAGGGGAAGGCGTGGCTCGCAAGAACCTGACCGAAGCCCGGCTCGTGGCTCCCATCAACGGTTTCATTGCCCGGCGGATGCTGGAGCCTGGCGTCATGGTGAGTGCGGGTCAGCCCGTCTTTGAAATCGCGCAGATGGATCCCATCGAAGTGAACGTTGGGATTCCCGAGACCGATGTGAGGCTCGTGAAGGTGGGGCAGTCCGCCTCCATCACGATCCCCGCCTTGCCGGGCCGCTCCTTCCAGGGAACCGTGCGGGTGGTGAACGTTTCGGCTGACCCGGCGACGCGCACCTACATGGCGCGAGTCAGCGTTCCCAACCATCAGCGGGAGCTCAAATTGGGCATGGTCGCCGAGGTGTCCATCACCGGATCCCAGCGCCTGGATATGCTCACCCTTCCTGCCGAAGCCATCGTTAGGGATCCCCAAGGCGCCACCCAGGTCTTCCAGTACTTCCCCGATCAGCAGCGGGTCTACACCAAGCGCGTGGAAGTGGGGGCCGTGTACGGGCGGAGCATCCAGGTGCGCTCCGGCCTCGTCGGTGACGAGTCGGTGGTAGTGGCAGGCCAAAACGCCCTCCGCAACGGCATGAGCGCCGAACCCGTGAAGGGGGGGAAGTAACCATGAATAAAGCCATCAAAGCCTTCCTGCGCTATCCGACCATCACGGCCATTCTATTCATCATGACCGTGGCGGTGGGGCTCCATGCGCTGATGGGCATGCCGCGCACTGAGGACCCCACGATCACCATCCGGACCGGCATCGTCGCGGCCATGTATCCCGGTGCCACCTCGGAACAGGTGGAAAAGCAGGTCACCAAGACCCTGGAAGCCCACATCTTCAAGTTCCAGGAGGTGCGCAAGGAGAAGACCTATTCGACCAACCGCCCCGGCATCGCGATCATCAACGTGGAGCTGGAGAAGAACGTCAAGAACCCTGACATATTCTGGGCGAAGCTCCGCCACGAGATGAACCTGGTGAAGGCCACGGAGTTGCCCAGCGAGGTGATGGGGCCGGTGGTGGACTCGGATTTCGGGGACACCGTGGCCATGCTGATCGCGGTGAGCGGCGAGCGCTACGGATACCGGGAGCTGCGCGACTACGTGGACCAGATCCAGGACGCCCTGCGCACCGTGCCCGAGGTCGGGAAGGTCGCGGTCTACGGCCGGCAGAACGAGCAGGTCTGGGTGACCAGCAACCTGGAGCGCATGAGCCAGTATTTCACCGACCCTCGGCAGGTCGCGGGGGCGCTCAACCAGAGGAATGAGGTCCAGGCCACCGGGAGCGCCCGCACGGACAACGGCCAGATCCCCCTCCACACGACCGGAGCCTTCAACACGGAAGAGCAGATCAAGAAGGTGATGGTCGGCATGTCTCCGACCGGGCAGCCGATCTACATCGGCGATTTTGCCAACGTGGAGCGGCGCTACCAGGATCCCGACTTCATGGTTCGTTACGACGGCAAGCCCGCTCTCATGATCTCCGTGGAGATGCAAAAGGGGCACAACATCGTCGAGATGGGCGAGAAGGTTACCGAGGTGCTCAACCACCGCGTCAAACCCCTGCTCCCGCCTGACCTCCACCTGGATTACATCGCGAACCAGCCGAAGGTCGTGGAGGAACGTATCGCAGGTCTGGGCCACGAATTCCTCATCGCCATCGGATGCGTCATCCTGGTGACCATCCTGCTCCTGCCCATGCGCGTCGCCGTCATCGCAGCCCTGGCCATTCCCACTACAATGCTGACCACCGTCGGCGTCATGAACGCCATCGGCATTCAGCTCCATCAGGTTTCAATCGCGGCCCTGATCCTGGTTCTGGGCATCGTCGTGGATGACGCCATCGTCATCGCCGACAATTACGTGGAGCTGCTGGACCACAAAGTGCCGCGTCTTGAGGCCGCCTGGCGATCCGCTTCGGATGTGCTCGTGCCGGTTCTGGTCGCGACCCTCACGATCATTGCCTCCTTCCTACCCCTGACCATCATCTCCGGCAGTTCGGGCGAGTTCATCCTGGCCCTCCCGATTACTGTGGCGGTGGCCCTCTCCGTCTCGTTCCTGGTCGCCGTTTTCCTGACGCCGCTGCTCTGCCGCACGTTCATCTTGAAAGGACTGCACGACCATTCGGCGGAACCCGTCGACGGCGCCAAGAAGTTCAACGCTCTGGACCTACTCCAGGCGGGCTACAAGAAGGCCATCACCTACTTCATGGCCCGTCCCATGGTGGCGGTCGGGCTGGGCGTGGCGGGGATCGTCCTGGGCGCCTTCCTGTTCCGGTTCGTCCCCCAGCAGTTCTTCCCCAACGCGGAGCGCAACCAGTTCGTCATCGACCTCTGGATGCCCCAGGGGACCCGCATCGAGGCCACGGATGTCGTCATGAAGCGCATCGAGGCCGAGCTGCTCCATGACAAGGAAGTGGCCCATATCGCTGGCTTCGTGGGACAGAGTTCTCCCCGATTCTACTACAACGTGAATCCGCAACAGCCCGACCCTGCCTACGGCCAGTTCATCGTGAACACTCAAACGGTGAAGGGTTCCACGGCACTGGTGGCGGACCTCCGGACACGCCTGGCACATCTGGCGCCCGAGGGCATGGTGTTGGTGCAGGAGCTCCAGCAGGGAGCCGTGATGGAAGCACCCATCGAGTTTCGGATCTCTGGAGATGACGAGACGAAGCTGAAGGCCCTCGGCGAGCAGATCGGGGACATCCTCCGCACGGACCCAAGGGCCCAATTCATCCACACCGACTACCGCAATGATTCCCCTTTGGTGAACGTCAACCTCAACACGGAACTGGCCAATCGCCTCGGCATCACCCATATGGGCGTGTCGAACCTTCTCTATGGCGCCTTCGACGGCGCACCTGTCAGCACATTCTGGGAGGGCGACCGGGCTGTGGACATCGTCCTCAGGGTCGACCCTGCCCACCGCGCTTCCTTCGATGATGTGCGAGACACCTACGTAGGGTCTTCCATCACCAACGGAAGGTTGCCCCTGCGGGCCGTCGCGGATCTCGCTCCCGCATGGCAGACCAGTCGCCTCATCCGCAGGAACGGCGTGCGCACCTTAACTGTCCGGTGTCTCGCTGCCCCGGGGACCTATGCCGCCGATATCCTCAAGGGCACGCTGCCAAAGGTGAAAGCGCTTGAGCTGCCCCCGGGCTACCATCTCGAACTAGGCGGGGAATTCGCCAACCAGGAAGAGACGCAACCCGAAATGGTGATGGCGCTCTCCATCAGCCTCCTGGCCATCTTCCTCATCCTCATGCTCCAGTTCCGGAACCTGGTCGAACCCCTGGTCGTCATGGCTTCCATCCCCCTCTCGCTGTTTGGCGTGGTCGTGGGCCTCCTCATCACCCGCAATTCCTTCGGCTTCACGGCCTTCATGGGCATGATCAGCCTCTGCGGCATCGTGGTCCGGAATGCCATCATCCTCATCGACTACATCAAGGAGAAGCTGCTCGAGGGAGTTCCTCTCGTCGAGGCCGCCACCCTGGCGGGCGAGCGCAGGCTCCGTCCCATCTTCCTCACCACCATGGCTGCCGCCGTGGGCGTCACCCCCATGATCCTGTCGGGCTCGAAGCTCTGGAGTCCCCTGGCCAGCGTGCTGGCGGTGGGCCTCATCTTCTCGATGTTCTTCACACTCCTGGTGGTCCCCGTCATCTATGTGCTGGTGTTCCGCTCAAAGCAACAGTCAACCGCTGGAAGCAGCATGTCTTCGATCATCCCGCTGTTCATCCTTGCCCTGGTCCTGGCCTCCCCGCTCAGTGCGGGGACGCCGGAACCCAAGCGCCTCACCCTCGAGAGTGCCGTGACCAGTGCCCTCGACCACAGCGCGGGAGTCCGCATCGCCCGGGCCAAGGTCGAAGAAGCCTCCGGGAAAAAACAAACGGCGCGAGCCGACTATCTCCCCCAGCTCTCGACCGATGCCACCTGGTTGAAGCGCAGCGATCAGCCTTTCATGACCATCCCGGCAGGCTCCCTGGGAAACGTGCCAGGTCTGGGGCCCTTCCCGACCCAGGACGCCAACCTGGGCCAGGGTAGGACGCACCTTTTCGTTCAGAACCTCACCTTGAGCCAGCCCCTCACCCAACTGTTCAAGATCCACCATGGGAACGAGGTCGCCTCCGCCGAGGAACGGGTTGCCCAGGCCGAACTCCGCAAGATGGAAACTGAGATCGCCTATCTGACTCGCCAGGCTTACTTCGGTCTGCTGATCGCCCAGGCCCAGATCACGGCTGCCCAGACCGGCGTGGCCGCAGCCGAACAGCAGGACCTGGATGCAAGGGATGCCGTCAAGGCGGGAAATGTGCTGAAAGTGGTCCAGACCGGGAGCCGGGCCAAGCTCCTCCAGAACCGCCACAAGCTGCTTTCCGCCCAGGCCACCGCCGCCGATCTCACCTCGGAACTCAACGACCTGATGGGTGAACCCCTCCAGACGCCCCTGGACCTGGCCCCGGTCTCTCCTGATGCACGGCCGCTTCCGACGCGCGAGGCGATGCTGGACCAAGTCCGGCAGGCCAATCCCGATCTGGCGGTTGCCCAGGCGACGCTCGAAAAGAGCCGCAGCGCCCTCAAAGCCGGCAAGTCCGAATACATTCCTGAAGTGGGCGCCTTCGTTCGGCAGACCCACCAGGATGGCCTTCCTTTCGTCCAGGCCAACTCCACCTCTTATGGCCTTTCCTTGAGCTGGAACATCTTCGATTGGGGCAAGCGATCCGGTGTGGTCAACCAGCGGGCCGCCCTGGTGAGCCAGGCCTCGAACAACTACGACAGGCTTCGCAACCGCGCAGAGATCGATCTCGACAAGCTGCTCCGCAAGTTGGATACGGCCCAACTCCAGGTGGAGGCTGCGGAGGAGGCACAGGCCATGAATGCCGAACATGCGCGCCTGGCAGGAAATCAGTATCGGTCCGGACTCATCCCAGCCGCAAAGAAGACGGAAGCGGATGCAGATGCCAAGGCTTCGGAGTCCGATCTTCTTGCTGCCCGCCTGGGGCTGGATCTCACCCGTGCCGAGCTGGATCGACTCCTCGGAGGAGGATTAAACCAATGACTGTCTTTAGAGATGACCAGGAAATGACCTTGCCGATCACCCATTCGAGACTTCTGCTTCTGAAGGCTGCCATCCGAATCTTCGCCGAGAAGGGTTTCGAGGGGGCCGGAATCCGGGAGATCGCCGATACAGCGGGAGTCAACAGCAGCCTAATCTCCTTCCACTTCGGAGGAAAGGCTGGCCTGCATGCCGCATCGCTCCACCTTGCGGCCCGCATGGCGAAACAGACCACCAAGACCCTGCCTGTGCCTCCATTGGCTGTTGGCCCATTTGCGGTCAAATCCACGGTGCTTCGACAAGCGGTCGCGGCACTTCGAGCCTACATTCGCGAGTTCATCCGGATGAGTCTCCGCAACCATTCCAGCCTTCCAGGAGAGCAGGACCCTGGGCTGGAACGAGCGGTCCTGGTGCTCATCGCGAAGTCCATGATCAACCCCCCTGAAGAATCCATGGGCAGTTTGTTGGAAGCGATCCAGCCGCACATCGATTATCTGAACCGTTGCCTTCGCGTGCTCAGATCCGACCTGGACCATGATGGGATGGTGCGGATGGGGATGAGCATTCACGCGCAGTTGCTCTTCTTCCTTTTCCACCAGGACGTCCTTGCCCGAATTTTGAACGAGCCGCCCTGTCACGAGGACGACTTGCCCCGCCTCGTGGCCCACTTCATTAAGTTCAACCTGAATGGACTGGGAATTCCGGACCAGTTCCTCGAGTCCGAATCGACATGAATAAAGGTGCCAGGGTCCACGAATCATGCGTGGTCTCAAGACGGTTCGCGGACTAAACAGTCGATCTCTGTCATGGCCTAACGGAAAGTCTTCGTTTCCTCTTCCGATCCATTGATCGGAATTTACCCTCCATCCCAATCGGGGATGGCTACTCACCAAGGAGTGAATCATGCGTATAGTCCACCACCTGGCCCTTGGCCTGTCCGCGCTCGTGCTCAGCGGCACCTCTCTCTCTGCTCAGGAGTACAGCTTCGGCGGGCAGGTTTCTGCGGCCATTCCGGCGGGTCCCTTGTCCAGTAAGGATTGGCAGGACGGCAAGCCCGGTGCGGGCATCGGCGCTCACTTGGTCATCGGCTTCCAGGGCGGCCATGCCATCGTGCCCCGGTTCGACTACACCTATTTCAAGAAGTCGGAGTCCGGGGTAGATCGCAAGGTCCAGACGTACCAGTTCGGCGCCGACTACAACTACTTCCTCAGTGGGAAGGTGAACGAGGGACCCTACGTCGGGGCCGGCCTCGGTTTCGGCTCCGCAAAGTTCGAGCTCACCGGCCTTGGCTACTCTTCCAGCGACACGCCCAATTCCGCCTACGGCGCCGTGGAGGGAGGCTGGATGTTCACCAAGCACATGGGCGCCGAACTGCGCTACACCTGGAGCCCCTACAAGCCAGATATGGCTGATTTTGCGCCTCGGGGTTACAAAGGCGAGCCCACCATAAACGCACCCGCAATCACTGCGAGCTTCATCTTCCGGTTCTGAACCTGATTGCTCTGTGGAACGTAGACCGACACCTCACCCCGTTCCAAATACGTGATCAAGCCAAGCAGGAGACGATCCCACAATCGTCTCCTGCCCTGCCGCTACTGATGAAACGGGTCCAGAGGTCCACCGATCCTTCCAGGGGAAATCTAGGATGTCGCAGGCATGCGTGAGATCCAGGGACTCATTTTGGAAGTAGTCGGCTAGGAGGTCCTCACCGGCCTCACCACCGCATTCAGCCTTCGGGGGTTAGGGCTTGGAAGCGATCCCTACCCCCCTATTCCACTGAACCCTGAACAGCCTCCCATCCAAGGAACCATGAATACCTTTCACCGCAGCTTTATCCGCAGGATTGCCTTCGCCTGCATCCTGATATCGGTACTTGCTGGGCTTGTGGGCCTTCTTCTTGAGATGTTGAAGATGGACCGCATGGCGGAATCCTTAGCCCGACAGGAGGCTGCAAGCCTCATTGCCCGGAGCAAGGGCTCCGAACCCCCGCCTCCCGAGGCATTGGACCACTGGCAGAATCTCGCCCGCGGGATTCTCAAGGAGAACTGCCTTCTGCTTCGTGTGTACGGCCTCCAGGGTGAACTCACCTTGGAATCCTGTGCCCCCGCCATGGTCCCCCACGCCAGGGAGCTAGGGGCCAAGCTGAGGCCGTTCCAGCGGAACCGCGGGATGGGCATATACCGGCTCGTCCTGGATGGGCGCCCCATGGTCCAGGTTCAACAACCCCTGACCGATTCCAATGGAAGGCTGACCGGCATGCTTGACGCCGTGTACCTGCTCGACCCGAAAGCGGTGGCGCTTCTGAAGGGTTACATCCAGCGCCTCAGCCTCGCGGCTTTGCTTTCCACCCTTGCTTCCGGCGCGGTTCTATACCCCCTGCTCCTTTCGCTCCACCGCCGAGGCATGAGGTTCTCCGAAGATCTCGCCAGTGCCAATCTTGAACTCGCATCCGTTCTGGGCTCGGCCATAGCTCAGCGGGATTCTGGCACCGGGAGCCATAATTTCCGGGTCACCCTTTACGCCATCCGCCTCGGTTTGGAAGTGAAGGACCCGGCGCTGGACATGCGGGCATTGATCCTGGGCGCCTTTCTCCATGATGTTGGCAAGATCGGGATCCATGACGCGATCCTCCTCAAGCCCGGCCCCTTGACGGCTGAGGAGCGCGTATTGATGTGCAGCCATGTGGAGCGCGGAGTGGCCATCATCGAATCCTCCAAGTGGCTTCATCTGGCACGGAACGTCATCGGATGCCATCACGAGCGGTTCGATGGGGGAGGCTATCCGAGAAGGCTAGAGGGAAGGGATATCCCCCTGGAGGCCAGGATCTTCGCCATCGTGGACGTGTTCGATGCCCTCACCAGCGAGCGTCCCTACAAGCCGCCGATCCCCTTGCCGGAGGTGCTGGCGACCTTGGAGCGGGAGGCTGGAAGCCACTTCGACCCGGATCTGCTGGCCCACTTCCTCAGGATCGCGGCGAAGGCCTATCGGGACATCGGTGGGGCTGTGGAGTTCGAACTCCAGGCCCGGCTGAAGGCCTGGGTCGACCAGCACCACTCTTTCCTGCACACGGACAAACCGGTGATTTGGAAATCCTTGGCCGGCATCCCTCGTGCCGTGCCGAAATGCTCCAACGAGTTCTCGTGCTAGTTGTTTTCTTCCATCACGGCGGAGAACGGTTTCTCACTCAGATTAGGTGTAAACCACAATGGAAAAGATCTCCTTTTTTGATCCCCCCTTGCTTCCGCCTTACTGGAGGGCTGCCTCCAGGGCTTGGAAATGGAGTCAGCGTGTTTACTGTTTCAATTCGAACGGCCTGAGCTTATTCAAGCGTCATCTCCGGTGGGCCACCGCGGCAGCCCTCAGCCCCCAGGAAGCTCTGGACTGGTTTGCCTTCCATGACGAACCGGCCATCCGCGGATTCTCTCAGGCCAACCCCAGACTCATCTTCCGCGCACTGACGAGCTACATGTCCGTCCGTTGGGACTTGGCACGCCGGACAAAGGTCATCCAGGACACCTATCGCTTCCTGGTCAGCCAGGGGGGCTTCCTGGAAAAGGCCATGCAGAGCCCCGGAGGCATGACCCTGGCAGAGTTCGATCTCGATCGTGGCCAGAAGGCCCGAATCAGGATTGGGAGCAATGCCCAATTTCGCAAGGAAGGCGAAATTTCCCTGTTCCTGGAACTAGACGGCATCGATGGCCCCGTCACGGGCCTGGCCTTCTCCCTGATTCAGGACCGCGGGTGGATCGCTCTCATCGGCGGCTTCCAGGGGCGCAAGGGCGGGGACGAGGAAACCATCAAGCTTGCGACGAAGGCCATGCATGGGCTACGTCCCAAGAACCTCTTGGTTCTGCTGATCCAGGAATTGGCCCGGACCCTCGGGATCTCCGAGCTGCGCGGTGTTGGCAACCGCGTCCAAGTATTCAGGGCCCGGATGAACAACCCTCTGGTGCCTGCCCGGAAAATCCGCTTCGATTTCGATGCCCTGTGGACGGAAGTCGGCGGGGAACTACTGGAAGACGGATGGCACGGCCTGCCCCTGACAACTCCCCGCCGCAGTTCCGATCAGATCAAGCCCAACAAGCGTTCGATGTACGCCAAGCGGTATCTGCTCCTGGATGACCTGTCCCGCCAGATCCGAGAACACATGAAGGTTTGACTACCATGCAGATCGGCGGTGTCCTCACGGTGAGCATGCTCGCCGGAAGGACACCTCATGCCAGGGTTCCCAGGAATGCCACAGCTGCTGATGGACCTTTCTGAACCCGTCTCTAGAAGTGGGCGGTCAG
>PMJK01000002.1 GCA_003158505.1 Holophagaceae bacterium | reverse complement strand
TCCTTCAGCCAGCAGCGTCCCGTCGCCCTCCCCTTCTTGTTGAGCAGTCTCGCTAGAGCCCGAGCAGATGTAGAAATCCTCGGGCTCTAACTCTGAGTCCCTAATTAAAACCCGCCCCACTGATCGACCGCTCTTCATCAGTGGGGCAACTTTTTAACATAAGATTCATAAACATACTTGCCTCCAGGAACCAATTATATTCCCAATAAAGCAAGGCGGCAAGCCCAAGATACATATTTTAGAATGTTTACAAAATTAAACAGCGACGGTTTACAAAGTTAAACAGTGCTGTTCTAGTAGGGCTGATCCAATCAGCCAGATCGGACGGACCGCCCAGTGTCGCGCCAGGCCAATAGCAGGCCTGTCACGCCCCTGTGCTGGTGGTCCGCCTTGGGAGGCCTCGACCCATACTACCTGAGGTTCCAACCAGCGTTCCGCCCAGTCCCGGGCATGAGCCCCTAAGCAAGTGGGGGGCTCACGACCGGGACATACGGCAGGGGGAAGACTTGAGGGGGAGGCAGCGCCTCCCTCATGTACTGCCAAAAGAGGGGAGGTCTTCTCCCGAACACCGGCAGTCGGTTGGAGAGGAAATTCAATGTCCGGGGGGTATTTGCCTCTTGCCTAAGTGCAGCGGCTTATTTTACCTCGATAAACGAGAGCCCATGCTTCCTTCGATGAGGTGCGGGAGGAGCGGCCAAAGCCTGCTCCAGAACCTCCTTGTCCCCCAGGATGACGACTTGCTCCGTCGCCCGTGTGATGGCGGTGTAGATCAACGTCCGGTCAAGCAGCCGGCTTGGAAACACCGGAACAATTACACGCGTGAACTGGCTTCCCTGAGCCTTGTGGATGGAGATGGCATAAGCAAGATCCAGGTTCTCCTTAGCCAGCGTTAGTCAACCAGGCGAAGCCACCCTCGACCGCCTGAAGCTCGTCAAGCAGGCCGTGAACGCACTGATCTCCCCCGACCCTCTGCGCCGGGACTTCTATGAGCATGAGCGGCTGGCCACGACCCTCTATCGGGCCATCAAGCCCGACAAGGCCGCCCTGGAGTTCACCAGCCGGGTGGCCTGCCTGTCGGCCATCGCCGACGCCATCCGCGCCATGCTGTGCCCCAATCCCGTGGACATCTCACAGGTGATGGGCCAGATCAATGCCCTGCTGGACGACTCCATCCTGGGGCTGGAGGTTCCCAAGGATGGCCCCGCCGCCCTGGACCTGTCCAAAATCAACTTCCAGGCCCTGGCGGAGCGGTTCAAGGAGTCGAAGCAGAAGAACACCGACCTGGAGGTGCTCAAGGCGGCCATCAAGGCGCGGCTGGAGCAACTGGTCCGCCTGAACAAGACCCGGATGGACTTCGTCGAGAAGTTCACGGCCCTGATCGAGAGCTACAACGCGGGCAGCCGCACCATCGAGGACCTGTTCGAGGAGTTGCTCAGGCTGAGCAACAATTTGAACGAGGAGCAGGACCGCCATGTGCGAGAGCACATGACCGAGGAAGAGCTGGTGATCTTTGACATCCTGACCCGCCCGGCCCCGGACCTGTCCATGGAAGAGAGGGACGAGGTCAAAAAGGTCGCCAGGGAACTCCTCACCCGCCTGAAGGAGCTGCTGGTGCTCAACTGGCGGCAGAAGTCAGCCGCACGATCGCGACTGAAGCTAACTATCGAAGACACCCTCGACACCGGCCTACCCCGCGCCTTCACCCCGGAACTCTACCGGGCCAAGTGCGCGGCGGTGTTTGAGCATGTCTATGAGAGTTACCCGGAGCGGAATTCGGGCGTTTATTCTCATGCCATCTAAAGCAATCTCGCTGTAGGCAATCGTTTGCCCGACCCTACCCCGCCACGCGATCCCTCCTGGTTCGGCCTGGAGCAGGTCTGGCGGCCTCGCCAAGGGGTAGGGAAGTCCCCCATACAGGTGGACCACGAAAAGCAAGAACACCCTCCATTCNNTATGCGACGGAGACCTCTCGTTCCCGGAACTGCTCCCTTTTTTCTCGATTAGTTTCCACAATGCTTCCGGCATTGGTTGGGATCCACCACTAGTGCCAGCCACGATATGCACTGTCGTGGCTTCGCCTAGACGGGTCTCCCCGCGCATGATGCGGTAGGCGAAGGTGATCTTCCTTCTGTTCGCCTCTTTAATGCGTGTAAACACTTCCACCATTTCCTCGTAACGCGCTGGCTGACGGTACCTAACGTGGACTTCACTCAAGGGCATGAAAACCCCTTGGGCTTCCCACTCTGCATAGCTCTGACCAAGCTCCCGAAGGAAATCCGACCGACCAATTTCAAGCCAGACGGGGTAAACCGAATGGTGAACAATGCCCATTGCGTCAGTTTCTGCGTACCGGACACGGATGAAAGAGTGGCTTTCCATAGACTCATTGTAGTGGGGATGGTCTCAACCAGCCTTCATCTGGCGGAGAGATGGACGGTCAGTCTGCGTATGGGGCCATAATCCTACTTGGAGCTAATAGTTGGATATGAGTATTATAACTCATATGAAAACCACTCACACACACAAAAAGTATATCATTCGCCATAATTTACAGTGTGGTGGACGATGCCCATGGCATC
>PMJK01000074.1 GCA_003158505.1 Holophagaceae bacterium | reverse complement strand
CCTGGGTCAAGCCGGTGTACCGGAAAGAGGGCGGGGCCTACCGCTACGAGCCCGCCCATTGGTCCCACCAGAAGATGGAAGAAGGCGAGGACTACACCCGCTACCACAAGGAGCACGGCCAGGGGCATGACAAGCACGGTGGAAACGAGAAAGACCGTTAACGGCGGGAACCACGCAGGGATCACGGATTTCTGCGCAGGCTCGCGAACGGTGAGGGGCAGGGGAGATTACTCTCCCTTGCCCCAATCCATTGAAACGGGGAACGGTCAGATGTACCCCGGGCGATCCTGCGAGCCCATTCCGAGATCTCGGGCGGCCGCGGCGTCCACCACCACCTTGCAATCGGGATGCCGTTGAAGCACAGACCCGGGGGTCATGGGGGTGACCGGACCTTCCAGGACCCGGGCGAGGATGGCTGCCTTGGCAGCCCCGGTGACAAGCAGCAGACAGCGCCTGGCCTCCATGATGGTCCCGAGGCCCAGGGTGATGGCTTTGGCCGGAACCGCCGATGCATTTCCCCCGAACGGCCCCGCATTCTCATGGCGCGTGAGCTCCGTGAGCTGGACCTCGTGGGTGCGAGAGTCGAGGGGCGATCCCGGCTCGTTGAACCCGATGTGCCCGGTCACGCCCAGCCCCAGCAACTGGAGATCGATGCCGCCGGCTTCCTGGATTAGCGCTTCGTAGCGCTGGCATTCCTCCATCACATCCGAGGTCATTCCGTCGGGGACATGGGCATGCTCCGCCTGGAGGTTGATGTGCCGGAACAGGTGCTCTTCCATGTAGCGACGGTAGGATCCGGGATGACCGGAAGGGAGGCCGATGTACTCATCCAGATTGAAGGTCCGGCAGCGGGAGAAATCGAGCCCATCCTGTTGGTGGAGACGCACCAGGTGGGCATAGACCCGCTTCATGGTCCGGCCGGTGGCGAGTCCCAGCACGAGATCGGGCTTGGCGCGCAGGGCTTGGGCCATGATCCCGGCGGTCAGGGATTCGGCCTGGCCGTTCTGGGAGGTGCGCAGAACATCCATGGGGCCTCCCGAGGATTACCCGGACCAGCGACAGAGAACCCGATGGGTTCACAGGTCCGGAGGATTTGCCTGTCCCTTTGCCTGGGTCTTCGGGAGATCGGAATCGGTCCCTTCCCAGCCTCCTCCCAGGGCTTTGATCAGCATGACGCCGGCGGTCATCTGCTCCATGCGGAGGTTCAAGGCCACCCGCTGATTACCGAGAAGGAGCGTCTGCGCAGCCACCACGTTGAGGTAGCTGTCCAGGCCAGAGGTGTAGCGTCCGAGGGCGAGGTCCAGATACTGCTGGGACGAGGCGACGGCGGCATCCTGCTGGCGCAACTCCTCAGAAAGGATGCGAAGGGCCGCGAGGTTATCCTCCACTTCCTGGAAGGCTGTAAGCACGGTTTGGCGGTAGTTCGCGACCGTCACCTGGTATTTCGCCCGGGCCTGCTGAGTGACGGCCTTCCGATAGCCGCCATCGAACAGCGTCTGCGCCAGGCCGGCACCCACGGACCAGATGAAACTGGGGCCTGAGATGAGATTTCCCAGATCCGTACTCTGGTATCCGGCCGAGCCGTTCAAGGTGATCGCCGGGAAGTAGGCTGCGCGGGCCACACCGATCTGCGCGTTGGCCTCCGCGACCCGCCGTTCAGCGGCTGCAACGTCGGGACGGCGTTCGAGCAGTTGAGAGGGAACTCCGGCCGGGATGGGAACGGGGTTTGCCGAGAGCGCTTGGCTCGCCAGGGAAAAGGATGAAGCCGGTTGTCCGAGGAGGGTGGCGATGGCGTGTTCAAGCTGCGCACGCTGGATGCCAAGATCCGTGGCCTGGGCGAGGGTGGTGTTGAGCAGCGTCGCGGATTGCGTGACGTCCTGACCCGAGGCCAGGCCCGTATCGAACTGGACCTGGGTCAGCCTGAGGGAATCCTTGTAGCCGACCACGGTCTCATCCAGGAGTTTCTTCTGCGCGTCGATGGCCCGAAGCTGGAAGTAATCCACGGCCAATTCCGCCTGGACCGTCAGCCTCACATTCCCGAGGTCGGCGAGGGTGGCCTGCGCTTCCAGCGAATTGGCATTGACGGTGTTCCGGACCCGCCCCCAGACATCCGCTTCCCAGGATGCATCAAGGGGTAGTGAGTATTCCGTGACCGTGACCGGAGTCTGTAGAGCACCTGGGGAGGTCGGGGGCAGCAATTCCCTGCCCCTGGTGACCGTGGGATTCACACCCAGCATGGGGAAATAGCCCGAGCGGGCCTGCTTTACCAAGGCCCGCGCGGCGAGGAAATTGCCGAGGGCCGCGGCGATGCTTTGATTCGCAGTGGCCACCTGGTTTTCCAGGGCATCCAGGCCAGGGTCATGGAACATGTCCCACCACTGGACTCGGATCATTCCGTCCCTGGGTTCCGCTGTCTTCCAACCTTCGCCATCTCTGGACAACTCCGGACCCTTCTCCTTGAAGGCAGTGGGGGTTCGGGTGTCCGGCGTCACATACTTCGGCGCGAAATTGCATCCAGCCAGCAGGAACAGGGCAGGCAGAGTGTAGGCGGCCTTCGGAGGTCTAGAGGGGGAGGATGTCCTCGCCTTGCACCCTTGGACCCTACTCGGCGACTGCATGACTACCCCCTGAAGATGTCGAAGGGCTCGATTTTGAGGACCTTCCGGATGCCGACATAGCTTGAGATCGCCGCGATCACGATGACCATGCCCAGAGCCAGGCCTAGGTTCCAGAAGGTGATCAGCGCGGCGTAGTTGGGCATACGGGACCGGGCGATGGAAATCATCAGCGTGACGAGTCCGATGCCCAGGCCGTAGCCCGTCAAGGCCGTGAGGGTCGCCATGAACAGGATCATGTAGATCA
>PMJK01000096.1 GCA_003158505.1 Holophagaceae bacterium | reverse complement strand
CGAGGTGAACATGTGGTGGGCCCACACCAGGCTACCCACGCCGGCGATGGCCATGCTGGAGAAGGCGATGGCCTTGTAGCCGAAGATGGTGCGTTTGGCGAAGGTGGGGATGATCTCGGTGATGGCGCCCATGGCCGGCAGGATCATGATGTAGACCGCCGGGTGCGAGTAGATCCAGAAGAGGTGCTGGTAGAGCAGGGGATCGCCGCCCTTGGCCGGATCGAAGATGCCGATGCCGAAGAGCCGTTCGAGGATCACCAGCACCAGCGTGATGGCCAGAATGGGGGTGGCCAGGATCTGGATCCAGGCCGTGGAATAGAGGGCCCAGCAGAAGAGGGGCATCCGGAACCACTTCATGCCGGGAGCCCGCAGGCGGTGGATGGTGGTGATGAAATTGATGCCCGTGAGCATCGAGGAGAAACCCAGCACGAAGGCCGCGAACACCGCCAGCGTCACATTCGTGCCGGTCTTCAGGCTGAAAGGGGCATAGAAGCTCCACCCCGTGTCTGGCGCGCCTCCGCCAGTGAAGAGGGACAGCACGGCCAGGATCGCTCCGGCCATGAAGAAGTACCAGGAAGTCAGATTCAAGCGTGGGAAGGAGACGTCCTTGGCGCCGATGAGGATGGGCAGGAAGAAGTTTCCGAAGACAGCAGGCAGGCCGGGGATCACGAACAGGAAGATCATGATCACGCCATGGACCGTGAACAGGGCGTTGTAGGTCTTGGCGGTGATGAGGTGCTGGAAAGTCGTCAGCTGCACCAGGCGCATGACGAACCCGACGCCCATGGCGATGAGGAAGAAGCTCACCATGGCGTAGAGGTAGAGCAGCCCGATGCGCTTGTGGTCCGTGGTGGTCAGCCAGGCCATCAGGCCCTTGCGCGTGCCCGTGTCCACCAGGTAGCTGGGCTGCGCCGTGGAAGCATGCGTGCTCATTCGCTCTCCTCTGACTTGGTCTTGCGTCCCCGGCGGGTGAGTGCGAACACGAAGATCAGGGCCGCCAGGATGATGACAGTGGCGCCGATGGCCGTGGTATTCAGGACATACCTGCGCCCGGCGGGGTCATAGCTGAAACAGAACTTCAGGAACTTGTTGATGGTGGGCTGGGCCTCGCCGCGGGCGGCCTCCTGGGCCGCCAGCTGCAGGTCGGCGGGCAGGTAGGTGACACCGTACATGTAGCGGGTGATCTGGCCCTTGGGGCTGATGAAGATGATCGCGGCGGCGTGCACGAAGTCATCGCCCACACGCTTGAACTTGAAGCCCACGGCATCCGCCAGGGCCTTTGTGGTGGCACCCGGGCCCGTGAGGAAGCGCCAGGCACTGGGCGGGAAGGGGCGGGTGATCTCGCCCAGGTAGTTGGTGCGCTTCTGCGCGGCGATCTCGGGCTCGTCCCGCTCGTCGAAGCTCACAGTGAGGACCTGGAAGTCCTTGCCGGGGATGGCTTCGGTACGGTTGAGTACCTCGGCCACGCCGTTGAGCTGCGGGGTGCAGATGCCCGCGCAGCGGAAGTAGTTGAGGGTCAGGATGGTGGGCTTGTCGATGAGCTGGCGGAGAGTGACGGGCTTGCCATCCTCGCCCTTCAGCTCCAGGTCCAGCGGGATGGTGGCACCGAGCCGCTCGGTGATGCCGACTTCCTCGGGGCTGAAGGTGGGGGTGGGCACCGGTGGCTGGGCAGGGGGCTGCGCCTTCAGAGGCAGGAACCACCCGGCCAGGACCGAGAGGGCCAGGGGAAGAAGGACGCGCCGGATCGAAGGGTTGGTCATGGGTCCTCAGCGGGCCGTGGACAGGGGAGCCTCGGGGTGGGCTTCCGCATATTCACGGCAAAGGACGGTCACCGCTCGACCCACGGGAATGCGGTTGGGGATGACCTCCCCGGCAGTGGCAAAGAGCTTCTCCAGGCCGGCAATGGCCTTGGGATCGCTAGCTCCGTGATCGAAGGCGCCCAGGGACTGCACCACATGGACCAGGGCCATGCGGTCTTTCTTGGACAGGTAGTTGTAGGAGACCATCGAGCTGCCCTTGATGCCCTCATCCAGCGTCTTGTAGATGTCTTCGAGGCGGGTGCCATTCTTCCAGCCGGCATTCTGGGTGAAGTTACGGGGCCTGGGATTGAGGCCCGCGCCGCCGGGGCCGTCGCCCTTGCCCTCGGTTCCGTGGCAGGTGGCGCAGGTCTGGGAGAAGAGGGTCTTGCCTCGGGTCATGAGGGCCGGATTTGGCGTCATCACAGTCTTCGGATCGATGGGCGGGATGACCTCCCGAGCCATGGCCGGATAGTCCGTGGGATCCAGCCAGCCGGTTTCCCCTTGGACCGCCTTGACCTGGGCTTCGCCCGAGTCATGGGCTTGGTAGCGCAGCCCGGGCACCACGGTGAAGCCGAAGAAGGCCGCGAGGGCGATGAACCCGAGCACGACCAGCAGGGCGGAGGCCAGGCGCTTCAGTTCTTCCGGGGAGAGGTAGTCGCTGATCTTCATAGCCGAAACTCCAGGCCCTCGCGGAGGAAGGGATCGCCGACAGGCATGTCCTCACCTTTCTGCATGGCCCCGCGGATCCAGAGGAGAATCCCGCCCAGGAAGAAGAGGGCAAAGCTGAGCTCGGGCCAGGAGAAGAGGGGTCCGGTACCGAGCGCGGGGAAGATGAGCCAGTAGATATCGAGGAAGTGCGCGCCAAGCATGAGGCAGGCCACCATGCGCAGACGCTTCGGATCCTTTTTTGAATCCCGCGTCACCAGTGCGAAGAAGGGCAGGATGAAGTGCAGGACCGCCAGCGACACGGTGATGGCCCGCCAGGATCCGGCCAGCCGGAGCTTGTAGTAGATGACCTCATCAGGCAGGTTGGCGTACCACATCAGCATGTACTGGGCGAAGCCGATGTAGGACCAGAACACGGTGAAGGCGAAGAGGAAGCCGCCCAGGTTGTAGAGATGGTCGCTGCGCACGCCCTCGAGCCGGCCCTGGTCCTGAAGGTAGAGAACCGAAAGGGTCGTGGCGGCCAGCCCGCCGAGGAAGGCGCCGGCGAAGACGTAGACGCCCAGGATGTCGCTGTACCACTCGGGCGTCAGTCCCGAGATCCAGTCGAAGGCCACCAGGGTGATCACCAGGGCGAAGATCGCCATGAAGGCCGGGGCGAACTTGCGGGCGCGGGCATTAAAGGCCGGGTCCCCGGTGGTGTCCTGCTTCAGGGAGCCGCCCACCAGCACCGCCAGGCCCAGGACGCAGAGGCCGAAGGCAATCAGGGTGCGAACGGAGAAGAAGGGCAGACTCAGCCAGAAGGCCTTGCCGGCGAGGATGGGATGTTGGGCCGCCTCGGGCCGGGAACCCGGATAGAGCACCGGGAGGGCACAGAGGGCGATGAGGCCCACGGGGATGGCGGGCAGCAGCAGGGTGGCGATGCGCTCGGGGATGCGGCGCACGGGCACGCTCCACTTGGCGTTCACCAGATGCTCCAGCGCTACCAGGAAGAGGGACCCGAGGCCCAGCGTGAACATGAGGACGAACCAGAGGACCCAGTTGGCCCAGAAGCGCTCGAGGCCCGCGGCACGGTAGCTGACGAGGACGCCGATGGCCCCGAGGGCCACGGCGCCCCAAAGCATGGTGGAGGTGTTCTTGTTCTGGCTCATGGCGCGACCACCTTCAGGTCCTCATCCTTGGCGTTCTGGGCGCGCTGGAGGGCGCGCACGTAATGCACCACGGCCCAGCGCTGCGTCTCAGTGAGATCGGCGGCGTGAGAGGGCATGGCGTTNNTGAGCCTGCAGGTTGGCGGGCTTGCCCCCATAGGCGGCGGTCAGGCTGCCCATGCCGTTGCCGATGGCACCGTGGCAGACCTCACAGCGGTTGGCGAAGACCTTCCGGCCGATGGCGAAGACCTCCTTCGTGCGGGGCAGGGGATTCACCAGCGAGGCCGCTGCTTCCTGGGTCCCGGTGGCCGTAGGCAGGTGCCCCCGGGTCACGGTGCCAGCCACGGGGCGTTGCATGCCGTGACCGTCCTTGAAAAAGGCAGAAGGCTTCTGGGCATTGAGACGCGGCTGATCCTCCATGTATCGCATCGGGGGCAGCAGGGGGAACCACTTGGTGGCGAAGAACATCGCCAGACCCGACACCACGCAGGCCGCAAAGATGCCGCCCAGGGTCCGCAGAATGAAGTCGCTGGTGAGGAAGGGGCTGCGGTCCGGGGCGGGGAGGACTTCGACCTCCACGGCACCCGCCGCCCGCAGGGCCTTGGCGGCGGCCACGCTGTCGAAGGACTCGTCTTCGGCCTCCAGGGCCAGAACATAACGATCGCGGGTGATGCCAGTGATGGACTTCGAAGACAGCACCGGGTGTCCGAAGAAGGGCAGCTTGTTCAAGAGGAACAGCATCCCGAGGCCGGCCGTGAAGGTGGCGAAGAGCACCGTCACTTCGAACATGATGGGAATGAAGGCTTCCCAGGATCCTGCGCCCTTGCCACCGGTGATGATCGGGTAGTCGACAGCGCTGATCCAGTACTCGAATCCGAAGGCGGTGATCGCGCCGAGGACGCCCATGACCAGCACCATGCCGCCCAGGGGCGACCGGCGCAGGCCCAGGGCCTCCTCGATACCGTGGATGGGATAGGGCGTATAGGCTTCCACCGTGCCGAGCTTCGAGGCCCGGACCTCGGGAATGGCTTTCATCAGGGCATCGGGTGTCTCGTAGATGCCGAGGACGGAGTAGGAGGTCTCAGACATGGCGTTCATCTCCATGGTGAGAAGGCTGTGCGTCCGGGAGAATGCCCTTCACCTCGGTGGTGGCGATGACCGGGAGCACCCGGGCAAAGATCAGGACCAGGGTGAAGAAGATCCCGAAGGTGCCGAGCAGGACGCCAAAGTCTGTCAGGGTGGGCTTGTAGATGCGCCAGGCCGACGGCAGATAGTCCTGATGCAGCGAGATCACGATGATCACGAAGCGCTCGAACCACATGCCGATGGTCACGCCGATGGCCACGAAGATCATCCAGAAGTAGCTGGTGCGACACTTCCTGAACCAGAACAGCTGCGGAATGAAAATGTTGCAGGTGATGGTGATCCAGCCGGCCCATCCATAGGTGCCAGTGATGATGTTCATGAAGGCGTGGTGGAGGTATTCGTTCATGGAATACCAGGCCGTGAAGCCCTCCATCATGTAGCTGTAGCCCATGATGCAGCTCATGGCGAGGATGACCTTGTTCATCACCTCCAGGTGCCGCATGGTGATGAGGTTCTGCAACTGCATGCCCTCGCGGACCACCACCAGCACCATGACCACCATGGCAAAGCCGGCGAAAATGGCGCCCGCCACGAAGTAGGGCGGGAAGATGGTCATGTGCCAGCCGGGCACCACGGAGGTGGCGAAGTCGAAACTCACCACCGAGTGCACGGAGAGCACCAGGCCCGTGGCAAGGCCCGCCAGCAGCAGGTAGGCCTTCTCGTAGTGCTGCCAGTGGGAAGCCGCCCCCCGCCAGCCCATGGCCAGGACGGTATAGATGAGCTTCCGGAATTTGCTGGTGGTCCGGTCGCGCATGGAGGCGATATCCGGGATCAGGCCCAGGTACCAGAACATCGCGGATACCGAGAAGTAGGTGTTCACCGCGAAGACGTCCCAAAGGAGGGGCGACCGGAAGTTGGTCCACAGGGCCCGCTGGTTGGGATAGGGGAAGAGCCAGTAGGCCAGCCAGGGCCGCCCCACGTGGATCAGGGGGAAGATCACGGCGCAGATGACCGCAAAGATGGTCATCGCCTCGGCGAAGCGGGCGATGGCGTTGCGCCAGCGCTTNNACCCAGAAGACGAAGTTGATGATGTCAAAGGCCCAGAAGACTGGGCTAGTGTTGCCCCAGGCGCCGATGCCCGTCACGAAGGTGTAGCCGATGCAACCGAGGCCGATGAACAGGGCGGATAGGGTGATCGCCAGACCCAGGTACCACTGCTTGGGCGGCATGGTCTCGGGGAAGGCCAGCACCTGATCGTCGAGGCTGCCGGGGGTGACCCTACCCACCGTGAGCGCGGGTTCGAGCAGGCCCTCCGGGATGTCGCCGGCAGGGATGGCGGCCTCAGAGCGCATGGGGACCTCCCTCGACGGCGGGGTTCTTCAGATCGGCCAGGTAGGTGATGGCAGGCTTGACCCCCAGTTCCTGCAGCACTCGGTAGGCGCGGGTGGCGGCCATCAGCTGGGAGACTTTGCTCTTGGGGTCCTTCAGGTCGCCGAACACGATGGCATCCGAGGGGCAGCCGGCCATGCAGGCCGTAGTGATCTCGCCGTCTAGGATGGGGCGACCCTCGCCCTTGGCGCGGGTCTTCACGTCGTTGATGCGCTGCACGCAGAAGGAGCACTTTTCCATGACGCCGCGGGGACGGACCGTGACCTCGGGGTTGTAGGCCAGGGTCTCAGGCTCGGTCTTGTAGGCGGTGTACTCCAGGAAGTTGAAGCGGCGCANNACCTTGTAGGGGCAGTTGTTGGCGCAGTAGCGGGTGCCCACGCAGCGGTTGTAGGCCATCTGGTTGAGCCCATCGGGGCTGTGGTTGGTGGCGTTCACCGGGCAGACGTTTTCGCAGGGCGCGTTGTCGCAGTGCTGGCAGAGCATGGGCTGGTGGACCACCTTCGGGTTCTCCAACTCCCCTTCGTAGTAGCGATCGATGCGGATCCAGTGCATCTCGCGGCCGCGGGCTACCTGCTCGGGACCCACCACGGGCACATTGTTCTCCGACTGGCAAGCGACGACGCAGGCCGAGCAGCCCACACAAGCCGCCAGGTCGATGACCATGCCCCACTTGTGGTCCGGGAACTTCTGTTCCTCGTAGAGCGAGACCAGTTCGGGTCCGTGGTGATGGCCCTGGGGATGCTGCTCGAACTCCTCCATGGTGAGGGAGCGGACGAGGTCGCGGCCTTCCATGCGGTGATGGCGCTGGGTGCGGGAGAGTTCCTTGCTCCCGCCGGCCTTGGTGAGGCGCGCACCCTTGCGAAGGTTGGCGCTGGCCGGATCCAGACCCATCAGTGGGAAGGCGTTGACCCCCACGCCCCTGGCTACACCGCCGGTGCTGCGCCCGTAGCCCAGGGCCAGGGCCAGGACGCCCTTGGCTTGGCCCGGCTGGATGATGGCCGGGAGCTTGATCGTGGCGCCATCCAGGGACAGGGAGACCAAGTCCCCCTCCTGGATGCCCAGCATTGTCGCATCCTGTACGGATAGCGATAGCGGGTTGTCCCAGGTCATCTTGGTGACGGGATCCGGGGTCTCCTGCAGCCAGCTATTGTTGGCATGGCGGCCGTCGTGGGTCGCGAAGCCCGGGAAGAGTACCAGTTCCAGATCCTGGGCCTTGGATTCCGCGGCCTTCCTGGCCGCGGCGGACACCGATGTTCCCCTGAAGGCGGGCGCGGATGCCCTGTCCTCCACCTTCACGAGGCCATCATGGAGGGCCTGCTCGAACGAGGTGCCGGTGGGCAGGGTCTTTTGCCAGTGGTTCTGGAGGTAGGCGTGGTAGCTCTCGGGGACCGCGGCACCCAGGGCCTTGAGGACGCCGAGGAGCACGTCCTCGCCCTGGCGGGTGTCATAGAGGGTGCCGATGGTGGGCTGCTGAAGGACCTCCGCGCCTTCCGTGGTGAAATCTCCCCAGCTCTCCAGCCAGTGGTTCTCGGGCAGCAGCAGCTGGCACTGAGCGGACGTCTCATCCTCCACCTGACCGATCCAGGTGCGGGAAGGCACTTTGGCGACGGCCTCCTTCCAGGCGGCGGCCCTGGGAGAGGTGTAGGCGGGGTTCACATCCCAGAAGACCACAGCGGCATAGTGGCCTTCGGTCATGCCCTTGGCCGCCACCTCGAGGTCCTTCACGGTGGCCAAGGGCTCGGCGGCGCGCACGGCGACGGCTTCCGAGGCGAGCATGGCATTCAGCAGGTGAGCGGCCTGGTGGGCCTCGGCGGGCATCTGGGCGCCACAGAGGACGACGGCGTTCCGGCCTGCATGATGAAGGTCCTTCACTAGGCTGGACCAGAGCTTGGCGGAGTCCCTGAGCTCGGCGGGTGTCCCCGCCGAGATAGACGAAAGGTCTGTGCCGGTTGGCAGCGCGACGCCCTTGGATGCAAGTTCCTTCGCCAGGGCGAAAGCCATGGCGCCCATCCGTGAAGGCGCAACCGGAATCCGGACATCGGCGTTGGTGCCCGTGAGGGTCAACGGCCCCTCTATGACCCAAAGGCGGTTGATGGCCTCATGCGCACCCTTCAGGCGGCGCTTCGCCCCCCAGGCCGCGAGGGCTTCGGGGTCCTCGCCATTCAGGAAATCGGCGCCGAGGGACAGGATGACTTTGGCCTTCGCCAGCCGGGGTTGGATCTCCACCGCCTGCCCGCAGCTTGCCTTGGCGGCTTCCTCGGCGGCATCGCCTGCGGCCGGTTCCATCGCCAGGTGTTCCAGGGTGGGGAGGGCCGCCTTGAGATCCGACAGCAGGGCCTTCCGCGTGGGGGAGACCAGGGCACCCGATAGCAGCAGCACAGGCTTCCCGGCGCTCTTGGCCGCCAGCAGGGCCTGGTGGAGGCCGCTTTCGGCTTCGGTCCAGCCCAGGGTCCGCCCTTCGAGCTTGGGCGCGCGGAGGCGGTCGGGATCGTAGAGACGGAGCACGTCAGCCATGGCGCGGGGGCTGGTCTTGCCCTTGACGCCCGGGTGTTCGTCGTTGCCCGAGATGAGGATGGGGCGGCCTTCCCGGGTCTTCACCAGCACGGGGTAGACCCGGCGACCTTCCTGAAAGGCGCTGGCATAGTAGTTGGCCACGCCGGGCACGACCTCTACAGGACGCTTGGTGTAGGGCACCACCGTCCCCTGTCCCTTCCGGTCGCAGGCCACAGTGGCGGCCAGCGCGGCAGCTGCGCCCACGAGCCCGAAGAAGTCTCGGCGGGAAAATCCGTCCTGGGGCGGCAAGCCATGCACATCGTCGTAGATGGTAGGCAGGGCGCCGGGAAGGAATTCGTCCTGGGCGGCCCGCTGGGCCTCCGGCGTCTCAATGCGTTCCTCAAGGGTCCGCCAGAACCGCGGAGTCTCAGTGGGGCCATGTTCGGGGAGTCGGGTCTTCATCGGGTCATCCACGGCGCTTGATGGCGTGTTCGGGGGAGGTGATGGCGATTCGTGGGGTCGTTTCGGTCCGTGACTCGGGCGGACTGGCCTTAGCGTCGATCCACTCGAGGTCTAGGGCTCGCCGCCCGAGTAGAAAGGGACCTGCCACCAAGGCGGCTATGCGATCGAGGATCGGCTTGCGGTTCAGGTCGGCCATCGTCGAGTGCTCCTAGCGGTGGCAGGCGGCGCAGTGCTCGGCGCCCTTGGTGATCTTCGATCCTGGCGGCAGGGCCGCGTGGGGATCCCGATGGCAGCCCAGGCAGTTGCCCATGCGCATGCCCATCTCCCGCGTGAGCACCTTCATGGTCTGCACTTCGCCGTGGCAGCTCTGGCAGGCGATGCCTGCGTTCACATGGGGGCGATGATCGAAAAAGACGTGGTCAGGCAGGGTGTGGACCCGCTGCCAGGGCAGGGGCTCACCGGAGTTGGCGATCCGGGTGAGTTTCTGGATGGCGGGGCGGTCAATCCGGGTCACCTTGTGGCATCCCATGCAGAGGTCCACGCTCGGAATGCCCGCGTGCCTGGATTTGTCGGCCCCTGAATGGCAGTACTGGCAGGGGATTCGGAGGGTGCCGGCGTGGAGTTCGTGGGAGAAGGCGATGGGCTGTTCGGGGGCATAGCCTTTGGCAAAGCGGTCCGGCTGGGTGAACCAGCCCACGCTCAGGACGGTGGCAAGAACCGCCACGGCCGCGGCCGGCAGGACGAAGCGGAACGCTTGGTCGAATCGGTGCATGCACAACCCCTTGGAAGGCGCTGGCCCAGCGGATCATGCCGGAAGGCCATCGGGGAATGATGAAACGGTGCTCGGTGATGCGAATCGATCGACCAGGATTCTGGCAGGTCCTTGGAAGAGAAGGGTTATCCCTTTTTAACGCGTGGACCCGCTGGGCTAAAAAAGACAGGGTGTCCAGGAAATGGCCAGACACTACTTCATCCGGGGCCCGCAGGCTCCAGGGCGAGGATTCGAAAACATGTGTCGCAGATCACGATGATAGAGTATCTGGGAATGGATGTTTACCTATTTTTTCTGAGATATTTCCAGCTGTTTAAGAGGATTTTTGGGTGGTCTATATTGGGCCATGTCCGGGATGGCGATTTCCTCCAGGGCAGGGTCGGGATTTCCATGGGAAGTCAGACGCCCTTCGGGAATCCGATCCAGGGTTTCAGCAGGCCCAGGTGTCCGAAAAGGGCGCCCATCCGCTCCACCGGCAGTCCCATCACGGTGGAGAAGCTGCCTTGGACTGTCTCGATGAAGAGGGCTCCGATGCCCTGGATGGCGTAGGCCCCGGCCTTGTCCATGGGTTCACGGGTGCCGATGTACCACCGGATCTGCGCCTCGGTCAGCGGACGAAAGAAGACCTGGGCCGTGTCCACGAAGCTGTGAACGGTGCTGTTCCACTGAAGGCAGAAGCCGGTGTGCACCTGATGGGCCCGTCCCTGGATGAGGGTGAGCATCCGCACCGCGTCCTCCACATCCTTGGGCTTGTTCAAGGTGTGATGGTCCACGGCCACGGTCGTGTCGGCGGCCATGACCCAGCGACCCGGGTTACGGTGAGCGATGACTTCAGCCTTGAGTTCGGCCAGCCGGAGGACCAGGTCCCCGGGATCCTCGTCCAACAGGGGCGTTTCGTCCACCTGGGGCACCTGCAGCTCGAAGGGGATGCGCATGGCCTCCAGCCAGTGGCGCCGCCGGGGACTTCCGCTGGCCAGGATAAGGGGCTGCAGGGCGGTGTCGGGAATGGCGGGCTGAGGTCCGTTCACCGGAGGCCTCGAGCCTTGAGTTCGGCGGTCTTCACGCGCAGGTGAATGCCGTCCAGCTCCTGGCCAGGCCGGAAGCCAAAGCGGGGATAGAAGTCGGCCGCGTCGCGGGTTTCCAACACGAACCGATTGACATCCCCGACCCAGGGATGGCGCAGCGCCCACTTCACCAGTTCAGAGGCGATGCCGAAATTCGTGAGATCCTTCGCCACCACCACATCATACAGTTTGGCCTCGTGGGCATGGTCGGACCAGAGCCGAGTGGCCGCCACCAGTCGGCCTCCCATGTGTCCCTCCGGAACGAGCCGTGCGGTGAGCATGCGGGAGCAGGCCAGCAGCATTCGCCACTGCTCGATGGTGCGGTCAGCGGTCCAATGGACCTGCTCGGCCTGGAAGAAGATCTGGAGCTCGCGGGGATCTACGCTCCAAGTCTCATCGAAAAAAGCCACGGTGCCATTGGGTGTCGCTAGGGGCGTGGGTGCGAGAAGGTCACAGTTCATCAGGGTTTCCCGGGAAGGGCCTTCCATCCTAGCAGGACGCATCCAGCCAGCAGGGCCGACATCAGGAGTGGAATGAGCCAGGCGGATCGTGCCGGTGTATGGATCGGGCGCCACTGGAGTGCAACCGCATAGGCACCTTCGCTGAGGGGTTCTCCCCAGAGTTGAAAACTTCCGTTCTCGCGGAAGACACCGGATTTCCCAGTGAGGGTGGCCCGCAGGAGCGGTACCCCCAATTCCGTGGCGCGCAGGCGGATCTGGGCCGCGTGCAGGTCCGTGGCGATGCTGCGATCGAACCAGCCGTCATTGGTGTGGTTGGTCAGCAGGTCGGCCCGGCCCAGAGCCAGGCCGCGACGGGTCCGTTCCGGCATCAGGGCCTCGCTGCAGATGAGGGGGTGGACCCGCACATCGCCCTCNNATGGCCCGCCACCTCGCCGCGCACCAGATTGTACAGCCCCCCTTCCGTGCCGAAGAGCCAAGCCACGCCCCGGGAGGCGGCCTCGGCGGTCAGCTGGGCGTTGGGTTGGCGGTCATCCCGGCCCATCACCGAACTCTCAGGCCACAGCAGCAGGGTGGAGCGACCGGCCCGCGGCCAACCCTCGGCCTTCAGCAGGGCATCACTGCGTTGCCACATCTCGGTTTCCATCCCAGCCCATCGCTGCCCCGGCGGGAAGTTGGGCTGGACCATGGCCACGTCCAGGACGCGCATCGGATCCCGGGGGAGCAGGTACCAGGCGCCACCCGCCAGGATGAAGAACCCGATGGCCAGGCCGGGCCCCGCCAGGGCCCGGCGAGGGGTCCCGCCCCCGGCCAGGGTCGCAGCCACCCAGGCGCCCGCTCCCCAGGCCAGCGCGGATAGGCCGGACGTGCCCACGAAGGCAGCAGCCCGGGCGGTCCATGGGAGCGAGCCGAAGGCCGCGCCCCAGGTCCAGGGGTAGACATGGAAGCCCCAGGTCTCCCAGGCGAGGAGGAGGAGTGCCGCGACCAGGGCGGCGGCCAGGGCCCCGGAACGGCGGAAAGCCCAGCGAGATCCCACGGCCACCAGCCAGAGCCCCGTGGCCTCCCAGAGGCTCATCAGCAGCATGCCCAGCAGGGCCAGGTCAAAGGGCAGCCCGCCTTTGCTCGCGAGGGTCTGGGGTACCCACAAGTAAAGAACGACAAGCCCCGCCAGGAGGCTGACCCAGGTCCAGAACGCATGCCGCCCCTTGAACAAGCCATCCAGCAGCAACAGGGGAAAGAGCAGGGCCATGCTCGGTTCCATCCAGCCGCCCAGGGCGCCAGGAAAGCGGAAGGCCAGCAGGAAGAGCCCAGCCAGGACCAGCGAACTGAACACAGAGAGAAACCAACCGGTTTTCAACGGGGCAACCTCCTGGCCGTTTCGTAACAGGCGATCCCTGCGGCCACGGCGGCGTTGAGGCTCTCCACCCCATGGACGGGGATGGCCAGGCGCTGGACGCCCTTCGGCAGGTCCACGCCCTGCCAGCCGTGGCCTTCGTTGCCCACCCAGAGGCGAAGGGGCTCGGACAGGTCGGCCTCTCCCAAGGGCAGGGCGTCGATGGCGTCGTCCAGGGCGTACCAGCGGCCTGGATCGGGATGCAGGGTCTCCACCCGGCGGATGGGCAGGAGGAAGGCCGCGCCCATGCTGCCCCTCAGGGTCCTGGGGTGGAAGGGATCGGCGCAGCCGGGCCCCAGGAGGACCTCCTGGAAACCGAAGGCCGCGGCGCTGCGAAGGATGGCCCCCAGGTTTCCGGGGTCCTGGATGCCCCAGGCACCAATCACGCGGGAGGCCAGTGGCCCGGCGGGTTCCGGGCCGAGCTCCATGAGCAGCGCGTGTTCGGGAGGACTGCCCGCATCGGCCAGGGCCCGCATGAGCCCCTCGCCTAGGACCTGAGTCTCCACGCCCAAGGTGGTTTCCAGCGGATGGGGATCAGTCTGCTCGAGGCGCAACCAGAGGGCCGGGCGCAGCCGCTTTCCTGCGGTGGTCTGTCGCGCTTCCACCCAGGCTTCGATGAGCTTTTCGCCCAGAAGGAGGGTGGTCCCACGCCGAGAACCACCGGCCTTCACCCGGTTCTGCAGCGCCTGGAAGCGCGGATTGGCCTTGCTGGTGAGTAGGGGCATGGGGCGAGGCGATCAGGGGGCTGGAACCGCGGGTCGCGAATGGGCCGCGACCCAGGCATCGATGACTTTGCGGATGACCGGCATGGCACTCTTCGTGCTTTCAATGCCAGCCTGCATGCAGCGCTTCTTCTGCGTGAAGTCGAGCATCCCAATGTCACCAATGCCAGCGGGGGTAATAAGGATGTCGGCATCCTTCTTGGAGTGCTCGACATTGAGGGCGAACATGATGTTCGTGGCCTGGAGACTTACGCCCAGCAGATTGGTGATGTTCGTATTCCCGAGGTTCCCGCTGATGTCCACGGCGATCACGATGTCTGCGCCTTTGGTCTTGGCCACCGAGATGGGAATGTTGTCCACCACGCCACCATCCACCAGGATCTTGCCCTGGTGCTGGACCGGTTGGAAGACGCCAGGGATGGCGGCGCTTGCCCGGATGGCGCGGGCCACCGAGCCATGGTCGAGCACCACTTTGTAGCCCCAGTTGAGATCGGTCGCCACCGCGGCGAAGGGGATCTTCAAGTTCTCGATGTTCGTGGTCTTGACGTGGTTCTTCACCCAGGCCTCCAGCTTGTCGCCCTTGGCGAACCCCATGCCCGTGATGGCATTCATGACCCCGAAATCGAAGAGATCGTCCTTTTCAAGCTGGAAGGCGGTCCATTCGAGGTCGAAGCTGCTGAGGTCGGCCGCGTAGATCGCGCCGATGAGGCTGCCGACACTGGTGCCCACCACCATGTCGATGGGGATCTTCTCCTGTTCCAGCACTCGGATGACACCCACATGGGCGAAGCCTCGGGCCGCTCCACCCCCCAGGACGAGAGCGATCCTGGGCTTCGGTGGAGGTTCCTGGGGAACCTGTTGGACCGGGGTTTGCGGAACAGTGACGGGAGGCACCGTTTGACAGGCAAAGAGAAGGGCCAAACCCGCGATCGCAAGGGTGTTCAACAGACGCATGACGGATCCTCCGTGAACGGGAACAGGCTATTGTGGCCGGAACCCTGCCACTGGTGCGGCTTGGGCGGTACCAACCGGATCGGGTTCGGTATTAGACTATCCACTACATCCGGCATTCTTCATCCCTCTCCGTGCCTTTTCAGGAGCACCGATGCAACCCTTTGTCCCATCCGACCAAAACCTACGGGAGTTCTCCCTGCGGGCGGTGCTCATTGGCCTCGTCATGGCCGTGGTGCTCGGCTCGGCCAATGCGTATCTGGGGTTGAAGGCGGGCATGACCATCGCCGCCACCTATCCGGCCGCGGTCATCGGCATGGCGCTCATCAAGCTGATGAAGGGCACTATCCTGGAAGAGAACATGGCCCGGACCGTGGGCAGCATCGGTGAATCTGTCGCTGCTGGCGCGATCTTCACCATTCCCGCCTTCGTCATCAGCGGCGTCTGGCCCCGCTTCTTCACCGCCGGGAACTACGTCACCAGCTCACTGATCATGTTCGCGGGCGGTGTGCTCGGCATCATGTTCGTGGCCCTGCTCCGCCGCGTGATGGTGGAGGATGCGGAACTGCCCTATCCCGAGAGCGTGGCCGCCGCTGAGATCCACAAGGCCGGCGCCCGGGGCGGCAGTGGGACCAAGTTCCTCTTCGGTGCCATGGGCATCGGCGCGGCCATCCAGGCCCTGGTGCAGATCTCCCTCTTCGCCAGCACCTGGGAGGCCTTCGTGGCCTTCAAGACCACGACCATCGGCCTCGTCCAGGGCTGGAAGGCCAAGGTCATGGGCGGCATGCTGCTGAGCTCTCCGGGCATCAGCCCGGCCTACATGGGAGTGGGCTACATCATCGGACCCAGGCTCGGCGCCCTGAACTTCTCGGGCGGCATCCTCGCCTGGGGGCTGCTGGTGCCCATCATCACCTATTTCCTGGCCCCTGGTGTGCTGCCCGAGGGAGCCCCGCAGGGCGACTGGATTGGATTGTCCTACTCCGTGTGGAAGTTCATCGTCCGTCCCATCGCCATCGGCGGCATGCTCATGGGGGCCAGCTATACCCTCTTCAAGATGCGCAAGAGCCTGGCCACGGGTCTTACCCGCTCCGTCTCTGACATGAAGAAGGCCGCCGCCGGCGAGCATGTGGTGGAGCGGGTCAACAAGGACCTGACCTTCACCTATGTCCTGTTCGGGCTCGGCTTCGCTGCCCTGGTGACCTTCTTCATCACCTGGCGCATCTTCCAGGTGAGCCCCCTGGTCTCTTTCGTGGCGGCCCTGGTGGTGGTGATCCTGGGGTTCTTCTTCTCGGCCATCAGCGGCTACCTGGTGGGCATCATGGGCTCGAGCAACAACCCGATTTCCGGCCTGACCCTGACGGCCCTGGTGATCACCGCCCTTGCGATGGTGCTTCTCGGCGTGAAGGGTCGGGAGGGCGTGGCCGCCGTGCTGGGTGTGGCCGCGGTGGTTTGCGTGAGCGCGGCTGTGGCCGGTGAGATGCTCCAGGATCTCAAGGCCGGCCACATCCTGGGTGGCACCCCTTGGCGCATGGAAATGGGCGACCTCCTGGGCGTGGCCTTGGCTTCGGTTGTGCTCTTCATTCCCCTCATGGTGCTGCACGAGGGTGATATCTCCGCCCAGGGCGCCAAGCGCATCGCCGAGCTGACGGCCCAGCAGGTGCAGGTCGTCACTGCCCCTGATGGCCAGACCTATACCCTCGACCAGGTGAAACAGCTGCCCGCCGACCAGAAGAAGGCCGTGCTGTCCCTGGATGCAGGCTTCGGTTCCAAACAGCTGGCCGCACCCCAGGCGGGCCTCATGGCCCTGCTCAGCCGCGGCATCGTGGAAGGCAGGATGGCCTGGCCGCTCATCATCGTCGGCATGATGATGGGTTTCGCTTTCATCCTCATGCAGGTGAAGAGTCCCATGCTGGTGTCGGTGGGCATGTATCTGCCTCTGGAGACCACCTTTGCCATTTTCCTGGGCGGTCTCATCAAGGGCGCCGTGGAGATGTTCGCGGAGAAGCGCGGCTTGAACGAAGCCCAGAAGGTCCGGGTAGAGAACAACGGCGTGCTGCTGGCGGCGGGCCTCATAGCCGGCGAGGCCCTGGTGGGCCTGCTCTTCGCCTCCTTCGCCTTCTTCGAGGTGAAATACAAGGTCTTCGCCAATCCCGGGATGTTCTGGATCAGCCTGCTGATCCTGGCCGGCATCGCCATCTATCTGGTCCGGGTACCTCTCGCCAACGCAGGCGAAGCCGACGAACCCGCGCCCCCCAGCGCCAATTTCTAGGCTACTGATCTGGCATCACGAAGACAGGAAGACCATGAAGGATGAACGTTCTTCTTCGTGGTCTTTCCGTCTTCGTGGTGAATCAATTCTGTTTGAAGGCTGCCTCCTATGGACCCATTTCCAGACGAATCCTTTCTCGCCCTGATCCCGGTTCAGGCCTTGGCCTCGGAACCCGGCGAGCAGGGCAACCTAATTCTGATCCGCCCCAAGGTCCTGTCCCCGCGATGGGCATGGCTGCTCCTCCTAATGAAGAAGCCCGTCTACCGCGTGAAGCTTGATGCCCGGGGCACGGCCGTTTGGCGGGCCTGTGACGGCAATAGAACGGTGGCAGAAATCGCAAAAACCGTTGCCGAGGCCTTCCCAAAGGAGCCGGATACGATCCGGCGCACGGCCCTGTTCCTCCGGGAACTGGCACGAGGAAAGTTCATCAACCTCTTCCATGGGCCTGACCCGCTATTCTGATGCCCCGGAGGCGTCGTCCATGGCCAGGCAGGTGAAGAAGGAGGGCCAGGTTCTCACCCGCAAACGCGCGAAGCTTCATGTGCCAGGGATGTGGAAGGTGCTGCTGCACAACGACGACTACACTACCCAGGAGTTCGTGGTGTTCCTCCTGAAGACCGTTTTCCGCAAGGCGGAGCCCGAGGCCACGGCCATCATGCTGGCGGTGCACCGGGCGGGCGTGGGGGTGGCAGGCGTCTACACGCGGGATGTGGCGGAAACACGGGCCGAGCGAGGCCGCCAGCTGGCAGAGCGCGAGGGCTTCCCCCTGCTCCTCTCGGTGGAGGCCGACGATGCCTGAGATCAGTGCCGAGCTGAACCAGGGTTTCCAGCGGGCCTTCGACCTGGCCAAGAGCCGCCGCCACGAGGACGTGGCTTTGGAACACCTGCTGCTGGCCCTGGTGGACGATGCCCATGCGGCCAGAGTCCTGAAGGGCTGCGGCGTGAAGCTGGACGCCCTGCGCACCGACCTGGAGGCTGTGCTGGGAGAGGCATTCGAGGTGGTGCCCGAGGGCGAGGCCTTCCAGCCCCACAGCACGCTTGGATTCGTGCGGGTGGTGGAGCGGGCCCTGGTCCACGCCTTCAGCGCCGGCAAGCGAAGCGTGCAGGGCGGTGAGCTGCTTCCAGCCTTTCTGGAAGAGGAATCCAGCCACGCACGCCAGCTCCTCGAGCAGCATGGCGTCAAGCGGCTGGCCCTGTTGAAGGTGCTCAGCCACGGTCCCGGTGCGCCCAAGGCCGCGGCCAAGAAGCAGGTTGAGGTCGAAGAGGAGGAGTCCAGTACGGTGGCCGAGAACCCCCTGGAAGCCTATGCCACGGACCTGGTGGCCCGGGCGGCGGCGGGCCGGCTGGATCCCCTGGTGGGCCGCGAGGCCGAGATCACCCGCATGGCCCAGATACTCTGCCGCCGTCGCAAGAACAACCCCCTGCTGGTGGGCGAGCCCGGCGTGGGCAAGACCGCCATCGTGGAAGGCCTGGCCCGCCGAATCCACGAAGGGAATGTGCCGGAACCCCTCAAGTCCGCGCGGATCTTCGCCCTGGATCTGGGCGCGTTGCTTGCGGGAAGCCGCTATCGCGGCGACTTCGAGGAGCGGCTCAAGGCCGTGCTCAAGGCGCTGGCGGAGCAGCCCGGGGCCATCCTCTTCGTGGATGAAATGCACACCCTGGTCGGAGCCGGAGCCACAAGCGGCGGGGCCATGGATGCGGCCAACCTGCTGAAGCCGGCCTTGGCCTCCGGCGACCTGCGTTGCATCGGCGCCACCACTTTCCAGGATCTGAAGGGATCCCTGGATCGGGACCGGGCCCTCTCCCGCCGCTTCCAGGTTGTGGAAGTGAACGAGCCGTCCGTGGAGGATGCCCTCGGTGTGCTGCAGGGCCTCAAGGCGGCCTACGAATCGCACCATGGCGTGACTTACACCGATGCGGCCCTGGAGGCCGCCGTGCGACTGGCCTCCAAGCACCTCCCGGACCGGCGGTTGCCGGACAGCGCCCTGGACGTGGTGGACGAGGCCGGGGCCGCGCAGAAGCTCCTGCCGAAGAAGGCCCGGGCCAAGCGGATCGGTCCGGCGGAGATCGAGGCCGTGGTCGCCCGCATGGCGCGGGTGCCGGTGGCTTCTGTCAGTGCGGATGACCGGGAGGCCCTGGCCAACCTCGAGGCCGCCCTCCGGGCCCAGATTTTCGGGCAGGATCCGGCCTGCGAGGCCGTGGCGAGTGCCATCAAGCTGGCCCGATCCGGGCTGCGGGACCCGCTCAAACCCATGGGCTGCTTCCTCTTTGCGGGTCCCACGGGCGTGGGAAAGACCGAACTCTCGAAGCAGCTGGCCAAGGCCCTGGGCATCGCCTTCCTGCGCTTCGACATGAGCGAATACCAGGAGAAGCACGCCGTGGCCCGGCTCATCGGCGCGCCTCCCGGCTATGTGGGCTACGAGGAGGGCGGTCTGCTCACGGACGCCGTGCGCAAGCAGCCCCATGCGGTCCTGCTCCTGGACGAGCTGGAGAAGGCCCACCCGGACCTCTTCGGCGTCCTCCTGCAGGTCATGGACCATGCCTCGCTCACGGACAGCCATGGCCGCAGCGCGGATTTCCGCCACACCGTGATCGTGATGACGACCAATGTGGGGGCCCGGGAACTGTCAGCGCGCCAGGTGGGCTTCGCCGAGGCGGGGGCCCGGCGCTCGGCCACCGGGACCATCGAGAAGGCCTTCAGCCCCGAGTTCAGGAATCGGCTCGACGCCATCCTCCAGTTCGCGCCCCTGGGTCGCCCCGAGATGGAACGGGTGGCCGACAAGCACCTGCGGGAGCTGGAAGTCCAGTTGACCGAGAAGGCCGTCACCTTCACTTGCACGCCCAAGGCCCGCGCCTGGCTCGCCGAAAAAGGCTATGATCCGGCCTTTGGTGCCCGGCCTATGGCGCGTCTTATCGAACGCGAGCTGCGACGCCCACTGGCGGAGGCTCTGCTCTTCGGGCCCCTGGCCAAGGGTGGCAAGGCTCAGGTGGACCTCAAGGATGGCCGGTTGTGCCTGTCTTTCGGCTGACGGACAATCTGGTCTTCCCGGATCCCGAGCTGGCGGAGGATGGGCTGCTCGCCATCGGCGGTGACCTCACCGTCCCCCGGCTCCTGCTGGCCTACCATAGTGGTGTGTTCCCCTGGTTCGGGCAGGACGATCCCATCCTCTGGTGGTCGCCTCCTGAACGGGCCATGTTGAGACCGGGCCACCTGCATCTGTCGGCCCGGACCCACCGGAGGCTGCGACAGCGCCCCTTCGAGATCCGCTGGGACTCGGCCTTCGAAGCGGTCATCGGCCACTGCTCCCGAGTGCCCCGTCCCGGCCAGGACGGCACCTGGATCACTCCGGAGATGCGCGAGGCCTATGTCGCCCTCCACTGGGCGGGCCATGCCCACTGCGTGGAGGCGTGGCGGGAGGGGGAACTGAGAGGCGGTCTCTATGGCGTTTCCATGGGAGGGGCATTCTTCGGTGAGAGCATGTTCAGTCTCGAGCCCGAGGCCAGCCGCGCAGCCCTGGCGGCCCTGGATGCTCGGCTCGCGGCCTGGGGGTTCACGATGGTGGATGGCCAGCTTCCCCACGAGGGATTGGTGGCCTATGGATTCAAGACGCTGCCAAGGCCCCTCTTCCTGGCGGAACTGACCGAAGCCCTTCGTGTCGAGGACCATCAAGGGAATTGGGCAGATCGATAGGAATCTCGGACCCAGGCGTGGCTATCATTCACTCAGGCACCACCCGAGGGCTCCCATGCTGACGATCTCGGAATCCCGACTTTCCCCGCGGCACACTGTCGCGCTTGTGATGGCCGGAGGGCGCGGCCGGCGCTTGATGGAACTCACGGACCATTACTCCAAGCCGGGCCTCGATTTTGGCGGCAAGTACCGCATCATCGATTTCACGCTGTCGAACTGCGTGAATTCCGGCTTCCGCCGGATCCTGGTGCTGACTCAATACAACTCCCACAAGCTTCTGGAGCACCTCCAGTTCGGATGGACCTTCCTGCCCGCCAAGCTGAACGAGTTCCTCCATGTGCTCCCGGCCCAGCAGAGCTTCGACAAGAACGCCTGGTACAGCGGAACGGCGGACGCGGTCTACCAGAACCTGAGCAGCATCCAGTCGCTCGACCCCAAGACGGTCCTAGTCCTGGCGGGTGACCACATCTACCGCATGGACTACAAAGTGTTTCTTCAGGACCATCTTGACCATCAGGCGGACATGACCATCGCGTGCCTCGAAGTGGCCCGGGATGCGGCAAGGGGATTCGGGATCGCCCATGTGGATGAAAAAGACCGCATCGTGGCCTTTGTGGAGAAGCCGGAGGATCCGCCGGCCATTCCCGGTAAGCCCGACCGCGCCTTCGCCTCCATGGGCATCTACATGTTCAATGCAGAATTCCTTTACAAGGCGCTCATCCGCGACGCCGAGGATCCGCATTCAGGACATGACTTCGGCAATGACATCATCCCCAAACTGGTGCATGAAGCCAGAGTCTTCGCCCACCGTTTCGAGAGCAGCTGCATCCCGAATGCGGGACACCCTGACCCCTACTGGCGGGACGTGGGCACCGTGGACTCTTACTGGGAGGCCAACATGGATCTCACCAGTGTGCTACCCGCCCTGAACCTCTATGACGAAACTTGGCCCATCACCACGCACCAGCTGCAGCTCCCACCTGCGAAATTTGTCCATGCAGGCGAGATGCGCAATGGTGTCGCCCTCTCCAGCCTGGTATCCGGTGCCTGTGTCATCTCCGGCGCCCATGTGCACCATTCCCTGCTCTCAAGCAGTGTCGTGGTCCACTCCCATGCCCGCCTGGACGGAGTCATGGTGCTTCCGGGCTGCGATATTGGCCGCCATGCCCGCCTCCGACGCTGCGTTCTGGCTCGGGATTGTCATATCCCAGAGGGTCTCGTCGTGGGGGAGGATCCTGAGGAAGATGCCCGCCGTTTCTACCGTACCGCAGGAGGCATCACCCTCATCTCCCAGCGTATGCTGAACCTGCTGGAGTCATAGATTTTGCGCATTCTGTTCGTGGCGTCCGAACTGTTTCCCTATGTCAAGACTGGCGGCTTGGGTGATGTGATGGCAGCTTTGCCCAGGGCCATGCGCGCCCTGGGTGCCGATGTGCGCTTCCTGCTGCCGGTCTATCCTTCCATTCGTTCCGAGTTCAAGATCCTGGGCGAAGCCGCCGCCCTTCCGGAGCTCATGGGGGGCGGACCGGCTCGGATCCTCCGGGCTGAAGCCCCAGGACTGCCTCTTTACCTGCTGGACCAGCCGGCTTTCTTCGACCGCCCCGGAGGGCCCTACGATTATCCAGAGGATCTGGCCCGGCGCTTCGCCGCCCTGGCCTGGGCTGCGGCGCACCTGGGCCGCGTGGGAGATGCCGATGGCTGGCGGCCCGATGTGCTGCACGGCCACGACTGGCCCACCGGGCTCATGCCGGCCTACGTCGCCTACGGCGATGGCCCACGCCCCGGCACGGTGATGACCATCCACAACATCGCCTTTCAGGGACGGTTTCCGGCCGCGATGCTGGGTGACCTTTGGCTCCCACGCCATGCCTTCACGCCCGAAGGCGTTGAATTCCATCGCGACATCTGTTTCCTCAAGGCCGGCCTGAAGCTCGCAGATCGTCTCACCACCGTCAGTCCAACCTACGCCCGCGAGATCCAACAGGCCGGAGGGCATGGTCTTGAAGGGCTGCTGGCGCACAGGAGTGGAAGCCTGCGCGGGATCATCAATGGGGTGGACCGGGACGTATGGAATCCGGCGAAGGATCCAAATCTCCTCAGCCGATATGATCTGAAACACCCGGCTCGCCGGTGGCCGAACCGTCCCGATTTCCAACGCAGGATGGGGCTTCAAGAAGATTCGGAGGCGCCCCTCTTCGCCGCCGTGAGCCGCCTGGATCCGCTCAAGGGCCTTGACCTGGTCCTGGACAACGTGGACCACCTGGTTTCCAGCGGCGCCCAGCTGGCCGTGCTTGGCACCGGAGATCCCCACGCGGAGGGTGCCTTCCGCCAGGCAGCCCAACGCCACCCGGGGCGTGTCGCCGTGTTCATCGGATATGACGAAGCCCTCGCGCATCGGGCCTTCTCGGCAGCCGATGTGGTCCTGGTACCCTCGCGCCAGGAGCCCTGTGGGTTGACCCAGCTCTATGCCCAGGTCTACGGGGCCCTTCCTCTGGTGCGACGCACAGGCGGGCTGGCCGACACGGTGGTTGGCGCAACTCCCAATACGCTCGCCGACGACACTGCCACCGGCTTCATGTTCGATACGGCCAGTGGGTGGGCGCTGGGAGAAGCCATCAACAGGGTTCTGGCCCTGTTCCGCGACCCTGCGGCCTGGCGACAGGTCCAGCGGCGGGGGATGATGACGGACTTCGGCTGGGAGGGTCCCGCCAGGGCCTATCTCGACCTGTATGCGAGCATCCCTTCGAAGGGCGCCTGAACGCATTGACCCATTGGATCAATGCGTCTCTCAGAAATCGGTGATGAGGGCCCGGTCCCGTTCGAGGGCTTCCAGGGCTCCAATCCGGTGCTCCTGGTAGGTCCCATCATCCAACTGCAGGATATCCATGGCTTCCCAGGTGGCCCCTGCGAGGGAGTCTGGACTGCCGAGGCCAATCTGGAGGTCGATGGCGACTTGATTCCCAAGGGCTACGAGAGCTACCACCCGGCGGTGCTCCGGAGGTGCTTGGAGGGGCTCATGGTGCCAGCGCACTGTCGCCTCGATGCCTTCGGAAAGGTTCCAGGATCGGAGCAAGGCCTCGCCCACCATAGAATGGTCAAACCCGAAGGTGTCGAGTTCCATGTTGAGCCCGTCACCACCCTCTTCTTGGATGCGGCGAAGCAGGGCGATGTAGGATTCCGGAAACTTCAGCACCATGGCGCTCTTGCCGATGTCATGCATCAGTCCAGCCAGGAAGACTTCCTCGGTCACGGAAAACCGCATGGATCTGCTGAATGCGCTCCCCGTGATGGCGGTGGCCAGAGCGTGCTCCCAGAGGATGCGCTCCTTCAGGTTGGCTGGGCCGCGGTTGTAGAGGTTCTTGACGCTGGAGGCGATCACCACGCTCCGGGCGGTGGAAAAACCCAAGGTCAGGATCGCCTCGGTCAGGGTGGCGACCTCCCTCATCCTGCCGAACATGGCCGAGTTGGCGACCCTCAGGAGCTGCGCAGAAAGCGCCTGGTCTGTGCGAATCAGGTTCTGGAGTTGCTTCGACGAAGTGTCCGAATCCGCGGAAATCCGGATGGCCCGGGCGGCCACCTGAGGCAGGGGGGGGAGGTCACCGAGGTTCTGGATCACTTCCTGCGGTGTCATGGGGGACATGGGGACGCCTCTTGTTAGGGCTTCGATGGAGAACTCATCCTCCTAAAGTCGGTAGGACATGAGTTTCGGTGCCTGGCGGTTCCTTACTATCAGGCCATGGCCAGCTGGAATAGGTGCGCGGCGCTGACGGCCAGGTTCTCCATCAGGTCGACGGATTCCGCCGTGAGTCGGCCGGGTCTGTGGTCATTGCATTGGATCAGACCATAGGTCACATCATCCCGCCGGATGGGAAAGAGGCCGACGGTTTCATAGCCAGCGCCATGGCACCGGTTGCGCGTGTGCCCCAGACACCCGGGCTCGGGGTGGGAGGCCAGGAGCTGACTGGTGGAAGGGGTGATGAAGCTGCCCCGGTCTGTGAAGAAGGGTTGCAGGCGGTTGACCTGGCCTGTCAGGACCCGGCCGCACAGGCACGCCAGGATCGGTTGCCGATGTTCACCCCTGAGCAGACGACCCTCCTCATCCTTGGCACAGAGGTCGTCCTCAAGAGATATGAACTGCTCCGGAAAACCCAGGCTGGCCGCATAGGGATAGCCTGGCCCATTCTTCAAGCGGATGGCCACGGCCTCACAGCCGGACAGGTGCCGAGCAACGACCACCAGTTGGCGCGCAATATCCTTGGGATTCGCCATGGTATTGGCTATCCGGAGCAGGTCAAGAAAAGCCCGTCGCTCCAGATCCAAGCGACTGGTGCTCGATGAGTTATGAGCCGGTCCGGCCATCGCAGAGGCTCCTTGCCCTAAATATCGGTTTTCTGCTTAGGCCGTGTGGGAATTCGCTCGGAATCTTCTTAATACTTAACCCATTCGATCAAGGTTTGCTAGGGGGGGATCGGGGCCAGCCTGGTTGTGATGCTCAGCCTGCCTGGTGCCGGCTCGGGCGATCGGGTGGCGTAACCTCCTCGCCGGGTCCCGATTTCGCAGGCTCCGCAGGAGCCTGCTTCATCACCCGGCGGTCGGTCATGGCGGCGGCATCTGGCAGCTGCTACCGATGGCCGCCGGAAGGTAGAGGTGATCGACGTAGTCCTTCACCATGCGGTCCGCGTTGAAGCGCCAGGCCAAGGTGCGGATGGACTGCTTGATGCGTTCTACCCAGCAGCGGGGCACGCCCACCGAGTTGCGGTTCTCGTAATACATGGGCACGACCTCTTCCTCCAGCAGGCGGAAGAGATCCTCCGCATCGCGCTGGTCCTGGATGGCCTGGTTCGCGTGAGTCTCGCCCGTGCCGATGGCGAACCCGTTCTGGCCGTCGTAGGCCTCGGCCCACCATCCATCCCGGATCGAAATGTGGAGGCCACCATTGAGCACCACCTTCATGCCGCTGGTGCCGCAGGCTTCCAGGGGGCGCTGGGGATTGTTGAGCCAGGCATCGATGCCCTGGTAGAGCAGACGTCCCACGCGGATGTTGTAGTTCTCGATGAAGACGATCCGGTGGCGGAACCGGGGATCCTCAAGGAGCCTCGCTACCTTCTGAATGAGGGCTTTGCCCGTGTTGTCCGCTGGATGGGCCCGGCCGGAGAAAACGAGATTCACGGGGCGATCCGGATGGTTGACCAGGCGGTCCAGGCGATCCAGGTCAGTGAAGAGCAGATCCGGCCGCTTGTAGGGCACGAAGCGACGGGCGAAGCCGATGGTGAGGGCATCCGGGTCCAATGGCGCCGGGTCGATTTCAGGAAGACCGAGCCGTTCACGCGTGTCGGCACAGCTTTTCCGGATGAACCGAAGGGTGCGGGCCTTCAGGACCTGCTTGGTCTCCCAAAGCTCCGCCGACGAAACACCCTCGATCTTCGACCAAGTGTCGGGCCGCGTGAGGGATCCCTGGTAGGCCACGCCCAGGTGCGATTCGTAGAGATGATTCATCTCCGTGGCCAGCCAGGTGGGCAGATGGACGCCGTTGGTGACATGGCCGATGGGTACGGCCTCCTCCCGAAGCCCTGGATAGAGGTGGTTCCACATCTTGCGGGAGACCACGCCGTGGAGGGCCGAGACCGCGTTGGCACGCCGGGACAGCTTGAGGGCCAGCACGGTGGGCATGAACGCTGAGCCGTGGTCGTGGGGATTCACTCGACCCAGTCCCATGACCTCTTCCAGAGGCAGCTTCAGCCCCTCGGCCAGGGACCTCAGGTGCTCAGCGGCCAGGTCCGCAGGGAAGCGATCGTGCCCGGCTTCCACTGGGGTGTGCGTGGTGAATACCGTGGCGGCGGCGACCTCCTGGAGGGCCAGGTGGGGGTCCATTTCATCGGCCTGGATGCGGTGGCGAGCCCGTTCGAGAAGGGCGAAGGCGGAGTGGCCCTCGTTGAGGTGGAACACGCTGGCGTTGATGCCGAGGGCACGAAGGGCGCGGGCCCCACCAACCCCCAGCAACAGCTCCTGCTCGATGCGCATGCGCTGGTCCCCGCCGTAGAGGCGAGCTGCGAGGGCTACGTCCTTGGGATCGTTCTGCTTGACGCGCGTGTCCAGGAGGATGAGTCGGATGCGTCCGACCTGCACTTCCAGGACGGCGGCGTGGGCGATCCTCCCCGGCAGCTCGACGGATACCTGGACGGGTTGGCCATAGTGATCCACTGCAGGTACCAGGGGCAGGTCGGCGATGTCGAAGGGTTCCACCACGTCCTGCTGCCAGAGGTCTGTGTTGAGCACCTGGGATGTGTAGCCTTCGTGATAGAGCAGACCCACGCCCACCAGGGGCACGCCCAGATCTGAGGCGGCCTTCAGGTGGTCACCCGCCAGAATGCCCAGCCCGCCCGAATAGATGGGCAGGGATTCATGGATGCCGAATTCCATGCAAAAGTAGGCGATGGGTCTGGACCGCATGGCCCCCGCGTGGGTGAGGCCCCAAGTGGTTACGGGCGTGAGGTATTCCTTCAGCTGGCGGAGGGCCCGATCCACCCGGGCTGGTATGTCCACATCGGCGGCGCGCTGTTCGAGTTGTTCGGGTTGGATCTGCTTCAACACGGACATGGGGTTCTGGTGGGCCTTGTGGTAGAGCTCCAGATCAAGGTCGCGGAAGATCGTCCGCACCTCGGGTTTCCAGGTCCACCAGAGGTTCTGGGTGAGCTTATGCAGTTTGGGAATGAGCTTGTCCATGAGGCATCCAGGAACTGTTATGGGAGGGTCAGTGATTCAGGTTTCAGGAAGAGGGCCGCCAGGGGCGGAAGGACGAGGTTCAGGGATTGGGGGAATCCATGCGCGGGAACGGCTTCTGTCTCGACCCGACCCGTGTTGCCCTGGTTTCGGCCGCCGTAGTAGGTGGAATCCGTATTCAGCAATTCGACGTAGGTCCCGGGTGCAGGCACGCCGATGCGATAGCCTCGCTGGGTCAGCGCCGTGAAGTTGAAGGCAATGGCCATGAAATCCCCGGGATCCGAGGCTCTCCGCAGCAGCGTGAGGACGCTGTTGAACCGGTCGCCGCAGTCGATCCAGGCAAAGCCACCGGGCTGGCAATCCCCTTCGTACAGAGATGGATGGCGGCGATAGAGGCTGTTGAGATCGCAGATCAGGTCATGGATGCCCTTGTGATCAGGCAGATTGAGCAGGTCCCAATCCAGCGCCGTGTCGTAGTTCCATTCCTTTCCTTGTGCAAACTCGCCGCCCATGAAGAGCAGCTTCTTGCCCCCGTGGGCGAAGAGCCAGGCATAGAGCAGGCGCAGGTTCGCCATCCGCTCCCAGGGATCGCCGGGCATGCGGCCATAGAGGCTGCGCTTGCCGTGGACCACCTCGTCGTGGGAAAGCGGAAGCACGTAGTTCTCGGACCCGTGGTAGACCATGGAGAAGGTGATCTCGTTGTGGTGATGGGGCCGGGCCATCATGCCTTCGCCCAGGTAGCGCAGGGTGTCGTGCATCCAGCCCATGTCCCACTTGAAGCCGAAGCCGAGACCGCCCTTGTCCGTGGGGCGGGATACGCCTGGCCAGGCTGTGGATTCTTCAGCCACGGTGAAGGTGTCCGGATGCTGGGCGTAGACCACCTCATTCAGGCGACGGAGGAAGGCCGCGGCTTCGAGGTTCTCCCGCCCTCCATCCCGATTGGGGATCCACTGGCCTGCCTCGCGGCTATAGTCCAGGTAGAGCATCGACGCCACGGCATCCACCCGGAGACCATCCACATGGAACTGATCGAGCCAGAACAGGGCGTTGGATATTAGGTAGTTCTGGACCTCCACGCGGCCGTAGTTGTAGATCAGGGTGCCCCAGTCCATGTGGCGCCCCTGACGGGGATCCGCGTGTTCGTAGAGGTGCGTGCCATCAAAGCTGGCGAGACCGTGAGCATCCTCCGGAAAGTGGGCGGGTACCCAGTCGAGGATGACGCCTAACCCAGCCTGATGCAGGGTGTCCACGAAGCCCTTGAAATCCTCCGGCCCGCCGAAGCGGCTGGTGGGCGCGAACATGCCCAGCGGCTGGTAACCCCAGGAGGGATCGTAGGGATACTCCGTCACCGGGAGCAGTTGCACATGGGTGAAGCCCAGCCAGTTGGCATAGGGCGCAAGATCCGCGGCGATTTCCTTGTAGCTCATGAAGGAGCCGTCGGGTCGCCGCCGCCAGGACCCCAGGTGGAGCTCATAGATGCTGAGGGGCTCCGCATGGACTTTCGCCATCCGGCGCGCTTCCATCCAGGCACCATCGCCCCAATCATGGGTCTGAATGCCGTGGATGATGGAGGCCGTGCCGGGGGGGCGCTCGCAACGGAACGCATAGGGATCTGCCTTGAGGGGAAGCAGGTTGCCGCTGGGGCCGTGGATCTCGAATTTGTAGAGCATGCCTGGAATCAACCCTGGAACGAAGGTCTCCCAGAAGCCGTTGGGCCCGACCTGGGCCATCGGATGGGTACGTCCATCCCAGCCATTGAAGTCACCGACCACGCTTACGGACCGGGCATTGGGCGCCCAGACCGCAAAGGTGACACCCGTTATGCCAGCCACGACCTGGGGATGGGCTCCCAGCTTTTCGTAGGCCCGCAAATGGGTCCCCTCTCCGAGCAGGTGCAAATCAAGGTCGCCTAGGGACGAGGCGGAGCGGGGCCGTTCCATGGATCATTCTATGGCGAGGCGGGTCTGCGGTGCGGCTTGATTTGTAAGGCGGCCCGTTTTGGCCCATCCGGCATGCCAATCCCACGGAACCAAGGTTTCCGAACGCTTGGACTGGCCCCGATCCTTATTACTGGCAACTTGAAGTCGGCTGAGTTCAATATGGGGTCATCAAAACCCTGGTCGGCATGCTTCTCTGAGCAAGAAATGACGCAGTCTTGGCCCGGATTCCTTTTCTCTTCCGTTAGTCGACCCCTTCTCCAGCGTTATAAGGAGCGCGATTATGAGCGTGGAGGCCAGAACCAAGCCTGATTCGAATGAACAGGGAGCCATGGCGCGCCTTGGCGCGGCCCTCGCCGACTGGAGCGAGAAATGGTTCCCTGACGCTTACGTCTTTGCGGCCATTGCCGTGGTCATTGTCTGTGCCGCAGCCCTTGCCATGGGGCGCACTCCCAATCAGATTTCTGAGGATTTCGGGAAATCCTTCTGGAATCTGATTCCATTCACGATGCAGATGGCTTTCGTGGTCATCGGCGGCTACATCGTGGCCGTGTCACCGCCCGTGCGGAAAGTCATCGATGTGCTGGCGCGATTCCCCAAGACCCCCAAGGCCGCAGTGGCCTATGTCGCCTTCATGGCCATGGCTGCTTCCCTGATCAGCTGGGGTTTCAGCATGATTTTCGCGGGCATCCTGATGCGCGAGATCAGCAAGAGGGTCAAGGGGATCGATTATCGCGCCATCGGTGCCGCGGGCTATCTCGGCCTGGGCAGTGTCTGGGCCCTGGGATTGTCATCCTCGGCCGCCCTGTTGATGGCCACCAAGGGGTCGATTCCTCCGGGATTGCTCGCGATCAGCGGGGTCATCACCCTGAAAATGACCCTGTTCACCTGGCAGAACCTGGTGATGATCGTGGTCCTGATGGTGCTTTCCGTCTGGATTTGCTACGTATCGACGCCCTCGGCCGAACACGCCAAAACCGCGGAGATGGCGGGCATCACCTATCAGGACCCCCAGGAAAGCATCGGTGCCCCCCAGACCCCAGGGGAAAGGCTCGAATTCAGCCCGTGGTTGACCGTGATCCTGGTGGCCCTTGGCCTCATCTACCTGTTCAACGTCTTCCGCACCAAGGGCGGGTTGGCGGCCCTGGACCTGAACACCTACAACTTCATGTTCATCATCGCTGGAATGCTGCTGCACTGGAGGCCCCGGGCCTTCCTCCGCGCCGCGGCCAAGGCGGTGCCCATGACCGGGGGCGTCCTGCTGCAGTTCCCCCTGTACGCCGGGATTTTTGGTGTGTTGATGGGCTCCCACCTGAACGAGGTGCTGGCCAAGTTTTTTGTCTCCATTTCGACCCAGGGGACACTCCCCCTCATCGGCGGCATCTACTCCGCCATCCTCGGTCTGTTCCTGCCCTCCGGCGGCGGCAAATGGGTCGTGGAAGCCCCCTACCTCCTGGAGGCGGCCAAGCTGCAGCACGTCAACCTGGCCTGGATGGTCCAGGTCTACAACGCAGCCGAGGCCCTGCCGAACTTCATCAATCCCTTCTGGATGCTGCCGCTGATGGGGTTGACCGGGGTGAAGGCACGGGATCTGGCGGGCTACTCGACGCTGCAGCTGATTTTCCACATCCCCGTGGTCCTGTTCCTGCTCTGGCTCCTGGGGAAGACCCTTCCCTATGTCGCACCGATCTTGAGCTAGTGGTACCCGCGCGAAATAGCTGGATCATCCGGCCTGCTTATGGGCACCACGTGGCGGGGGTCTGGGGGCACGGCAGTGCCCCCAGTGGGGTGACAGCCCCAGCGCGCCTGCGCGATGGGGCGCCAGAGGGGCTATGCCCCGATGGAAGTGCACCTCGCCATCATCTCGTTGATCCAGGTAATTCAGGCGAGGTGCACTAGCTGAGCTAGCCTGATCCTTTCAGCAGCTCCCAAACCCGAAGGGCTTCGCTCACGCTCCAGGCCTGGGCATCGCAGCCCCTGGGGGTGTGCGGGGCATCGCCGTCGAGGATTTCCGGCAACTGGCCGAGACAACCCGAGTCCAGAAGGGGTGCCACCGATCCGAGCCAGGCGCGGGCGGTGGCGCGCGCGGCGGGATCCCCGTCCCAGGCCAGGTCCAGCGCCTCGCAGAGCAGGGGCAGCAGCCAGACCCAGGCTGTGCCGTTGTGGTAGGCGGGCTTGCGGCGGGTGTCCTCGTCGCCCTCATAGCGGCTCTGGTAGGGATGGACCGGATCGTTGAGCAGGCCGCCCCAGGGGGCGGGGATGGGCAGTGGTACCGAGACGGGCAGGGGTGCCAGGCTCCGCAGCCCTCCGGGCACCAGCAGGTGGCGGGCGCAGGCGGCCACCGCCCGGCGGGCGTGATCACCGGCCACGAGACCGAGGGACACCAGGAAAAGCTGATTGGGGCGAAGGTGATCCGCAGGCACGGCCTCCTTCGCCACCACACCCTCTCCGGCCAGAAGGACATCCGCAAACCAGCCCTGATCCTCGAGCCAGAAGGCCTCCAGGGAGGCCACTGCCCGGGCCGCGGTGGCAGACCAGGGCTCGCCGTCGCTGGGCGCACAGAGCCGCTCCAGCAACCGTAGCAGGCGGATCCAGAGGGCCTGGATTTCCACGGGGTAGCCCTCCCGCGGCGAGCCCATGGGATACCGCGTGTCCATCCAGGTGAAGTGCGCGGGGCTCCAGAGCAGGCCCGAGGCGGGATCCATCCTCACCCCATTGCGGGCGCCGAGCCGCAGGTGCTCCCCCAGGGACGTCAGCACCTCCAGCACAGTGCGACTCCCTGCCTTCGCCTGGAAGAAGGCCGGACCCAGGTACTCCGCGGCCTCTTCGCAGGCCACCGCCAGCCAGAGCGGGGCGTCGGACGTATCCCGGTCCCCCGTGTGATCGGCGCCAAGCATGTTCGGCAGGGTGCCGCAGTCCTCCAGGGCCGCGAAGGTGCGCAGGATGAGACCGGTTTCCTCTGCTTGTCCCGAGGCCAGCAGCCCCCGGCAGACGATGAGGGTGTCCCGACCCCAGTCCAGGAACCATGGGTAGCCCGCGATGACGGTCAGCCCATCGTCACGGCGGGCGAGGAAGGCCTGCATGGCCCTGCGGAGACGCCCTGGAACATCCAGGGCTCCGGCTGGCTGGAAGGAAGGGACCTCCTGCGGGATTTCGGCTTCTGCATTGACCATCATCCGGACTTCAGATCCTGGTGGCAGGGGAAGGTCGAACCAGCCCGGGCTCCAGGCGTCTCCTGAAGCCGCCAGCCCCCGGGAACCCTCGATGGGATGCGGGATGCCGCGGCAGGCCTCGGGCTGCGCATGGTAGGCACCGGAATCGGCCCAGGCCTCCAACTGGCGACCCACGGCAGGTGCAAAACGGAATCCGGTCCGGTCATCCAGGACCGTGGTGACGGCTTGGAAATGCCCCTCCAGGCCCGCATCCAGGCGGGTTTCCCCGTGGAAGGACCGATCCTCCAAATCGAGACGCACCGTGACCCGGACCGAATGTCGCGAGGGCAGGTCCGTATCCTCGCCCGCATTGGCGGGACGGGACCACCGCAGTGCCACGGCATTCTGATCCGCCGGCATGTGCGCCTCGAGGCAAAGCTCCACCCGCCGCCCATCTCCCGCGCTGGCCAGGAAGGTCCAGCGGGCCGGGGGGCCCGCTTCCAGGTGGATGAGGTTCTGACCATCCAGGGCCGTGATGAAACCATCCGCATTCACCCAGGCCCGCAGCCGCTTGGCCAGCACGTGGCGGTCGGAGGGGGCCGTGGGGTGGAGGTTGGCCGCCAGCAGGCAGTCGTACTTGGAGGTGATGCCGCCGAGATCCGCGTGCAATCTCGCCATGCCGCCGCGGCCATTGGTGAGCAGGGCCAGGCCTTTGTGGCCGGGACGCGACAGGTTCGGCAGTTCAGGCAGATATTGGAGGTCCGCCCGGATGAGGTCGGCTCCAGCGAAGTGTCGCCGGAGGATGAGGGCCGCGATGCCCTTTCGAACAGGGAACGGCGGGATGGCCGCGATGAACCCACTGTCCACCGGCACTCCTCGCAAGTGGAGGTCAGGCTGGTCTGCCATCTGCAGCGTGGCCTCGAAGGGGGCTGGATCCTTCAACAGCAGCCAGTGGCCCGGGGCCACCAGGCTCACGCGATGGGCGTCCTCGGCCTGCCAGATCATCACTTGGGGAAAAACTGGGTGCGCAAGGGCGGCATCCAGGGCTGTCAGCAGGTCCCGTCGAAGGGGACCTTCTTCCACTTGGGGCAGGGCCGCGAGAAAGGCCTCGGGATTCCGCGCGGCACGAGCGGCCAGGCCCCACCAGTCGCCGGGCCCGATCCATTCCGCCGGATGCACGGCGGCCAAGGATTGAAGGGCCCAGGCGGCCTGGGCGCGGGCCCGCCGGTAGGCCTCTCCAGCCAGGCCCAGGGGAGTGGGATGGGCCGAAAGGCAGTAGCTCCCTCCGGGCGGGAGGACCAGTTCGTGGCCACCGCCCACCAGGCCCCTGCCTTTCGGTGCGGGCTGCCCGAGGAGGTCCAGCGGGGAATCGCCCAAGGGGGCCCAGTCCGCGGCCGAGAGTCGGCAGGTCTGCTCCTTCTCCACATCGAGGTTCACCAGCACGAGGGCATGATCCAGGCTTTCCGCAGAGGTCCGGTGGAGGGCCAGCACCGAGGCATCGTCGCTGCTGATGCGCCGCACCTCGGCGCCATCAAAGAAGCAGGGATGGTCCGAGATCAAACGATTCAGGGCCGCCAGATCATCGATCAGATTCGGTTCTGCCCCCCAGGCGAGGTCCCGGGCCTCGTGAACATCCACCCTCTCCGTGGCCAGCCACTCCACTCCGGCTGTGAAGCCGAATCCGCCGCTCTGGCCCACGAGGGCACAGAGGCGGTTGCGCAGGCGGGACCAGGCAGGGCCTTGAACCGCGAGGCGCAGGTTGTCGTGGGTTTCGCTGTAGTGGACCAGGAGGCCCGTCCGTTCCCCCTGTCGCAGGCAATAGTCCAGGTAGTGGGCGACCTCGATGGGATGGTGGTTCTGGAACAGTTCGGAGTAGGCCCACTGCATGCCGCCCCGAGTGAGCAGGGCTTCGGTGGCCTCCCAGGAACCACCGAGACCCTCCAGCAGGAAGACGGCCTCCGGATAGGCCCGATGGACCTTCGCGGTGATGTATTGCCAGGCAGGAACGGGCACCATGTAGCCCGCATCGCAGCGGAAGCCATCCACGCCCCGTCCGCACCAGATGAGCAGGGCCCGGGCCACGGTATCCCAGAGGGCGGTACTGCCTTGGTCCAGTTCCACCAGGTCGGCCCAGGTGGTGCCCCAGGCCCCGGGGCTGTGGAAGGTCCCGTCCGGATTCCGGCGGAACCATTCCGGGCGGTTTTCCAACAGGCGGGAACCCCAGCCGGTATGGTTCACGAGAATATCAAGGAAGACCTGCCCGCCTCGCTCATGGACAGCTTCTGTCAATTCCCGGAACTGTTCCTCTGCCGTGGTGCGCCGGTCGAAGTCCACCAGGGCCGGATCGATGGCGGTGAGGTCCAGTTGGGCATAGGGGCTGCCGAAGCGGCCCATGCGGGCGAAGGTGGTGGGCACGGGCCCCACGGGGAGCAGGTGCAGGATGCGGCAGCCGAGCCGATCCACGATGTGGGGTACGACCGCCGTGAGATCCCGCAGGCGTCCGGAGGGGGGGATGACCGCATACCCCGCGATATCCAGGGCGTGGATGGTCTCGGCCAGGTCGGGCTTCTGACGGGATGCCGCGCCTCCGAACATGCGGGGGAAGGCACAATAGATGGTGTTCGCGGTGCGCAGGCGATCCGGGTGGATCGAAAGGGTGAGATCCTCTCCTTCCGGCCAGTGCTGGAAACCGTCCGGGTCCACGCAATAGGCCTTGGCCCGGAAGAACCCGGGCTCGGTGAGCGCCAGGTCCAGCGCCCACTCACCATCGGCCCCATGCAGCGGGATGTCCCGCCAGGAAGATCCCGCCGGATCGCCGGATCGCTCTCCCAGCAAGGACAGGGTCTCATCACGCATCCTCGTCCCGCGGGTGAGGTTCGTGCGCAGGAAGGCCTGCCAACCGGGGACGCCCGGCTGAGGGTGCGCCAGGCCGAACGCCATCCGATCCCCCACGAAGCGGAGCAGCTGGGTGCCCGGAGGCGGGGTCATCGTGAGGGGAGGCATGGGGGTGCTTCAACCACTGGAATCAGCGAAGTGGGAGAACCTACTCGATGGGCAGCCGCCCCTGACCCATGCGGATGATGGCGGGCACATGCAGGTCGTCGGCAGCGCCGGGCAGTTCGCCACTGGGCGTGGGGGCCTGGGGCAGCAGCCGGGTGGGCGTTGGACCCTGCTCCCCGGCAGGCATTTCGCCGTAGACGCGGCCGCTCACCACATTGGCGGGCAGGGACTGGGACTGGATGGGAACCACAGAGGTGTAGGTCTGGGGGGGTGCGCCCTCATTGAGGCCGCCCAGGTGAAGGCTATTGCGGCGCTCTTCCAGCAGGCGCTCTTCCTGGTCGAAGCCGCTGGCCAGCACGGTGACCAGCACCCGGTCCTCCATGCCCTCACCTTCCACGGTGCAGGCCTTGATATCAGGCCGTCCGTTGTAATGGTCCTGCAGGTAGTTCATGGCCGTTTCGATGGCTGAGGCCTCCATGACCTCCCAGTCGGCGGTGATCGACACCATGACATTGGCGGCGGCGCCCGACTGGGCCCGTTCCAGCAGGGGGCAGGCCAGGGCCTTCCGCAAGGCGTCCATGACGGCCTCTTCGCCGCGACCCGCACCGGTGCCGATGAGGGCCTCGCCGCCGTTCCGCAGCACGGCCTCGACATCCGCGAAGTCGCCGTTGATGATGCCGGGCTTGAGGATCAGATCCGCAATGCCGCGCACGCCCTGGATGAGCACGCCGTCCGCCACGCGAAAGGCTTCCTTCATGGTGACGCGGGCATCGCAGACATTCTTCAGGCGCTCATTGCTCACCACGATGACGGTATCCGCCGTGTCCCGGAGGTTGGAAAGGCCGGAAAGGGCGAGGTCTCCCTTCTTGCGCCCTTCCCAGGCGAAGGGCGTGATGACCACGGCCACGGTGAGGGCTCCCAGCTCACGGGCATAGTTCGCAAGCACGGGCGCGGCGCCGGTGCCGGTGCCTCCGCCCATGCCCGCGGTGATGAAGATCATGTCGGCGCCCTGCAGAGCCGCCAGCACTTCCTCGCGGCTTTCCTCCGCGGCCACGGCGCCCCGCTCGGCGCTGCCACCCGCGCCCAGGCCACGGCTGCTCTGGGGCCCCAGGGGCAGCTTCAGGTGGGCCTTGCTCTGGGCGAGGCTCTGCTGATCGGTGTTCATGGCGATGAATTGCACGCCCGTGACACCGCTGTCGATCATGCGGTTGATGGCGTTGCAGCCCGCGCCACCCACGCCCAGCACCTTGATGTTGGCGCCGGGAAGGCTGTGGGGGCAGGGGAGGAAGGGGGTCTCAGACATCGGGGCTCCCAAAAAGTTTGTGGCTCGGGGGTTCATGGCTAGAACAACTTCTTGAATCGACCGAGGAAACCATCTCCCCGGTCCTGNNCACCACCCGGGGCCGGCCAAGGAGGGTCTGGGCGAGGATGGGCAGGTGGGTGAGCAGCGCCCCGCCACCCACCAGATGCACCCCGCCATGGATCTCGTGCATGACCCCCGTGCGGCCCATCTCGGCCAGCACCAGGTTCAACAGCTCCGCGGCCCTGGCCTGGAGCACCTCGGCGATCTCGCGGCGGGACACCAGGCGCCCCTCTTCCTCGAGTTCGATGGATTCCTCCGCGGGCACATGGCTGGGAAGCACGGTACCGAAGCGGATCTTGACGCGCTCGGAAGCCGCGATGCCCCCGAGGTGCTTGGTGATTTCCAAGTCGCGGGTGAAGTGCGCGCCGCCGATGGGAATGACCGCGGAATGGAAGAGCGTGCCGTGCAGGAAGATGCCCAGGTGGGTTAGCTGCTCGCCGATATCCACCACCACCGCACCGTTCTCACGGTCCTCGCGGCTCAGGATGGCCTCGGCGCTGGCCAGCGGCGAGTACATCAACTCGGATCCATGCAATCCGGCATTCTTCAAGGCGAGCTGGATGTTCATGATCACCGGGCTGGGCGCCACGATGATGCGCACTTCCGCCTCCAGCGTCTCGCCGAACATGCCCACGGGATTGCGGATGTCACGCTGGCCCTTGATGTGGAAGATCTGCGGAATGCGATGGAGGACCAGCTCTTCCTTAGCGAGCTTGCAGCTGTTGGTGGCCTGTTCCAGCACACGATCCCGGTCGGCGGCGGTGATGATCTTGTCGCTACTGGAAATGGTGATGGAATCCCGGAGGTTCTCACCCTTGAACTGGATGCCGTCCACGGCCACCCGGATGCCATCCACCTTGGCCTGGCCCGCGGTGTTCATGGCCTCCTCCACCGCCTTCACGATGGCGCGGGTGCTGAGGTCCATGTCCGTGATCTGGCCCTGGGTCATGCCGCCCTGGGGTGAGGCCTGGCCGGTTCCGGTCACGTTGAGCGTTCCGTCTTCCTCCTGGACAGCGACCACCGCCACTACTTTGCTTGCACCGAGGTCGAGGCCTAGAAGTACGGCACGCTGAGGCATGAAGATCCTTTTCCTTGCTCTAGGTATATACCAGTTTCCGTCGAAAAATCGAGGATTCCCGGTCCAGAAAACGCCGTTGACTTTCCGCGCGCCTCAGTGCCGCTGCTTTACCGAGGAGGGGGCGTCCTCGGGTTCACCCACGGCGACCTCATCGTCCCACCTCAGGTCCACATAGCGAAGGCGCGCGAGATCCGGCCGCTGGGACAGGCGATCCACGAAGAGCCCCTGGAAATTGGGCACGTTTTTCGTCACATCCTGTCGGGAAAGATAGATTGGTGCGGAAAGTCCCTCGATATAGGCAATCGGCCCTTTCGCATCATCACGCAACTCGGTGATTCGTTCATAAAAACCCTGCTGCTTTTCGCGGAGGGTCCTGGCAGCACTCACCAGATGGGCCAGTCCATGATCTGTCTGGCTGGAGGGATCAACTACCACAGGAATGGGGTTTAAATTGGCTTGGTTGACGCGATCAAGCAGGATTCCGTCGTCTGAGACCAGGAATACGCCATTGGGGCGGACCAGCCATAGTACCGGGCGTCGTTCCTCGATGGCGAGGCTGAGGCGGTCCGGTGGATCCTTGCGGATCTGAAGCCCCCGCACCCAGCGCTTGGCCTCGATCCGCGTCCGGAGATCCTCGGCGTCCACCCAGAAGAGCGGCTTGCCCAGTACCAGTTGTTCGGCCAGCTTCTGGATTTCTGCCTGCCGCTCACCCCGGCAGCCGCTGACATTCACCTGCTCGATGACGAGCTTCTGGAGCCCGAGGTACCGGGTGCCCAGTTCCATCAGCCCCCAGCCCGCGAACCCCAGCACCGCGAGCGTGATCCCTGCCCGGGCCCAGGGGAGCCAGGGTTGTTTGGGGCGGGTGCGGGGTAGCATGGACACCAGGTCAGTCTACTCCCGCCAAATCTCGACCTCGGGCTCCAGCTCCACCCCATGCATCTCAAGGACGCGGGTGCGAACCTGTTCCATCAGTTCAGCGAATTCCGTGGCCGTGGCGTGCCCATGGTTCACGAGGAAGTTGGCATGTTCGCGACTCACCTCGGCATCGCCGAGGCGCAGGCCCTTGAGGCCCGCCTGGTCGATGAGGCGACCCGCGCTCTGGCCTGGCGGATTCTTGAAGATGCAGCCCGCGTTGCGCTTTGACAGCGGCTGGCTGGTGCCGCGTTTCTCTCGGTATTCGGCCACCTGGGCTCGGATCCTGACCGGATCCCCTTCCACAAGGTCCGCCGTGGCCGAAAGAACCACGCGGCCGCCGGTGAGGAAACTCCACCGGTAGCTGAATTCGCCCGGTTCCGGCGCCTTCTCCACCAGCGCCCCCTCGGGGGTGAGGAAGCGGTAGCGAACCAGCACATCGATCCATTCGCGACCGTAGGCCCCGGCATTCATGCGGATGGCGCCGCCCACGGAGCCGGGGATGCCACTGGCGAATTCCAGGCCCGACAGGCCAAGGCCCGCCGCAGCTTCCGCCAAGGCGATGTGGCCATGGCTGGCGGGGGCCGTCAGGCGGTGGCCTTCTCGGCGGGTCTCCTTCGGGAAGGCCAGCCGGAGCACCGGATCCTCCAGGTCGCCCAGCACCACCAGATTGGATCCGCCACCGAGGACCCGCCAGGGCAGGCCTTCGCGGGCGCAGGCTTGGACAAAGGCCTGGGCCTCAAGTTCGGTCGTGGGCTCGAAGAGCCAGCGGCAGATTCCGCCCACGCCCAGGGTCGTGAGGCGCGAAAGGGGCACATCCCGGCGGTGCGGGACCTTCAGCAGGTCATCGGGGAGGGGGCGCGACATCGGGTCCAGTATGGACTGTGGAGGAGCCTCATGAAGATCCTGCTGTTCGGGGCGACGGGCATGATCGGTCAGGGCGTTCTGCATGAATGCCTGCTGGATCCCCAGGTGACTGAGGTCCTCTCGGTGGGGCGCAGCCCCTCGGGGCGGACGCACCCCAAACTGCGCGACATCCTTCATCAGGATTTTTTCGACTTTTCAGCGATCGAAGGCGAGTTCTCCGGCCTGGACGCCTGCTTCTTCTGCCTGGGTGTGACCTCAACGGGCCTGACCGAGGAGGCCTACCACCGGCTGACCTATGACCTCACGCTGGCGGTGGCGCGGACCCTGTCCAGGCTCAATCCGGGCATGACCTTCAGCTACGTGTCCGGGGCGGGGACGGACAGCACCGAGCGCGGCCGGGTCATGTGGGCCCGGGTAAAGGGCCAGACCGAGAATGCCCTGCTCCGCCTCCCCTTCAAAGCGGTCTACCTGTTCCGCCCCGGCGTCATCCAGCCCCTCCACGGCATCACCTCCAGCACCCGGCTCTACCGGATCCTCTACCGCGTTCTGGGGCCGATCCTGCCACTCCTGAAGGCGGTTGCGCCCGACAGCCTCACGACCACCGAGCAGCTCGGCAAGGCCATGATCCACGCAGCGCTGCAGGGAGCGCCGAAGGCTGTGCTGGAAACCCGGGACATCAATCGGCTGTGATTCGCTCGATCTCCAGCAGACGCGCCTTGCGCTCCGGGGTGCCGAAGGCGCTCCAGCCGCCGGGTCCATTCGCGGCCACCACCCGGTGGCAGGGGACGAGGATGAGAATCGGGTTCGCCTTCACGGCCTGCCCTACGGCCCGTGCGGCACCGGGACGGCCGGCCAGGAGGGCCACCTCGCCGTAGCTGATCGTTTCTCCAGGTCGGGTGCCCCGCAACACCTCCGCTACGCGGCGCTGAAAGGGCGTCAGGTCCGACAGGTCCAAGGGGATGTCCCCCAGTTCCTGGCGGTGGCCCGCGAGGTGCGACATGAGCCTGCGCATGGCTTCCAATACCCAGATCGGGGCGGACTTGTCCTCGTGCTCCGGGAGCCCTTCCTGGAACCGCAGGCCGCAGATGCCCTCGGCCGTCCAGGTCAGGTGGACCCGGCCGAGGGCGGTAAGGAAGGAACAGATACCGGGCATGGAGGAGTCCCGTCTGCCCTCAGGCAGAAATCCGTTCCGACTCTCCCTTGGGCGGAATGAAGGTCATGGCACGCTCGGCCAGCGCGGCGATGGTGAGGGAGGGATTCACGCCGATGTTGGCGGAGATGGCCGATCCGTCGATGACATACAGTCCCTCGTAGCCGAACAGCCGGTGCCGGTGGTCGATGGCACCGGTTTCCGCCGACTCGCCCATGGGGACGCCGCCCAGGATGTGGGCGGTGGTGGGGATGCCCAGGAGCGTCTCGGTGAGCAGGCTGGTGGGATAGCCGTCCAGGTGCCGGGCGACCCGCTCGGCCAGGTCCGTGGCTTCCGGCGTCCAGGCCTTGGCCGGGGGACCATCTCCTGGTTCTGTGACTGTCCAGTGGGTGAAGCCTGTGCGCCAGCTGCGGCCCAGGCGCATGCGAATGTGTCCATCCACGGTCTGCATGTACAGCAGGATCATGGTGTACTTCGCCCAGTCCGGCACCAGGAAGGTCCGCAGCGTACGGAGGGGCTGGCGCACCACCATCCCGAGGGCGTTGCCGAATCGCCGGCCGATGGTATCCCCGGGGGCCGCGGGCATCATGAGGGGACGGAAGACCCCGGCTCCGGCCGAATAGCGCACAGGCTCCAGATGGGAGTGCTCGTCCGTGTGCAGGATGGAGCCGATGGCAATGCCCTGGGACAGGTCTCTGTCGCGCCGCTGGGTGACGACCCCCAGCAGGACTTCTGAGTTGGTACGCACGAAATCGCCGACGCGGCCCGAGAGCGCCGGGAGGCCCGACGCGTGTTCCTTGAGCTTCAGCAGGAGGGGCACGGTCCCGAGCACACCCCCGGCGAAGATGACCTGCTTCGCTTGGTAGGTCCTCTTCGTGTTCAACGCGGCGATCGCCCAGGTGCCTTGGCGAGCCTGGACCTCGTACCCACCGGCGGTCAGCGGCTTGACCCAGGTCACCTCCGTGTCCGCCTCGATCTGGAGTCCCCGCTTCTCGGCGAGGTAGAGGTAGTTGCGGTCCAGGGTGTTCTTTGCGCCATAGTTGCAGCCCAGCATGCAGCCGCCGCAGAGGGTGCATCCGGTCCGGTCCGGCCCCTCTCCGCCGAAGAAGGGGTCCGGCACGGTTTCGCCTGTCTTCCCGAAATAGACCGCCACATTGGTCTGTTCAAAGGAGTCCTCTCGACCGAGTTCAATGGCGACTTCCCGGAGCACTTCGTCGGGATAGGTCATACTCGGGTTCCGGGTGGCTCCCAGCATCCTCAGCACCGTCTGGTAGGGCCCGGACAGTTCGGTCTTCCAGTTCGCGAGGTGGCTCCAGGAAGGTGCCGCAAAGAACGGATCCTTCGGGATGGGCAGGGTGTTGGCGTAGACCAGGGAACCGCCGCCGACCCCCACGCCCGAAAGGGCGGTGACATGGCCCAGGAAGGTCATCTTGAACAGGCCGCGGAAGCCCACCTGGGGGAGCCAGAAGAAGCGCTTCAGGTTCCAGTTTGTCTTGGGGAAGTCGCCGGCCCGAAGACGTCGCCCTTTCTCAAGCACCAGCACCTTGTAGCCCTTCTCCACGAGCCGGAGGGCGCTCACACTGCCGCCGAACCCCGATCCGACGATGATGTAATCCCATTCCATGGCGGGTCTCCTAAGAGCGGTTTAGGCTGATGTCATGCGCTGGCTTGCGATCGATCATGGCACCAAGAAGATCGGTCTCGCCTTTTCGGACGAGCTGGAGATCCTGGCTTCGCCCTTCGAGGTGTGGTCCCAGGAGGAGGAACGGACCCTCGGCCGCCTGGTCCGCCTCTGCAAAGAAGAAGGCGTGCAGGCCCTGGCCGTGGGTCTGCCCCGGCACAAGGACGGCGCCGAAAGCGCCACGGCGCCGGCAGCCCGTGCCTTTGGCGAGGCGCTGGCGAGCCGCACGGGCCTGCCCCTGCACCTCGTGAACGAGCACCTCAGCAGCGCCGAGGCGGAGCGCCTTCTGCGGGAGCGGGGCGTCAAGCCCGAGAAGCGCAAGCTTCTGCTGGACGCCGCGGCGGCTGCGGTGATCCTCGGCGAATTGCTGGAGGAGCGCCGGGCCAAGGGGATTCCGGTGGCCTCGCTGGGTTGATGGCTTTGAAAGAGTCTCGGGCATTCCTGGATTCTCCGCCGCAGCGCCACAACCAACGACCTCGCTGATCAGGGATGCAGCGCCTTCCTGACCCGCTCGGGCGTCATGGGCAGCTGCAACATCTGCACGCCCAGGGCGTCGTGGATGGCATTGGCGATGAGGGCGCCCATGACGACGATGGCCGGTTCGCCCCCGCCCTGGGCGGGCAGGGAGGGATTCTCGATGAAGATGGTCTGGATCTCCGGGACCTGGGAGAACCGGGGGATCCTGTAGGTGTCGAAGTTTTGGTCCAGGACCTTCCCGTCCTTGAAGCGGACCTCCTCCGAGAGGGCATAGCCCAGCCCCATGGTGATGCAGCCCTCCATCTGCTGGCGGGCCCCGTCGGGATTCACCACCACCCCCATGTCCTGGGCCAGGACCACGCGCTTGACCTTCACCTCCCCGGACTTTTTGTCCACGGCCACTTCGGCCATGGCCGCCACCAGCGTGTCGCGGTGGTCCGCGCAGGCCACGCCCACCCCCCGGCCGCTGGGAGCCGGCTTGGGTGTCCACCCGAACGCTTTTTCGACCGCATGGAGTACTGCGATCATCCGGGGATTCTTGAGGTGTTTGAGGCGGAACGCCAGTGGATCCATGCCCGCCTTGGCGGCCAGGGCATCCATGTGGGACTCCCGGGCGTAGACGTTGGTGTTCGCCGCGGGCGCCCGCCAGGGGCCGATGCCGAAGGGATGCAGCCCGGGAGGGTTGCCTCCCATCCACCCACCGGAGGACAGGATCCGCTGGTGGGGGATGTCGTAGACCGTCTCGGCCTCAGCCTCCCCGGCGCAATAGACATGGTGTTCCCAGAAGGCGATGCGTCCGCCCTTGTCCAGCCCGGAGCGGATCTTGACGAGGGCCGCGGGACGGAAGGTGTCCAGGAAGAACTCCTCTTTCCGGCTCCAGGCCACCTGCACCGGATAGCCTGCCAGACGGGCCAGGCGCGCGGCTTCCAGCGCCTGGGGGGCGATGCCCTTGCCACCGAAACCGCCCCCCAGGAAGGGGGTGATGACGCGGACCTCCTTGGGGCTCAAGCCCAGGGCCTGGGCCAGCTGCCCTCTCAGCGGGAAGGGGGCCTGGGTGGACGCCCAGACGGTGAGCCTCCCCTTCTCCCACTCGGCCACCGCCGTGTGGGGTTCGAGGGGCGCATGGGCCACATAGCTGTTGAGGTAGGTGGCCTCCAGGGAATGTTCCGAACGGGCCTCCCCGATCGGGATGGAACCCTTGGCCACCAGTTCCTTGGCAGGCGGCGCGGCCTTGAGCAGGTGCTCGAAGATGGTCCGGTCGTCCAGGGTGGAGGGCGAGGGCTGGTACTGGGCCTTGACGCGGCTCAGGGCTTCCCGGGCGACGTCGGGGCGGGCATGCAGCACGGCCGTCAGATCGCCGTTCTGAATCACCTTGACCCCGGCGACCTTCTCCGCCTCGGCCACATCCACGGAGAGCAGCATGGCCCCATGGGCGGGAGGGCGCAGGAGGCAGGCGTGGAGGGTGCCCGGGGGGACGATGTCCGCGGAATACTTGGCTGCACCCGTCACCTTCAGGCGCCCGTCCATGCGGGGCGCATCCTTGCCGACCAGGGTGAACTGGGTGACGGACTTCACCTTCACATCCTGCAGGTGCCGCTCGATGCGCCGGCCCTCGACCAGCTCACCATAGGACACGTGCCGGGAGGCATCCCCCACCACCGACACCACGCCGTCCTTCACCTGCAGCCGAGCGGCAACGACGCCCAGCCGCTCCGCGGCCATCTGGACCAGGATGGCCCTGGCCTCCGCCGCAGCGCCCCTCAGGACCGGGCCGAACTGCCAAACGCTCAGGGATCCCCAGGTCCCCCCATCCCAGGGGCAGAGGTCCGTGTCGCCCATGAGTATGTCCACCCGCTCCAGGGGGACATCCAGTTCTTCCGCCGCCAGCATCGACAGAGCAGTCATGTTGCCCTGGCCCATCTCCACCTTGCCCACGAAACAGCCCACGCGGCCGTCGGGGCTGATCTTGAGGTAGGCGTTGACGTCCTTGGGATAGCCAGCCAGCCGGGCCGGGATCTTTTCGGGCTCCTGGAAGGCCGGGAATACGGGGAAGACGATGAAGAGCCCCAGGGACCCCGTGGCTTTGAGGAAATCGAGCCGCTTCATTGTGCACCTCCTATGCCCAACCCCTTCGGGGCGGGCCTTCGGCCCGTGGCCCTCCGCTCCTGCTCCGGGCTCACAGGGCACCTCCCTTCCCGGCAGCCTCCTGGACCGCGGCCAGGATCCTCACGTGGGTCCCGCAGCGGCATAGGTTCCCCTCCAGCGCCTCGGCCACCTGCCGGCGGTCCGGGTGCGGGGTCTTCTTCAGCAGGGCACAGGCGCCGAGGATCATGCCCGGCGTGCAGAACCCGCACTGGTAGGCGCTGTGCGAGAGGAAGGCCTGCTGCACGGGATGGAGAGCGCCGTTGCGTTCCAGCCCCTCGATGGTGAGCACCGACCTGCCTGCGACGGATTCAAGAGGCGTGGAGCAGGAGCGCACCGCCTCGCCATCCAGGAGCACCGTGCAGGCGCCGCAGAGGCCTTCGCCACAGCCGATCTTGGTGCCCGTGAGCCCCAGGTCGCTTCTCAGGACGTAGGCCAGCATACGGGTGCCATCCGTTTCAACGGACACCTTGTTTCCATTGAGGGTGAACGAAACCGTCTTGGCCATGAATTGCTCCTCCCATGTCCGGGCGTTCGTGTGGGGGTGACTTCCGCTCACCCTTCAGGCGAATCGCCTCGCAGCCCAAGAGATCTCAACATTGTCCTACCGCTCACAAGGCTTGCCATCCAGTGAGGCCCTGATATCCACCCCGAGCCAATGGTTCCGCATGCCAGAATAGGCGGCCATGACCGAAACCCGCACCCTCAGCACCGCCATCACGGGCCGCTATCTGGCGGAACCCGCGTCCCAGGCTTCAGGGGTCGACGCCCCGCTGTTGGTGGGCTTCCATGGCTACGGGCAGAGCGCAGAGCGCCTGTTGCAGGAGCTGCGCCGCATCCCCGGTGCCGCGGGTTGGGCCCTGGTGGCCGTCCAAGCCCTCCACCGTTTTTACAATACGAAGACCCAGGAAGTGGTGGGGTCCTGGATGACGAACCTGGACCGGGAGCAGGCCATCGAGGACAACCTGGCCTACGTGGATCGTGTGGTCGCTGAGCTGCGGACTGACCGAAGGGACAGCAAGCTTGTGTTCGCGGGCTTCTCTCAGGGCGCCTGCATGGCTTGGCGCGCCGCAGCCCACTGCAAACCCTGTCACGGTCTCATCGTGCTGGGCGGCGACCTACCCCTGGATGTGGCCGAGGCCCCCGCCCTCGACCTGCCCCCCATCCTCATCGGGCGCGGTGAGCGGGACACCTTCTACACGGCTCCCCAGCTTGCGAAGGATCTCGCTGCCCTTGAAGTCCTGGGCCTCCAGGCTGAGGTCATCCGCTTCGACGGTGGCCACGAGTGGGCCCCCGACTTCCTGGGCGCCGCAGGGCACTTCCTGGAAGGCATCCAAGGCTAGGGGCGTTCCCGGCCGGTCGGTCCTCGGCCCCTTCGCCGGGCCTGGCGGCGGTGGGGACGGAGTCCTACCCCAGCCGCACGGTCCTCGTGCAGCGCTCGGCCAGCCCGGGGTTGTGGGTGACGAGGAGGGTGGTGGGGCGCAACTCCGCGTGGAGGCCCAGGAGGAAGCCAAAGACTTCCTCAGCGGTGGCGGGGTCGAGGTTGCCTGTGGGTTCGTCCAGGAGCCAGAGGGTGGGCTTGCGCACCAGGGCGCGAACCAGTCCGGCCCGGGCGGCCTCGCCCCCGGAAAGCTGGCCCGGCAGCCGTTCGCCGAGATCACCCAGGCCCACGGTGGACAGCAACTCGGCGATCCAGGCCTCGGCCTCGGCGGACACTTCCCCTTGAATGAGCAGGGGCATGCGCAGGTTTTCCCGCACGGTGAATTCGGGCAGGAGGTGGGGCTGCTGGAAGGCCAGACCCACGCGGCGGCGGCGGTAGAGGGCCCGGGCTTCGGCGCCCTCGGGCACGGGCTCCCCGCCCACGGTGATGCCGCCGCTTTCCCAGTGATCCAGGCCCGCGACACAATTCAGCAGTGTGGTCTTTCCAACCCCGGAGACGCCGACGATGGCGCAGAGGCTGCCCGCCTCCACGTCCAGGTCGAAGCCATCGAAGACCGGATGGGCGTTGCCGGGATATGTCTTGTGCAGATTTTGAATGGAGAGCGGCTGTCCGATCATTCCGCCCTCAGCGCATCGACGGGGTCCAGGGCCGCAGCCTTCTTCGCGGGGTAGCGCGCGGCCAGCCAGGACACCAGGAGGGGGAAGAAGGCCACCAGCACGACGTCCACCACCTTGAGCCGGAAGGGCATGTAGGTGATGAAGTCGTAGACGGCAGCAGGCAGCCTCAGCAGCTTGAATCGGTCGAGAATCAAGCAGAGCGGTACGCTGATCCCCAGGCCCCAGGCCGTGCCCACGGCACCGATGCGCAGGCCCTGCAATTCAAACAGCCGCTGGATCTGCCTCGGCGTGGCGCCCAGGGCCAACAGCACCCCCAGGTCGCGCCGCTTTTCGGTCACCAGCAGCACTAGCGAGGCCACGATGTTGAAGGCGGCCACCAGCACGATGAGGCTGAGGATGGCCGCGAAGGCCCACTTCTCCACCGTGAGGGCGGCGAAGAGGGCCTTGTTGGAGTCCCGCAGATCCGTGGCCTGGTAGGCCGGGCCGAGGGCTTCCAGCACGCGGGGCTTCACCTCGGCGATGGCGTCGATGCTCTTGGCGCGAACCTCGATCATTTCGGCCCGGCCTTCGGAGTGGGCCATGCGCATGGCATCCGCCAGGTTGATGAAGGCCCAGGCCTTGTCGTATTCGGAGCTATGGCTGTGGAAGGTGCCGGCCACGCGGAAGGCGGCGACCTTGGGTTGCTGACCGCCCAGGCCCAGTTCCAGCCGGAAGAAGGCCAGGGCCACAGTGTCGCCCACCCGGACGCCCATGCGATTGGCCAATTCCAGGCCCAGGACGATCTCACCCTCCTTCAGCTGCTCCACCGGGATGGGCTGCATGGAATCGAAGATGCTGGAGGTGCCGTGGGCTGTGGCAGGGTCCACGGCCTTCACCACCACGGCTTCCGGTGGCATCTCGCTGTCGGGGCGGCGCAGCAGGCCCTTTTCCATGCGGATGGGCGAGGCAGCCTGCACACCGGGCACGGCACGGACGGTCCTGAGGGCGCCCGCGGTGTCCGGCACATCGCCGGCCAGATTGAACACGGTGAAGTGAGCGGTGGCACTGAACAGGGTGGCCTGGATTTCCTCGCGGAAGCCGTTCATGACGGCTAGGGTCACCACCATGGCGAAGACACCCAGGGCCGTGCCACCCCGGGCGAAGCGCACCATGATCCGCACGAAGGCCCCCTTGCGGTGGGTCTTCAGGTAACGGTCGGCGATGGTGCGTTCGAACAAGGGCATGGATTCAGATTAGCCGGACGCAGGCTAGCCGATGCCCAAGTGCTCCTCGATCAGGTGCAGGAAGTCATGGTCCAGGTCGTAGGGCTTCACGAGAATCTGGGCTACACCGGTCTCCTGAGCGCCCATCACCAGCTCAGAATCCACCGTGTCTTCCGCCAGGATCACCGGCGGCATGTCTTCCTGGAGCTTGCGGCGAAGGAGGGAGGCCAGGGCTATTCCCTGGATTTCAGCCACACCACCGTCCACGAACACGAGTGAGGCGCGATCCAGGAACCCCAGTAGCTCGGTCAAGGTGGCCACGGGCAGGACTTGGCCATAGCCATCGGCCATCAGGAATGCGGCAAGAGCATCCCGATCCGGTCCTTCCCGCATGGCCAGGAGTAGGTTCCGGGTGCGCTTCTTCACGCGGAGCAGCGCCGTTCCACGGCCGTGGGCTTCCGGGGTGGGGAACACCTCAGGGCCCTGAACCTGGTGATCCGGCTCAGGCGCCGGGGTCCGGACGGGTTCCGGGGTCACCATGGGTTCCGAGGCCACCTCGGGTTCCTTCCTAGGTGTGGGTCGGGCCGACACCAGTTCGATGGAGGGCTCCGCAGTCTTGGGTTCGGCTTCCTGGGACCGGCGGACCTTGGGTGGAACCGAGGTGGGAATGGCGCTGGACCGGGTCGACACGAAGGCTTTCACTGGCCCCAGCAGGATTTCCTTGCCTGGTTCAAAGGCGATACCAACCGAAAGCAACCCCCCTTCGGAGGCCACATGGGTGGCGGTGCCTCCGAGTTCAATGAGGGGGCACTTGGGCAGCTTGCTGAGCTTGATCAGCATGAAGACCTGACCCACGGTGAGCAGATTGGAACCCAGGTGCATGGGTCCCTGGGTCTTCACATTCATGGCCCGCCCGACCTTGAGACACATCCCCCCACCGGAAATGTTGTCGATGGTGCCGGTCAGGCCGATGCCTTCAAACAAGCCCGTGAGGGCGATGGCGATGGCCCCTTCCCGCTGGTTCAGCCGGGCGCGGGGCTGCTTCCGCCGTTCGGCCAGTTCGATGCTCGTGGGCAGATCCAGGGTGAGGGTCCCGGCCTTGGATTCTTGTATTCGGCCCGTGGCTTTGAAGCGGAGGCCTTCGAGATGGAAAAGGAGGGTGACCGGCTCCCCCTTTTCAGCCATGACCCGTCCCTGGACAGAAAGGGTGACCCGTTCCTCCGTGACGGCCACCAGGGAGGCCGGTGTCTCACGCCCCTTGGGGTCGAAGGCAACCAGGGCGGCCCGCACTCGCTGAGCGTCCTCCAGGTAGGCCAGGACCAGCTCGGATCCTTCCGTTGGCTTGGTCTTCTTCATTCCAAACATGGCCATGAAGTTGCGGCTCCTCAATTTATACCATCGTCCCACAAGGCAGGGGCTTGATTATTGCCTCCCGGGCAGGCAGCTTTGCCATATGGATGAAACCACTCCTCTCCGCAGCCTGCTCATCGCCCGCCTGGGCCCCGAGGATCGGGAGGACCGCATCCAGGATCACCTGCTGGAGCTGGCCGAGTTGGCCCGGAGCTGCGGCTTCGAGGTCCTGATCCGGCGCGTTCTGAAGCGCTCTGAGATCGCTTCCAAGACCTTCTATGGGTCCGGCCAGCTCGAGGCCCTGGCGGAGGAGGCCACCCGCCAGGGCGTGCGGCATCTCATCTGCGACGATGAGTTGCGGGGCAGCCAGGTGAATGCCATCGAGAAGCTCACGGGCCTCATCTGCTTGGACCGCACGGGCCTGATCCTCAGCATCTTCGAGCAGCGAGCCCAGACCCGCGAGGCCAAGGCCCAGGTGGAACTGGCCCGCTGCGAGTACGAACTGCCCCGGCTCAAGGGCGCCTGGACCCATCTGGAGCGCCAGGGCGGCGGGGTGGGCCTGCGCGGGGGCCCCGGTGAAACCCAGATCGAGGTGGACCGCCGTATGATCCGAACACGGATCAGCCAGCTCAAGCGGGAACTCACGCACCTCGAACAGGTCCGGAAGACCCAGCGGGAAGGTCGGCCCAAGGGGCTGCCCCGGGTGGCCCTGGTGGGCTACACGAATGCCGGGAAGACCAGCCTGCTGAAGGCCCTCACCGGCGAGGGCGAACCCCGGGATCTGCTCTTTGCCACCCTCGACACCACCACCCGCAAGGCCTGGCTGGGCCAGGACTTCGACCCGGAGACCGGGGAGGGCGCGATGGAGCCCAAGCATTGCCTGGTGGCCGATACCGTGGGCTTCATCCGCAAGCTGCCCCACCAGCTGGTGGCGGCCTTCCGCAGTACGCTCGGCGAAGTCCGGACGGCGGATGCCCTTCTGGTGGTGGCCGATGCGGCCCACCCGGATCTGGAGGACCATCTCAAAGTGGTGGGCGCCACGCTGCGCGACATCGGATGCAAGCCCGAAGGGATCGATGCCCAGCCCCGTCTCTTGGTGTTGAATCAAGTCGACCGGCTCCACCGTCCCCAGAAGCTGGATCTGAAGAAACGCCATCCTGGGGCCGTGCAGGCCTGCGCCATCCAAGGCGCGGGATTGGATGAAATCCGCCTCTGGATGCGGGAGTTGATCCCCGGGCCGCCCAAGCCCCGGGCACTGGAGGATTGGGAACTTCCTGAGTCCGCCCCCACCCGCTGACAGAGACAAGCCAGGCGAATGGGACCTGGACAGGCGGAAGGGTGTTGCGTAACTTGTTGCTTATGCAACTCCCGACCTCCTGGAAATCCGAAAGCCTGCCTCACATCATCACGGCCGCCAAGAGCCGAATGCGGCAGGTGGCTTGGCGCCGATTGGGGCCTTTCGGCCTCTCGCCCCAGCAATACCAGCTGATCATGGCCGTGGCCGAACAGGATGGGCGTTGCCACGGCGACCTGGCGAAGTGCACCTGGATGGACAAGCCCACTGCCAGCCGGATCCTCCGAACCCTCCAGGATCGGGGTCTGGTGCGCGCAGAGCCGGATCCGAATCACGGACGGAGGATCCTGTTCCACCTCGAGCCCCAGGCGAAAGTCCTGCTTGAGGGCCTCCAGGGCTTCCGCCAGTACATGCGGGAGGGGATGGAGCAGGGGCTGGATTCCGCCGAACGGACCCAGCTCCGGGGCCTGCTGGCCTCGGTCATGAACAACCTGGACCGGATGGAGGCGGAGCTCAGCGAGCCCGTTTCCGGGACGAAGAAGTAGGGAGCGGCAGACATGTGGATCGTTCGACTTGCCCTGCGCCGCCCCTATACCGTGGCGGTGATGTGCCTCCTGGTCATGTTGATGGGCTTCCTTTCCATCCGCCGGATGGCGGTGGACATTTTCCCGGCCATCGATATCCCCGTGGTGACCGTGGTCTGGAACTACACCGGCCTGGCGCCCGAGGAGATGGAACGCCGGGTGGTCTCCCTGAGCGAACGGGCCCTTTCCACCACGGTCAATGGCATCCAGCGCATCGAATCCCAGAGCATCCAGGGCGTGGGGATCCTGCGGATCTATTTTCAGCCGGGCACGGATATCGGTGCAGCTATCGCCCAGGTCTCGGCCGTGTCGGGCACGATCCTCCGCTTCATGCCCCCGGGGATGACCCCGCCCAATGTCATCCAGTTCAATGCCAGCAATGTGCCCGTGGTGCAGCTCACGGCGCGGAGCGACACCCTGTCCGAGCAGCAGATCTACGACCATGCCACCAATTTCATCCGCATGAAGCTGTTCACCATCCCCGGTCTTTCCACACCGGCCCCCTTCGGCGGGCGCTCCCGCATGATCGCGGTGGACATCGATCCCACCAAGCTGGATTCCATGGGGCTCAGCCCCGCCGATGTGATGAACGCCGTCTCCAGCCAGAACGTCATCACCCCCGCGGGCATCGCCCGCATGGACACCCGCGAGGTGCCGATCCTCACCAATTCCAGCCCTGCCCGCGTGGAGGACCTCAAGTGGCTGCCAGTGAAGGTCGTCAACGGCGCGCCGGTTTATCTTTCCGATGTGGCCAACGTCTACGACGGCTTCGCGGACCAGACCAACATCGTGCGCATCGACGGGCGCCGGGCCGTGTACATGGCCATCCTNNCTGGAACTCAAGTTCGACGTGGACCAGAGCGATTTCGTGCGGGATGCCATCAAGTCCGTGGCCAAGGAAGCCCTGGCCGCTTCGGTGCTCGTGTCCCTGATGATCTTCATGTTCGTGGGTTCCTGGCGCTCCATGATCCTGGTCTGCACCAGCATCCCCCTGGCCATCCTGTTCGGCATCATCGGCATGAAGATCTCGGGCCAGACGCTCAACCTCATGACTCTGGGCGGCCTCAGCCTGGCCATCGGCATGCTGGTGGACGATGCCACGGTGGAGGTGGAGAACATCAATCGGAACCAGGCCATGGGCAAGAAACTGACCGTGGCCATCCTGGACGGTGCCAGCCAGATCGCCGTGCCCGCCATCGTGGCCACCCTCTCCATCTGCATCGTCTTCTTTCCGGTGGTGCTCCTGGAGGGCCCGGCCAAGTACCTCTTCACGCCCCTGGCCATGGCCGTGGTGTATTCCATGCTGGCGTCCTATCTCCTGTCCCGGACCTTGGTGCCCACCCTGGCCCGCATGCTCCTGGAGCACGGTGAGCCGGAACCTGACACCTGGATGGGCCGCTTCAACCTCTGGCGGGAGGGCTGGTTCGGCGACTTCCAGAACGCCTACGGCCGGGTCCTGGACCGGGTGCTGCACCACCGCCAGTTCGCCCTGCTGCTGTCCGCTGTGATCTTCGTGATCAGCGCCGGGCTGTTCCTGGTCATCGGCCGGGATTTCTTCCCGCCCGTGGACGCCGGCATCATGAAGCTCCATGTGCGAGCCCCCGGCGGCCTACGCCTGGAGGAGACGGAAAACCGCGTGGCGGAGGTGGAGCAGGCGGTGCGGGAGATCGTGCCCCCCAAGGACCTGAGCACCCTCAGCACCAACATCGGGGTTCCCACCAGCTTCAACATGGCCTTCATCCCCACGGACAATGTCACCAGCCAGGATGCGGATCTGATCATCACGCTTCGGAAAGAGCACCGCCCCACGTCCACCTACATGAACGCCCTGAGGGCGGAATTGCCCCGCCGATTCCCCGGGTTCAGCTTCTACTTCCAGCCCGCGGATCTGGTGAGCCAGGTGCTGAATTTCGGCATCCCGGCGCCCATCGACATCCAGGTGGAGGGCTACAACCTCGTGAATGGGGCCGAGGTGGCCAAGCGGCTCCAGGACGCCGTGCGCATGGTTCCGGGAGCCGTGGATGTGCGCCTCAAGCAGACCCTGAACGCCCCCGCCTACCAGGTGGACGTGGACCGCTACCGCGCCGCGCGGCTGGGACTATCCCAGTCCGCCGTGGCCAACGGCCTGCTGGTCTCCCTCTCCGGGAACGGGCAACTGGCCCCTTCCTTCTTCTTGGATCCCAACAATGGCGTCAATTATACCGTCCAGGTGAAGACCCCCCTGAAGAAGTTCGAATCTCCCGAGCAGCTGATGGCAACCCCCTTCAACCCAACCGGTGGTGTGGGCATGTTCCAAGCCCCGGTGTTCACTCCGGCAACCCCGGATGCCGTGGCCCCTTCGGTGCCCCTGTCCGGATTCGCCTCCCTCCACCATGTGGGGGTGCCTAATGAGCTCACCCACTACACGGTGATGCGCGTGCTGGACGTCATGGCGGGCGTGGATGGCCGTGACCTGGGCAGCGTCGTCAAGGACATCCAGGGCAAGATCAAGGGCCTGGGACCCCTGCCCAAAGGGACCACCATCCGGATCCGGGGCCAGTTCGACGTGATGCTGGACGCNNTGGATCCCTTCATCATCATCTTCGCCGTGCCGGGAGCCATGGTGGGCATCCTCTGGATGCTGGCCCTCACGGGCACCACCCTGAACGTGGAATCCCTCATGGGCGCCATCATGGCGGTGGGCATCGCCACCTCGAACTCCATCCTGCTGGTGAGCTTCGCCAACGATGTCCGCGCGACTGAACCGGAGCTCTCGGCTCTGGAGGCGGCGAGCCGCGCCGGACAGGTCCGGCTTCGGCCTGTGATCATGACCGCCCTGGCCATGATCCTGGGCATGGTGCCCATGGCCCTGGGTCTTGGAGAAGCCGGAAGCCAGAACGCCCCCCTGGGGCGGGCGGTCATTGGTGGCCTCCTGGTGGCCACCCTCGTCACCCTCTTCATCGTCCCCGTCATCTACAGCCTTTTCCGGACCAAGCCCCCGACGGCCCATCTCCTGGACGAGCAGTTCCATATTGAACAGCAAGGAAGTGAAGCATGAACGACACTGCATCTTCCTCCCGCTTTCGCATTGCGGGGATCGTCCTGGCCCTATTCGTGCTGGCCACCCTGGGCATCCTGATGTTTGCCCAGGAGCATTCCCTGCGCAAGGAAGGTGCTTCGAGGAAGGCCGAGGTGGAGGCCGGTCCCAGGGTCCATACGCTGGTGGTGGGGTCCGGTGCCGGAGGAGCGACCCTTTCCTTTCAGGCGGAGGCTCTTCCCATGGCCTCCGCCACCCTCTATGCCAAGATCGGCGGCTTCCTCAAGGAGATCCGGGTGGACAAGGGCAGCCAGGTTCAGAAGGGGGAGTTGCTGGCCGTCATCGAATCCCCTGAAACGGGGAAACAGACTCTCGCGCTCAAGTCCAACTACGAGAACCTCCAGCGCGTTGCCGACAAGTACGTTCAGTTGGGTCGCGAGAAGATCGCCAGCGTCCTGGATGTGGAGAATGCCCAGGCAGCGGCCCAGGTCGCCAAGCAGACCTGGCTCTCCCAGGCGGAGTTGGAGGGCTACGAGAAGCTGGTGGCCCCCTTTGCCGGCGTGGTCACCGCCCGCTTCGTGGATCCCGGGGCCTTCATCCAGAACGCCAGTTCCTCCACAGCTTCCCAGCAGATCATCACCGTGGCGGACGTGAGCCGGCTCCGGGTGACCTTCTTCCTGGACCAGAACACGGCCTCCTTGGTCCGCGTGGGCCAGGAGGTGGAGGTGAGCCCGGCGGAGCACCCGGACCGGGTGAGCAAGGGCAGAATCAGCCGCGTGGCAGGGGCTCTGGATACCCGGACCCGCACCATGCTGGCGGAAGCCGACCTGGACAACCACGACGGGAAGTTCATGAGCGGTGGCTATGCCCGGGTGGCGCTGCGGCTTCCCCGGGGCGACGACCGAATGGAGATCCCCTCGGAGGCCCTCCTCATGAAAGGGGACAAGCCCTTCGTCGCGGCCCTCGAAGGGGGCCAGGTGCGCCTGCAGGCCTTGATCCTGGGGGACGACGTGGGCAGCCGGGTTCGCGTCCTGCAAGGCCTTGCAGCCGGCACCCGGATCATCCTCAACCCGAACCCCGGTCTCAGGGATGGGGATAAGGTCCAAGCCTTGGACTAACTTTCCCGGCCCCGGGGCAGGAAACCGACCGTAGCCGCCAGGCCCACGGCCACCAGGATGCGAAGGAAGAACAGGTTGCGACTGATGCCATGGGCCTTGTGATAGGCCACCCGGTCCACCTGGTCTGGAGCCAGGCTTTCGATGGGGGCATGGATGCGCGCCCGGATCTCCTGGATCTTGGGCGTCACGATGAAGCTGCTGGCCAGGCAAGCTAGCAGGGCCACCAGCAGACCCGCGCTCCAGAGGCGGATGGGGCCGATGAGATCCTCTTCGACTTCGGCGACCCAGCGGCTGCCCCAGCTCAAGCCGGCGAGGCCGAAGGCGGCCCAGGCCGCCCAGTCCAGGCGCACGACGATCAGCCCCGCGATGCGCCCGGCCAAATCCCGGCTGGGCAATTCGCTGAAGAGGACGGGTGCGGTGAAGACGCCGAAACCCAAGGCTGCCCCTGCCCACAAAAGCAGAATGACCAGGTTGGCTTGATCAAGGCGACGGATGGTTTTCGGGCTCATAGGGTCTCTAGGCAGTGGGCTGAAGGCTGAAGACGGTCCTCACCATTCGTTGTACGGAATGCCGTTTTCTCCCTTTTCCGTGGAGCCGCTTCGCACACGATAGACGCCCAACTCGGCGTCGGGGTTGTCGGGATCGGGGGGCTCCAATTCCGTCTGCCAGGTATCACGGGACTGGGTCATGGGGTCCCAGGGGATGTCGCGCAGGTAGCCCAGTTCCCGCAGGGGGCCCAGGCTGGAGGGGTACTTCCCCCGGTCGGCACGGTACTGTTCCAGCGAGTGGTTCATCTGGAACAGGTTCTCCTTGAGCACGGCTTCCCGGGCCACTTTCGTTTTATGGCGGTAGCCCGCCAGGCCCACCGTGGCGAGCAGGGCCAGGATGGTCATGACCACGACCAGTTCGATCAGGGTGAAGCCGCGCTGGCGGGAGGGCTTGTGGCGCATGGGACTACCTTAACGCAGACTGGAGCCTGGCCGATGGGTGTCCCCATCAACGCGGGGCCACAACCCCCTTTTCCTGGAGCGTCGGATGCAAAGTGGACTGGTCTTCAATGTCCAGCGCTTCTCTCTCCAGGATGGTCCGGGCCTGAGGAGCACGGTCTTCATGAAGGGGTGCCCCCTGGCCTGCACCTGGTGCCACAACCCCGAAAGTCAGGCCCCGCAAACCGAGTTCATCCGGATGGCGCACCGCTGCATGGCCTGCGGGATCTGCAGCGAAGAGGAGCGTTCGGAACCGCTCGTGCAAAACCGGGATGAAGCGGATGTGGAGGCCTGTCCCACGGGGGCGCTTCAGGCTGTGGGGCAAGAGATGCGCTCTTCCGTGCTGGTGGAAAGCCTCCTCCGGGATCGCATCTTCTTTGATGAATCCGGCGGGGGAGTGACATTTTCGGGTGGAGAACCGCTTCTGCAGGCTCCATTCGTCATCGAGGCCATGAGCCTGCTTCGCGCCGAGGGTGTGCACACGGCCCTGGATACCTGCGGGTATGTGGACTGGCAGGTATTGGCCGAGGCCGCGGCCCAGGCCAACCTGGTCCTCTACGACCTCAAGCTGATGGATGAAGCGCGCCACAGGTTGGCCACCGGCGTTTCCAACACCATTATTCTGCAGAATCTCAAGGCCTTGGCCGAAATCCATCCCAGCATCTGGATCCGCATTCCCATCATCCCCGGGATCAACGACGACCTGGCCAATCTGGAGGCCACGGCAGACTTCCTGGCGCCCCTGCAAGGAATCCGGCAGGTGGACCTGCTTCCCTACCACCCGTTGGGAGAGTCGAAATCCGCCCGGGTTGGCCTAACATATAACTTGCACGACATCCAGACTCCCACCATCGAGGATCTGGAGGCCATGGCCGGGCTCTTTCGCCCCAAGGGCCTGAACACGACCGTCGGAGGCCGCCCATGAATGAACGTACCGAGCGACTGCGCCAGGAGAGCCTGGACGCGGTCCCCTCCATCAGTTCTGAGCGGGCGGAGATCACCACGGCCTTCTACAAGGAGCACCAGGGACGGCACAGCATTCCCGTGCTCCGGGCCCTGAACTTCCGGGCCATCTGCGAGCAGAAGACCCTCTGGATGGGCGAGGGTGAACTCATCGTGGGCGAGCGCGGACCCAGGCCCAAGGCCGTCTCCACCTATCCGGAGCTGACCTGCCATAGCGTCGAGGATCTGCGGATCCTGGATTCGCGCGAGAAGACGCAGTACAAGGTCGAACCGAGTGTGATCGAGACCTACGAGCGGGAGATCATCCCCTTCTGGAAGGACCGGTCCATGCGGGACCAGATGTTCCAGGAACTGCCTCGGGAGTGGCATGACGCCTACGAGGCGGGGTGCTACACGGAATTCATGGAGCAGCGCGCCCCGGGCCACACCGTGGGCGACGGCAAGCTCTTCCGGAAAGGCATGCTGGACTTCAAGGCCGACATCGCCTGCGCCGAGGCCATGCTCGACTTCGAGCAGGATCCCGAAGCCCTGGACAAGCGGGAACAGCTTCAGGCCATGGCCATCGCCTGCGACGCGGTCATGCGCTTTGCCGAGCGTCATGCGGCGCTGGCCGAGGTGGAAGCCACGAAGGCAGCCAATCCTCTTCGCAAACAGGAACTCCTGGACATCGCCCAGGCATGCCGCCGAGTCCCCGCCCACGCTCCCCGTGACTTCCAGGAAGCCCTGCAGTCGTACTGGTTCTGCCATCTCGCGGTGATCACCGAGTTGAATGGGTGGGATGCCTACAGCCCCGGCCATCTGGACCAGCATCTCTGGCCCTTCTACCAGAAGGGGCTGGCCGAAGGCACCCTCACCCGGGACAAGGCGAAGGAACTGCTGGAGTGCTTCTTCGTGAAGTTCAACAACCACACCGCTCCCCCCAAGGTAGGTGTGACCGCCGCCGAAAGCGGCACCTACACGGACTTCGCCAACCTCAACCTGGCCGGGCTCCTGCCGGACGGGAGCGACGGCTCCAACGAGCTCACGCATCTCCTCCTGGACATCATCGACGAGATGCATCTGCTGCAGCCCAGCAGCAACATGCAGGTCTCCCGCAGGACACCGGACAGGGTGCTGAAGCATGCCCTGAAGGTCATCCGCAACGGCTACGGGTTCCCTTCGCTCTTCAACGCCGATGCCGTGGTGGAAGAGCAGCTCCGCCAGGGCAAGACCCTGGAGGACGCGCGGGAAGGGGGCTGTTCAGGCTGCGTGGAAGTGGGCGCCTTCGGCAAGGAGGCCTACATCCTCACGGGCTACTTCAACCTGATGAAGATGCTGGAGCTGGCGCTGCACGATGGGTTCGACCCCCGCACCCAGAAGCAGATCGGCCCGAAGACCGGCGACCCCGCCGGGTTCAAGAACTACGAGGAGTTCTTCGCCGCCTTCGAGGACCAGGTGCGTCACTTCCTGGACGTGAAGATCCGGGGCAACCAGATCATCGAGCGCCTCTATGCCCTGCGCATGCCGCACACGTTCCTCTCCGTCATCACCGATGACTGCATCGCCAATGGCAGGGACTACAATGCCGGCGGCGCGCGCTACAACAACAGCTTCATCCAGGCGGTGGGCATCGGTAGCATTGCGGACAGCCTTTCCGCCCTGAAGGAAGTGGCCTTCGACAAGGGAGACCTGCCCCTGCCGACCTTCGTCCGGATCCTGGATGCCGACTTCGATGATCAGGAGGCCCTGCGCCAGCGGCTGGTGAACAAGACCCACAAGTACGGCAACGACGACGACTACGCCGACGAACAAATGACGCGCACCTTCAAGATGCTCTTCCAGGCCATCGATGGGCGCCCCAACACCAAGGGCGGCGCCTATCGCCTGGAGATGCTGCCCACCACCTGCCATGTCTACTTCGGCCAGGTCTGCCTCGCCTCCCCCGATGGCCGCAGGCAGGGCGAGCCCCTGTCCGAGGGCATCAGCCCCGTGCAGGGCGCGGATCGCCAAGGCCCCACGGCCGTGCTCAAGTCCGCCGCGAAGATGGATCACGTGAAGACCGGCGGCACCCTGTTGAACATGAAGTTCACGCCCAGCCTGCTGGAAGGGGAAGGGGGCATCGACCACCTCCACAGCCTCGTGCGCTCCTACTTCAAGCTGGATGGCCACCACATGCAGTTCAACGTGGTCACCGCCTCGAAGCTGCGCGAAGCCAAGGCCAAACCTGAACAATACCGGGACCTCATCGTCCGGGTGGCGGGCTACAGTGACTATTTCTGCGACCTTTCGGAGGCCCTGCAGGACGAGATCATCCGGCGCACCGAGCATGCGCATTTCTAGGCAATATCAGGATCTGGACGACAGGTCAGGCTAGTTGGAATTTCAGCTCACCCAGCTTCTCGATGGAGCTGACGATCTCGTCGCCGGCCTTCAGCCAGACCTGCTTCTCTTTCGGATAACCCAGGATGACCCCATGGGGGGTGCCGGTGAAGATGATGTCGCCCGGTTCCAGGGTCCAGTGCTTGGAGATGTAGGCGATCATCTGTTGCGTGTTGAAGATGAAGTCGTTGGTGTTCCAGGACTGGCGCACTTCGCCGTTGACGCGGGTCTCGAGTTTCAGGTTGTTCGGGTCGCCCACCAGATCGGCGGACACGAAGTAGGGCCCGATGGGCGCGAACTTATCGAGGGTCTTGCCGATCATCCATTGGACGCTCGGTGTCTCCAATTGCAGATCCCGTGCGGAAAAATCGTTCGCAGTGCAGTACCCAGCGATGTAGTTCAAGGCGTCGGCTTCTGGTACATTCCGGGCAGCCTTGCCCATGACGATCAGCAGCTCCGTCTCGTAGTCGAATTTATAGGCGACGTCTTTGGGTGGCAAGGTGATGGTGCAGTTGTGGGCGGCCAGTGCGTTGTTGTACTTGTTGAACAGCGGTGGCACCCGGGGTTCCTTCATGCCCACTTCCTTGGCATGGCGTTTGTAATTGAGGCCGACACATACGATTTTCCCGGGATGGGTAAACAACCGGCCGAACTTGATCTTCGATTCCTCAAGCCAAGCTGNNGCCTTCCTGACATCAAGGATGCCCTTGCCCGTCTTGACCCCGAGGGTTTCAGTTCCATCCCCGTTGTCGATGGACAGGAGGGTCAGGTTCTTGGGGAGTTCATGGGACCCTTTGAATGTCTTTGTGGACGGCGTGTCCTTGGCTGCAAGACCCGTCGATGTTCCCGCGAGGACACCAGCGGTCACCAAACCGGTGGTTGCAAGAAAATCCCTGCGCGTCGTCATGGCATCTCCTCTCATGGGGGTTGGCTGAGGGGTCATCCTACTCTGTAAGAGCTCATAACAAAACCCGACGGTGCCGCGATGAAGCCAGCTGGGATGCACCGCAGATATCAGTTTGTCTCGTGTATCGCCTTAGGCGATACCGAGAAGGAAGGGCCCGCAGGGCAACGTGGTTCGTTGTTCAAGGGTCCTGACGCCGCGGGGCGCCCGGCTGGCTTCATCCCTCCGGGCGGGGGGTGGCGGGCGTCGCCATGCTTAGTCAGGCTCGTTTAGCGTAGTACATGCTACGCAGCCACTCGCCTTCCTC